>NZ_JAGHWU010000083.1:0-24408 GCF_017746145.1 Xanthomonas sp. D-99 | reverse complement strand
GGGAATGGGGAATCGGGAATGGGGAATCGGGAATCGGGAATCGGGAATCGCAAAATCAAAGGCTAGGGGCTTGCCCGGACGGTTCCGTTTCGCAAGCCGATGTGAACCACAAGCTTCAAACGCGAAGTAGAAAAGACAAACAACGCCCCGCTTCTGCTCTACCGATTCCCCATTCCCCATTCCCCATTCCCCATTCCCCATTCCCGATTCCCCAATCACGGCTCAAAGCGATACCCCGCGCCATAGACCGAACGGACCCAGTCCTCGCCGCCAGCGTCGGCGAGCTTGCGGCGTAGATTCTTGACGTGGCTGTCGACAGTGCGGTCGGTGACGATGCGGTGGTCGGCGTAGAGCCGGCCCATCAGTTGCTCGCGCGAGTACACCCGCCCCGGGGCGGCAGCGAGGGTACGCAGCAGGCGGAATTCGACCTGGGTCAGGTCCAGGGTGCGGCCGTCCACGCTGGCGCGACAGGTGTCTTCGTCGATCTGCAGGCCCGGTGCCGGCGCGCCGTGGGGGTCGTGGCGATGCCGGCGCAACACTGCCTGGACGCGCGCCACCACTTCGCGCGGGCTGAACGGCTTGCAGATGTAGTCGTCCGCGCCGATCTCCAGGCCCAGCAGGCGGTCGATTTCCTCCACGCGCGCGGTGACCATGATGACCGGCACCGCGCTTTCCTTGCGCAGGTCGCGGCAGATGTCCAGGCCGCCGCGGTTGGGCAGCATCAGGTCCAGTAGCACCAGGTCCGGCTGCTGCGCGCGGAATGCGCCCAGCGCTTGCGCGCCATCGGCGATCCAGTCGTGCGAATAGCCGGCCGCGTGCAGGTACTCGCCCAACACCGCGGCCAGGCGCGGTTCGTCCTCGACGATCAGCACATGCCCGATCGGGGACGCGCTGCTCATGCGACCAGACCCGGCAAGTGCAGCACCATACGCAGCCCCCCCAGTGCGGAAGCCTCGGCGTGGATCGAGCCGCCATGTGCCTCGGCGATGTTGCGGCAGATCGCCAGGCCCAGGCCGCTGCCACCGCTGGTGCGATTGCGCGAGGCCTCGGTGCGGTAGAAGCGTTCGAACAACCGCTCGCGCTTGTCCGCATCCACCCCCGGCGCGCTGTCTTCGACCACCAGTTCCAGCACCGCGCCACGGCGTACGCAGCGCACCTGCACCGTGCCGCCGGCGTCGGTGTAGCGCAGCGTGTTTTCCAGCAGGTTGCCCAGCAGTTGCTGCAGACGGCGCTCATCGCCGTCCACCTGCAGCGGGCCGGCATCGACCTGCGCCTGCACCTGCAGCTGCGCGGCGGCAAAGCGCGCGCGCAAGCCGTCCAGCACGGTTGCCAGGATGACCGCCAGATCGACGGTAGCGCGCCGATACGCCAGCGCACCGACGTCGGTCAGCGACACGTCGTACAGGTCCTCGATCAGCTTGCCCAGCTGGCCGACCTGCTGGTGCAGCGACCCCAGCGAGTTGGGTGTCATCGGCCGGATGCCGTCCTGCAGCGCTTCCAGTTCGGCGCGCAATACCGCCAGCGGTGTGCGCAGCTCGTGCGAGATGTCGGCCATGAAGTCGCGCCGCGCGCGTTCGTTGTGCTCCAGCGCTTGCGCCAGCAGGTTGAAGTCGCGCGCCAGCTGGCCCAGTTCGTCGCGCGCCGCGGCGTCGATGCGGGTGGCGTAGTCGCCCGCAGCGAGCAGGTGTGTGGCGTGGGTCAGGCCGCGCAGGCGCCGCAGCAAGGTCCGCGACAACAGCCAGCCGAGCACCGCGGCGACCAGCAGGCAGGCGCCGCCGATCGCCCACCACGCGCGTTGCTGCGCGGCGTAAAAGCGCGCGTCCGCCGCCGCAAGCGCCTTCTGGAACGGCAGCATCGCCATCCAGCCGACGGTGCGGCCGCCAACCACCACCGGGCGCAGGATGTCGTGGCGGCCGACATCCGGATTGCCGATCACCGGCGTGTAGTCCTGGTCGAGCAGTGCGAAGCGAAACACCGCACCGGTCTGGTCGGAAATCGGCGGCGCCTCGCGTGGCGGGCCGGGGCCACGTTCCGGGCGCATCAGCACGAACCAGGCATCGGGGTTGTCGCGCACGAACTCCCAGTTGCCGTGCCGCGCGTATTCGGCCCTGACCCGCGGCAAGGTCTCCTGCATGCGCTCCACGCCCTGTTCGTTGAGGTAGTCCAGGAACTGGCGTTTGACGAAGGCCTGCACGGCGATGCCGTTGATCAGCAGCACCGCCACGCACGCGGCGAGGATGGCGAGAAACAACTTGGCGGTGATACCCAGTTTCATCGAAGAGGTGATGCGAAGCGCGGTAACCGGAGCTGCTGCGTATTAGCCGGGTCGCGGCAGTGGAAATCAAGCGCGTTCATGCCGCCGCCGGCAATCTCCAAATTTGCTGCACATTCGCGCCGTAGCGTGGCCACATTCGGATAAACCGTGAGTTCGCCGCATGTTGCCCGTCGCCGCCCATCGTTTTCGCACTGCGTCCCTGCGCTGGCTGTTGCCCGCCGCCGTGACCACGCTCATGGTCGCGTGTTCCTCCAGGCAGCCGCCGCAGATGCCGCAGGCGCAGGTCGGCGTGCAGACGCTGAAGGTGCAGCGGCTGGCCGTGGACCAGACCTTGTCCGGCCGCACCGTGGCCTATGTCACCTCGGACGTGCGCCCGCAGGTCGGCGGCATTTTGCGCAAGCGGCTGTTCACCGAAGGCCAGGACGTCCAGGCCGGGCAGGTGCTGTACGAGATCGATCCGGCCAGCTACCAGGCCGCGTACGACACCGCCAAGGGCGATCTGGCGCAAGCCGAGGCGGCGGTGTTGTCGGCCAGGCCCAAGGCGCAGCGCTACCAGACCCTGGTCGGGCTGGACGCGGTCAGCAAGCAGGACGGCGACGATGCGTTGGCCACGCTGCGCTCGAACGAGGCGGCCGTGATCGCGGCCAAGGCGTCGTTGCAGACCGCGCGCATCAATCTCGACTACACCCGCATCCTCGCGCCGGTGTCCGGCCGCATCGGCACCTCCAGCTACACGCCGGGCGCGCTGGTCAGCGCCGGCCAGAGCGAGGTGATGGCCACCATCAACCAACTCGACCCGATCTACGTGGACCTCACCCAGTCCAGCGCACAGCTGCTGCAGTTGCGCCGCCAGCTCGACGCCGGCCAGCTCAAGGCGGTGGATGGCAAGGCCGAGGTGACGCTGCAACTGGAAGATGGCAGCACCTATGCGCGCAGCGGCACGCTGGAGGTGGTGGATGCCGCGGTCGATACCGCCACCGGCACCGTCAAGCTGCGCGCGGTGGTGCCCAATCCCGAGCGCCTGTTGCTGCCGGGCATGTATGTCACCGCGAAACTGTCGATGGCCGTGGACGAGCAGGCCATCCTGGTGCCCCAACAGGCGATCAGCCGCAACAGCAAGGGCGAGGCAGTGGCGATGGTGGTCGGCAGCGACAGCAAGGTCGCGCAGCGGGTGCTGACCACCGGCGATGCGATCGGCGACAAGTGGGTGGTGCGCCAGGGATTGAAGGCGGGCGACAAGGTCATCGTGCAGGGCTTGCAGAAGGCGTCGGTCGGTGCCGAGGTCAAGGCCGTGGAAGTGAGCCAGACCGCTGCGGCCGGCACGGCCGCCAACGCGTCGCCATCCACGCAGGCCACCGCCGCGGCGGCGCCCAAGGCCGACTGAGGAACCGCCATGGCCCGTTTCTTCATCGACCGTCCCATCTTCGCCTGGGTCATCGCCATCGTGATCACCCTGGCCGGCGCGCTCTCGATCCTGTCGTTGCCGCTGGAGCAGTATCCCAGCATCGCCCCACCGACGATCAACGTCAGCGCCACCTACACCGGCGCCTCGGCGCAGACCGTGCAGAACTCGGTCACGCAGATCCTCGAGCAACAGATGACCGGGTTGGACCACCTGCTGTACATGTCCTCCAGCAGCAGTTCTGCCGGCACCGCCTCGATCACCCTCACCTTCGATTCCGGCACCGATCCGGATACCGCCCAGGTGCAGGTGCAGAACAAGGTGTCGCAAGGCGAGGCGATGCTGCCGGAGGCGGTGCAGAGCAATGGCGTGACCGTCACCAAGTCCATGGGCAGCAGCATGTTCATGGTGCTGGCCTTCACCTCCGAAGACGGCAGCATGGACAGCACCGACATCGGCGACTACATGGTGTCCACGTTGCAGGACCCGATCAGCCGGCTCAACGGCGTTGGCGGGGTCAACGTGTTCGGCTCC
Source organism: Xanthomonas sp. D-99 (assembly GCF_017746145.1). Lineage (NCBI taxonomy): Bacteria > Pseudomonadati > Pseudomonadota > Gammaproteobacteria > Lysobacterales > Lysobacteraceae > Xanthomonas > Xanthomonas sp. D-99. Next base: position 20,197 of record NZ_JAGHWU010000083.1, on the reverse strand, counting down.
GAATATTCGCTGCGGGTGTGGCTGGATCCGGACAAGCTGCGCACCTATGCGCTGATGCCCGCGGACGTGAGCAACGCGATTTCGGCGCAGAACGCCGACGTCTCTTCCGGCGCGCTGGGCGCGTTGCCGGCGGTGCAGGGCCAGCAGCTCAACGCCACGGTCACCTCGCGCAGCAAGCTCAAGACCCCGGCGCAATTCGAGGCGATCGTGCTGAAGTCGCAGACCGGCGGCGCCACCGTGCACCTGCGCGACGTGGCGCGGGTGGAGCTGGGTTCCAAGTCGTATGCATCCAGTTCCAAGTACAACGGCAAGTCGGCCTCGGGCACGGGCCTGGAGCTGGCGACCGGCGCCAACGCGCTGGCTGCCGCCAAGGCGGTGGAAGCCAAGCTCGAACAACTCAAGCCGTACTTCCCCACCGGGCTGAAGTACGAGATCGCCTACGACACCACGCCATTCGTGCGCATTTCCATCGAGGAAGTGGTCAAGACCCTGCTCGAGGCGATCGTGCTGGTGGTGTTGGTGATGTACCTGTTCCTGCAGAACTGGCGCGCCACGCTGGTGCCGGTGATCGCGGTGCCGGTGGTGCTGCTCGGCACGTTCGGCGTGCTGGCGCTGCTCGGCTATTCGATCAACACGCTGACCATGTTCGCGATGGTGCTGGCGATCGGCCTGCTGGTCGACGACGCCATCGTGGTGGTGGAGAACGTCGAGCGCCTGATGAGCGAGGAGGGCATGTCGCCGCGGCAGGCCACCTACACCTCGATGGGGCAGATCTCCGGCGCACTGGTCGGCATCGCCCTGGTGCTGACCGCGGTGTTCCTGCCGATGGCGTTCTTCGGCGGCGCCACTGGCGAGATCTACCGCCAGTTCTCGGTGACCATCGCCGCGGCGATGCTGCTGTCGCTGCTGGTGGCGCTGACCCTGAGTCCGGCGCTGTGCGCCAGCCTGCTCAAGCCGATCGCGCACGGCCAACAGGTGGCGCGCAAGGGCGTGCTCGGGCGCTTCTTCGGTTGGTTCAACGTGCGCTTCGACCGCGGCGCCGATGGCTATGGTCGCGGTGTGGGCAAGCTGATCGGCCATCGCAAGCTCGGCGGGCTGGTCTATCTGGCGCTGCTCGTGGTGATGGCGCTGTTGTTCTGGCGCCTGCCCAGCTCGTTTCTTCCCGACGAGGACCAGGGCATGCTGATGGTGATGTTCACCACGCCGGCCGGCGCCACCCAGCAGCGCACGCAGCAGTCGATCGACCAGGCGTCCGAGTTCATCCTCAAGCAGCCGGAAGTGGCGGGGATGATGACCATCTCCGGCTTCAGCTTTGCCGGCAGCAGCCAGAACGCGGGCATGGGTTTCATCAAGCTCAAGGATTGGGCGCAGCGCGATGCGCCCGCGCAGGAGATCGCCAACCGCATCACCGGCGCGATGATGGGCACGCTGCCCGATGCGCAGGTGTTCGCATTGTCGCCGCCGGCGATCAATGGCCTGGGTACCAGTTCCGGTTTCACCCTGCAGCTGCAGGACGTGGCCGGCAAGGGCCACGACGCGCTGGTCGCCGCGCGCCAGCAACTGCTGCAACTGGCCAACGCCGACAAGGACCTGACCGCGGTGCGCTTCAACGGCCTGGAAGACGCGCCGACCTATCGCGTGCAGATCGACGACGCCAAGGCCGGCGCGCTTGGTCTGAGCGCTTCGGACATCAACACCACACTGGCCACCGTGATGGGCGGCAGCTACGTCAACGACTTCCTCAACAACAACCGGGTCAAGCGCGTCTATGTGCAGGGCGAGGCGAGCGCGCGCATGCTGCCCGCCGACATCGGCCGCTGGTACGTGCGCAACAGCAGTTCGGAGATGGTGCCGTTCTCGGCCTTCTCCAGCAGCGCGTGGGCGTATGCGCCGCAGGTGCTGAGCCGCTTCAACGGTGTGGAGTCGATGGAGGTGACCGGCAGCGCCGCCAGTGGCATCAGTTCCGGCCAAGCGATGAACGACATCGCCGGGCTGGTGGGCAAGCTCGGCAAGGACGTGGGTTACGCCTGGTCGGGCATGTCCTACCAGGAGCAGGCCGCCGGCGCGCAGACCTGGATGCTGTACGCGGTGTCGTTGGTGTTCGTGTTTCTGTGCCTGGCCGCCCTCTACGAGAGCTGGTCGATCCCGATCTCGGTGATGCTGGCGGTGCCGGTGGGCATCGTCGGCGCACTGCTGGCGACGTGGCTGCGCGGGCTCTCCAACGACATCTACTTCCAGGTCGGCCTGCTGGCGACGATGGGCCTGGCGGCCAAGAACGGCATCCTGATCGTGGAGTTCGCCAAGGAACTGGAAGAGAAGGGCCAGCCGCTGGTCGATGCCACTCTGCATGCCGCACGCCTGCGCCTGCGCCCGATCGTGATGACCTCGCTGGCGTTCCTGCTCGGCGTGCTGCCGATGGTGGTCAGCAGCGGCGCCGGCTCCGGCGGCCGCCATTCGCTGGGCACCGGCGTGCTCGGCGGCACGCTGGTCTCTATGCTGCTGGGCATCTTCTTCGTGCCGTTGTTCTACGTGATGGTGCGCAGCGTGTTTCCTGGTAGGGCGTCTGATCACGCGACAGCCGCCGAGACGTCCGAGGTGGCCCCGTGATGCGCTACGGCGTTGCAGGTGTGGCAGTGGCCTGCGCCATCGCCTTGAGTGGCTGCGTCAGCATGGCGCCGCAGTACGCACGCCCGGACGCGCCGGTGCCCAGCGTGATCGGCAGCACCGGCAATGCGGACACCGGCATGCCGAATGCAGCCGCGCTGGATTGGCGGCAGGTGGTGACCGATGCGCGTCTGCAGCAGGTGGTCGCGCTGGCGTTGGACAACAACCGCGACCTGCGCGTGGCGGTGCTCGCTATCGAGCAGGCACGCGCGCAGTACCGCATTCAACGTGCGAACCTGTTTCCCTCCGTCGATGCCACCGTCTCGCACACCGCACACCGCGCAGCGCGCCGCGGCAGCGACCAGTTTCACCGGCGCGGCGCAGATCATCCGCAGCGCCAGCGGCGAGGTGGGCGTCAGCAGCTGGGAGCTGGATCTGTTCGGTCGCATTCGCAGCCTCAAGAACGAGGCCCTGGAAAGCTATCTCGCCAGTGAGCAAACCCAGCGCAGCACGCGTCTGAGCCTGGTGGCTGAAGTGGCCAACGACTGGTTGACCGTGGCCGCCGATCAACAGCGTCTGGCGCTCGCGCACCAGACCCTGGACAGCCAACGCAAGACGCTGCGTCTGACCGAGCTGCAGCACGACAACGGCATCGTCTCCGGTCTGGATCTGGCGCAGATCCAGACCAGCGTGGAAAGCGCGCGCGCTGATGTGGCCAACTACACCACCCAGCTGGCGCAGTCGCGCAATGCCTTGAATCTGGTGGTAGGCATGTCGGTGCCGGTTGCGTTGTTGCCTGCCAGCGATGCGATCGAGACGGGAGTGGCGCTGGCGCCGTTGCCTGCCCAGCTGGAATCGCGGGTGTTGTTGCAGCGCCCGGACGTGCTGTCGGCCGAGCACACGCTCAAGGCCGCCAATGCAGATATCGGTGCGGCACGTGCGGCCTTCTTCCCCACCATTTCGTTGACCGCCAATGCCGGGCGCGGCAGCGATGCGTTATCCAGCCTGTTCGATGGCGACCATACGTGGTCGTTCTCGCCCAGCGTGAGCATGCCGATCTTCCGTGCCGGCGCGTTGAAGGCCGAACTGGATGTGGCCATGTTGCAAAAGGACATCACCATTGCGCAGTACGAACTGGCGATCCAGACCGCCTTCAGTGAAGTGGCCGATGCACTTGCCGAACGCATGCAACTGGAAGAACGCATGCATGCGCAACAGGCCATGGTGGACGCCGCACAACGCAGCTTCAGCCTGTCGGATGCGCGCTATCGCAATGGCGTGGACAGTTACCTGGTGGCGCTGGATGCGCAGCGCACGCTCTACAGCGCACAACAGACACTGATCAGTTTGCGGCTGACCGAGGCGAGCAATCGGGTGACCTTGTACAAGGTGCTCGGCGGTGGCGCCGATGCGCAGAGCGGCGCGTCTGTGGCGGATGCGGTGCGTTAGCGTATTCCCCGCACGATCGTAGGAGCGGCGCAGCCGCGACAGACATTGTCGGTCATGCCTGTCGCGGCTGAAGCCGCTCCTACAACAAACATATTCCGATCAAACTGCACCAGCGTCAGCTTAGGCACTTGGGCAAATCGGCGCTGCACCGGGGACGTGCCCGGGACAGCGCCTTGCCCAATCCCCAATCCCGATTCCCTAATCCCGGCCCCTCAACGCGCCGCATTCGCATTCATCACTGCATTGCGGTTGGCATCCAGATACTGCGCCGGGTCGCGCATGCCGGTGGTATGGCATTGGCCGTGGTGTGGCCGCGATTCACGCCACCCGGCAGCTGCGCATTGACCTGCTCCACCGTGCCGTCTTCCGGGTCGTTCAACACCAGATCCGAGGCAGCGTTGCAGTAATCGTTGGTGTACCAGTTGGTCTTGGCGAACGAGGTGGTGTAGTAGTTGACCTTGGCGCGTGCATCGGCCGGAATGCCGGCCAGCCAGGCCTTGGCGCCGTCGTAGGTCATGTCGCTATTGGTGCCGCAACCTACGCCGAACCACGAACCCACCGCGGCCAGCACGCCGGACAGATTGGTGCCTTGATACGGCGTGCCCACCGACTGCATCACCCGCCCACCGGTGGCGTTATCCAGCCCGCTCCAGTAGTAGGTGTACAGATGCAGCGCAGCCATGCCGCCCTGGCTGTGCGCCACCGTGGAGAACGACGACCATTGGCTGGCGAACTGGGCAAGCCGCTGCGCAAACTGGTCGTTGCTGCGGTTCTGCTTGGCATCCAGGAAGGTCGAGGCATTGGTGAATTGCGCCTGCGGCCATACACCGTTGGAGCAATAGCCGTGCACCAGCACCAATTGCGAGCCGGCGGCCTGAGGCTGCGCCGTCGCCATCGCGGAAGCCAGTGCAGTGGGGCGCGGGCCCATGCGCATGCTCTCGTCGATCCCCGTGCCGGCGCGGGCGAGACTGGCGCGGCGAAGCGCTGGCAGCTGCAACGGCAGCGCGCCGGCCTGCACCAGCGGAATGTAATGGTCCGGGTCTTCAATGCGCAGGCTGCGCAGCGTGAACGGTGCCCGCGCACCGGCACGCGCAATCCAGCGTTCGTCCAGGCTCAGTGGCAGCTGGCCTTGCTGCGGCGTCAGCATGCCGCCGATCCAGGCCACCGGTACGTCCTTGCCCTTGGCATCGGTGCCCCATACCTGGCCGAACACCCTGTAATGCGACGGTGCGTTGCCACGTGCAGCGACCGGTAGCGCAATCGTCAGCCGCGTGCCCTCAGCAGCGCGTGCGCCCAGTGCATTGCCGAGCAGACGCAACGACGTATCCACCACCGGCACCACATGCTCGCTGGTCCGCACGAACGGCTGGCCAGCCTGGTCGTGCCCATGCACGATGACCTGCGCAATCCAGGTGCCCTCGCTCGTGGGTTGGAACGTGCCGCCGTACACGCCATCGCCGGCGGCGCCATCGTCGTGCTTGCCGTCATCGGCCATCGGCAGGCTGCGCACACCGCCTTGCGGATCGATCACACGCAGGCTTGCCTGGTCGATCGTTCCGGCTTGTGCCGTCAGCAGCGTGGCGCCGCGTGCATCGTTGCCGCTCAGCAGCGCGTTGAGCGTGAGCGATTGGCCAACCTGCTGCTGACGCTCGCGCAGGTACGAAGCAAGCTGCGTGCGCGCATCGCCTTCCATCAGCACGTAGCCACGCTGCGCCACCGGCGAGGCCGCCTGCAGCGTCAACGACCATGCGCCGTTGCGCGCCGACTCCACGGCGTAGCGCATGCCGCTGGTGCCGTGCTCGGCGGTGCCCAGCAGCGTGCGCTGCGCGTGCAGCGGTGTCGCCACCGCCGCGGCGCGTGCGCCGGCAAGCTGAGGCGCAGCCACTGCTGCATCCCAGGCCTGATCGCCGGACAGCACCATGAAGCGCAGATGCCCGTTTTCCACCGGCAAGCTGCCTTGCCAGCGCGCGGATTGACCGGCCGGTGCCAGTTCCACCGGCAGCAACGCACTCTTGGACAAAATCGCCGACTCGGCCGGATCTGGCGCACGCATCTGCGCGAACTCCTCCGGTGGGCCAGCCAATTGCTTGGGCTGCAACTCGGCTGCCGCAAGCGGTCCAGAGAGCAGTGAGAGGGAGCACAACAGCGACAACAGCGACAACAGCGACAACAGCGACGGCTTCGGCATGGCAAGATCTCTCCGTGAGCATTGCAGAAGCGATGCCATCGCGCACGGCAACGACATCGGATGCAGCGCCCCCTCGCCGCGATTCGTCGATGGTTATACCGCGCTCTTGTGACAGGTCTGCTGTGCACTGCAACACTCACGGTGCTGCGTGCATGTCGCTAGAAATCAAAGGACACCGAGTGTGATCTGGGTCGCGGACGCGGCGCTGTTTCAGAGAAAAGCATGCAGCGATGAAGACCGAATTCTCCTTCAATCTCGGGCACTGCCGCTGTGGCGGCCAGATTGCCTTGACCGCCATGGGACGCAGCGCATTCAGACGCTCTCATCCCCGCCGACCTCGCCACGGACTCACCGCCCGATCAGTAGCGGTGTGACCGCTTCAAGCCCACGTTGACTGGCACACCGACACGTTGGTCTTGACGTCTAATCCGCGGCCACGGAGCTAACCCGATCCTGCGACGCCTTGCACGAGCGATAGTGCGCAACCCACTCCACAGACTGGGCGATGCCGCCGAACGGGTAGAGGTGCAAGCGGACATCTCCATGCGCTTCCGTCAGGCGGCCGACGAGGTGATCGACAAAGCGATCCGGCCCCGCGTTGCCGAATAACTTGCCAATGGAGACGCCATAGTTTGAGAGCACCGACGCGCAGGCGCCGACACCGCAGCTTGCCGCATAGCGTGCGAGGGTCCCGACACTGGCAGGACCGGGCACGCCCACCCGTACCGGATGCGTCATGCCGCGCGCGCGCAGCGCTTCCAGCCATGTCATCACGATGTCGGCATCGAACCCGAACTGCGTCACGATCAGGGGCGCCATGCCGCGCTCCTGGATGCTGCGGCACTTGCGTTGCAGCACGTCCCATTGTTCTGTCGTGCGCATGATCGGATGTCCCTCCGGATGACCCGCCACGCCGATGGTGCGGATGCCTGAGCGTTCGAACACACCCGTTTCGATCAGCGACACGCTGTCGGCAAAGGGTCCCTTCGGAGTGGACGGATCACCTGCGATCACCAGGCAGCCGGTGACGTCGGCCTCACCGACCAGGCGCGCGATAAAAGCCTGCAGTTCCTCGAGCGAGCCGATGCGACGCGCGGAAAGATGTGGCACCGGTTCGAAACCAAGGCGACGCACCATCTGTGCTGCGGCTAGCCGCGCAGCCTCGGTTTGGCCTGGCAAGTAGGGAATGAACATGGCGCAGCCAGGCAGGATGCGCGGCGCCGCGTTGGTCAGCGCGCCGATGTCCTTGACGCTGACCTCCAGCGAATAGGCGTCGGTGATGGTGCTGGCACCGCTCGGCGTGTCTGTAGGAATCACGGGTCTTGCGGTCTTGTCATGATGATTGGGTGACATCGCAACGACGCGCTGATCGAGCGGAAAGGAGCCCCAAATCCACGTGAGGTCGCCGCTGAACTGGCGAAAGGCTCAGTCTTGCTGCTCGTCATCGCCATAGAATTTCACGCCAAATTGAATGCGCTTGCGACCGCTGTCCACACGATGCCGATTGGTGTCGCGCAGGGAATAGACGCAACCGCAGTATTCCTGTTGATAGAAGTTCTCGCGCTTGCTGATCTCAATCATGCGTGAGGCGCCACCGCCCTTGCGCCAGTTGTACTCCCAATACATCAAGCCGGGATACTTGGCCGCGGCGCGCATGCCGCAGTCGTTGATTTGCTGCATGTTCTTCCAGCGCGAGATGCCCAGCGAACTGGTGATCACCGGAAAGCCGTGCTCGTGGGCATACAGCGCGGTGCGTTCGAAGCGCATGTCGAAGCACATGGTGCAACGCACGCCGCGCTCAGGTTCGTTTTCCATCCCCCGTGCCCGCTCGAACCAGTTGTCCCGATCGTAGTCGGCGTCGATGAAGGGCACGCCGAACTGTTCGGCAAAACGCACGTTTTCGTCCTTGCGCAACGCGTATTCCTTGCGCGGATGAATGTTGGGATTGTAGAAGAAGATGGTGTAGTCGATGCCGGAGGCCAGCATCGCCTCCATGACCTCGCCAGAGCACGGCGCGCAGCACGAATGCAGCAAGACCTTGGCGTGGCCGTCAGGCAGTGGAAGTGGCATGCGTTGGGCAGTGGAATCCATCAGTGGGGTCCTGGCGTATAGGCAGTGGCATTGGCCGGCGCACGCGCCAGTTCGATAAACGCGCGCAGATAATCGATCGCGATGTCCGCCTCGCGCGCGCCCAGATAGATCTGCTTGGGGATGCCGCGCGCACCCAGCCGCACCGGCACCACGTCCATTCTGGCCGCATATTCCTCGACCAGCCAGCGCGGCATGGCGGCCACGCCGCGGCCGCTGGCCACCATCTGCATCATGATGTCGGTGGTTTCGATGGCCTTGTGGCGCCGCGGCGTGACGCCGGCCGGCAACAGGAACTGGCTGTAGATATCCAGGCGCTCAAGATCCACCGGGTAGCTGATCAACACCTCGCGTGTGAGCTGCTGTGGCTTGACGTAGGCCACCGACGCCAACGCATGGCGCTTGGCCACGACCAGCACCTGCTCATAGTCGAACACCGGCTCGAACCTGAGTCCTGGCTTGAACAGCGGGTCGGGCGTGACCAGCAGATCGATCTCGTAGCCGAACAATGCGCCGATGCCGCCGAACTGGAACTTCTGTTTCACATCCACATCCACATCCGGCCACGTGGCCAGATACGGCGCCACCAACTTGAGCAGCCACTGGTAGCAGGGATGGCATTCCATGCCGATGCGTAGTGCACCGCGCTCGCCCTGCGCAAACTGCCCCAGCCGCTCTTCGGCCAGATCCAGTTGCGGCAGCACCCGGTTGGCCACCGCCAGCAGGTACTGGCCGGCCTGGGTCAGGCGCAGGCTGCGCCCCTCGCGCAACCAGATGTCGGTGCCCAGCTGCTGTTCCAGCTTCTTCATGCTGTGGCTCAGCGCCGACTGGGTCAGATTCAGCACGCCTGCGGCGGCGGTCAGCGAGCCTTGCTGCTCGACCTGCTGGACGATGGTGAGATGGATGCGCTCAAGCATTCAAATGATCCGAATTCATGGATTGTTGAAATAACACCATTTTACTTCATTGAATGCGAACCCTAGCATCGGGACTCGTCGTTCAATCGCTGCCGTGTGAACGGGTTCGGACCAAGGCGCGGCCAATGGGTCGGGCCGCGATCTTCCTGTCGCACTGCACGAGGTCCCCACCGCGTAAGGTTGCCTAGCATGACTGTCAAACACCCACTCCGCATCGTCGCGGTTTCCGGCGGGATGCAACGCCCGTCCAAGGCCGTCGCCCTGGCAGAACACCTGCTGGAGCTGATCGCCGATCAGGTGCCGTGCGAGCGCCATTTGGTCGAAATTGGGGCGTTGGCACCGCACTTCGCTGGCGCGCTCTGGCGTACCCAAGTCCCTGGCACGGTGGAGCAGGCGCTCTGCCTGGTAGAGCAGGCCGACGTGCTGGTGGTGGCAACGCCGGTCTACCGCGGCTCGTTCACCGGACTGTTCAAGCACTTCTTCGATTTCATCGATCAGGATGCCTTGATCGATACCCCCGTGCTGCTCGCTGCAACCGGGGGCAGCGACCGCCATGCGTTGGTGATCGACCATCAGCTACGCCCGCTTTTCAGCTTCTTCCAGGCACGCACCTTGCCGCTGGGCGTCTACGCAACCGACCGCGACTTTCTGGACTACCGCGTGCACAACGACGCGCTGGCCGAGCGGGCCAGGCTGGCGGTGCAGCGGGCACTGCCGCTGATCGAGCTGACGCGGCATGCACGTTCCAGCGTCGCGCAGGGCGTGGCTGCGGCCTGAGGGGCGCAGCGCAAGGTGGTGCGGCCGGCCACCGCGCCGTCCTCGGCCACAGGATCGGTCGGCGTGCCCGCTGATCCGGATGTCAGGCCTGCATGCCGCCGGCATTACCCGCTACGCAGCGCATACGCGCGTCCCATCTTAGAAACAAGGCATCAGTTCGCAATGACTCACACATTGGATTTCACCATCAAGAGCCTGCGCTTCGACGAGGACTACCATCCCTCGGCCACGACGCGCAACACGACCAACTTCGCCAACCTGGCCAGAGGTCTGCGACGTCAGGAAAATTTGCGTAATACGCTGGCGATGATCAACAACCGCTGCAACGATCTGGCGCACTGGGATAACCCCAGCCGTGACCGTTACGCGGTGGAGCTGGACATCATCTCCGTCGAAATGCACATCGGGGAACGCGCGCTGGACGATGCGTTTCCGTTGATCGAGATATTGAAACCCACCATCGTCGATCGGCATACCGGTGCGCGCATCGACGGCATTGCCGGCAATAATTTCTCTTCCTACGTGCGCGACTACGATTTCAGCGTGCTGCTGCCAGCGCACAACCAAGATGCGTCCGGCTTCACCATCCCGGACGATTTTGGCGACCTGCACGGCAAGCTGTTCAAGCACTTCGTGCACTCGCCTGCGTACTGCGCGCACTTCAACAAATCGCCGGTCATCTGCATCAGCGTCTCCACCAGCAGAACCTATCACCGCACCGGAAACCGGCACCCCATCCTGGGGATCGAATACCGGCAGGACGCGTTTTCGTTGACCGACCAGTATTTCGAAAAGATGGGCCTGCAGGTGCGCTATTTCATGCCGCCGAACAGCGTTGCGCCCTTGGCGTTCTACTTTTTCGGCGACCTGCTTGGCGACTACACCAACCTGGAGCTGATCGGCACCATCGCCACGATGGAAACGTTCCAGAAGATTTACCGACCAGAGATCTACAACGCCAACGCTGCAGCAGGGCCGACCTACCAACCGAGCCTGAAGCATCAGGATTATTCGTCCACCCAGATCGTCTACGACCGCCAAGAGCGCAGCCAGCTCGCCGTGACACAGGGCAAATTCACCGAAGAGCATTTCATCCGGCCCTACGGCAACCTTCTTGCGCAGTGGGCGTCCAGCCATGCTTCCTAATCAACCAGAACGCACGACATCCCTCATCATGACAAAGCTGCTCCCCACCTCAACCGCCGGTAGCCTGCCCAAGCCGTCCTGGCTTGCCCAGCCCGAAACGCTCTGGTCGCCCTGGAAATTGCAGGACGCCGAACTGATCGAAGGCAAGCAGGACGCGCTGCGCTTGTCGCTGCAGGAACAGCAGCACGCCGGCATCGACATCGTCAGCGACGGCGAACAGACGCGTCAGCATTTCGTCACCACCTTTATCGAACATCTCAGCGGTGTCGATTTCGAAAAGCGCGAGACGGTCAGGATTCGCGACCGCTACGACGCCAGCGTGCCGACCGTCGTTGGCGCGGTCAGCCGTCCGAGATCGGTGTTCGTGGACGATGCCAAGTTCCTGCGCCAGCAGACCGGCCAGCCGATCAAGTGGGCGTTACCCGGCCCGATGACGATGATCGACACTCTCTTCGATGCGCACTATAAAAGCCGCGAAAAACTGGCATGGGAGTTTGCCAAGATCCTCAATCAGGAAGCCAGGGAACTGGAAGCCGCCGGCGTGGACATCATCCAGTTCGACGAGCCGGCCTTCAATGTCTTCTTCGACGAGGTCAACGACTGGGGTGTTGCCACCCTGGAGCGCGCGGTGGAAGGTCTGAAGTGCGAGACCGCCGTCCACATCTGCTATGGCTACGGCATCAAGGCCAATACCGACTGGAAGCAGACGCTGGGCTCGGAGTGGCGCCAGTACGAAGAATCGTTCCCCAAGCTGCAGACATCCTCGCTGGACATCATCTCGCTGGAATGCCACAACTCGCACGTGCCGATCGATCTGATCGAACTGGTTCGCGGCAAGAAGGTGATGGTCGGCGCCATCGACGTGGCAAGCACGACGGTCGAAACGCCGCAGGAAGTGGCCGAGACGCTGCGCAAAGCGCTGCGCTTCGTGGATGCCGACAAGCTCTATCCCTCCACCAACTGCGGCATGGCACCGCTTGCCCGGCACGTGGCGCGCGGCAAACTCAGTGCGCTCAGCGCAGGCGCGCAGATCGTGCGTGGAGAACTGTCGGCTTAGCCCAACTGCCACCGCAGTGCGCCACGTGCCGTCGGGTGGCCTGGCGTGTGCACAAACGCGACAGATGCCGGTCGCGCACATCGGCCATGATCGTCGGCGGCAGCGCACCGGCGTCGCCGGAGCCCGCTCGCTCCGGCGCCATGCATGCCGCAACGCTAACGGCCCAGGCATCCCATCGCAGGCCGCATGGCACCAGCCCGGCTCTCAGCCGCTGCGTGCACAGCGACGGCGTGCATACAAGGCCGTCAGCAGCGGCACCAGCAGCGAGGTGACGATGACCGCGCTGGCCACCAGCGCCGTCGCGGCCGGCGCTGCGGGTGCGAACTGCGGCGCCATGCCGGCGATCAGGGCCGGAGTGGCCACGGCGGCACCGGCCGTGCTGGAGGCGGCCACGCCGGCGGTGCCGTTGCCGCCGCCGATCCAGCGGTCGGCCAGCAGCAAGGGCAACCCGGTGATCACGATGACCGCCACGCCCAGCAGCACGCCACTTGTGCCGGTGTGGGCGATGGTCGACAGATCCAGCGTGTTGCCGAGCGCGAAGCCGAAGAAAGGCACCAGCGTCCTGGTCGCCTGTGCGAAGAACTGCCGCAGTTGCGCGTCGAGGTTGCCCAGTGCAAAGCCCAGCAATAGCGGCAGCACCGCCCCGACGAACAGATGTGGTTCGAAGCTGGCCAGGCCGCTGGCACCGAGGATCAGCATGGAGATCAGCGGGCCCGATTCCAGCGACATCAGCACCACTGCCCCTGCGTCTTCGCTGCTGCCGTATTGCTGCATCAACGCGGCGTACAGCCCGCCGTTGGTCATGTCCATCGCAGCCACCAGCGCCAGGACCGACAGCCCGGCCAGCGGCCCGCTCGACACACCGCCGATGGGAAGGAGCGGTGCGCACAGGACTGCGACGAGCCAGGCCACTGCGATCTTGGTCAGTACCAGGCTGCCCGAACGGCGCAGCACCCGTCCGGAGGCGCGCAGCTGGATGGTTGCTCCCATGCAGAAAAACCACACCGCCAGGATCGGAACGGTGCCGCTGATCAGACCGTTGCTGAAAGACCCCAAGGTGCTGCCGGCCTGCGGCCAGAGCGTGTGGCAAAGCGCCCCGAGCAACAAGGGGACCAGCATCATCCCGCCAGGAAGCCGCTCCACCGTGGTCTTGATACGCATCTGCGTTCCAGTGAGCGCGTCACCACGCGCCGGGCTGGCAGCATCGCGCAGGCACCTGCGTGCATGCAGATCCCGGCGCGAACGCACGCAGCCGCACACGAATGCACCGGTCATGACCGCCGCAGCAGCCATGACCGGCGCTGCCGACCTTGCTCAGTAATTGACCTGCAACTGCAGGCGCAGCAAATCGCCTTCAACGACCGGATACGGCGCGGTGCTGACGTCGGTGCGCTTCATCTTCGAATAGGCGAACACCAGTTCCAGCGCATCCATCGGCTGCCATTCGACACCGGCTTCCACTTCGTCCAGACGCATGCGCGGGGCATTGGTGTCGAACTTGGAGCCGCCGCGGTAGGTCTGCCATTTCAGGTACGGCAGCAAGGTGCCGTAGTTGAAGTCGTGCTTGAACATGGCCTGCACATAGCCGCCGCTCAGCGAGCGGGTGCGGATGCGGCGCTGGGCCACATCCAGTTCCGGGCCACGGCCCACCGTCCACTCCGCCTGCAGGCCGAACGGCTGCGGGTAGTAGATGATGTGCGCGGCCACGCGCTGGTCGGTATAGCCATTGGGCTCGGTGATGGCCGGGGTAAAGCTGCGGCCGCCGATATTCACTGCTGCCGCAGTCGGCACGAAACGGCCGGCGTAGGCGTCGGCGCCCACTTCCAGATACTGGCCGTTGGCGAACTTGAACGGGTAGGTGGCGTGCACCACCGCGTGCATGCTGTCGTTACGCTCGGCGCGGTTGGCGCCCTGGCCGTTGTACACGCCGGCACCGATCACGCCGTAGTCGCCCGACCCCTTCAATCCAGACTTGACCAGATCCTGGAAGCGGCCCTTGGCCACGGTGGGGCTGTAGTAGAACACCGCACCGATATCGCGTTCGTCGCGCAGGCCCGAGTTCAGTGCATCGGCGCGATCCAGCGAGAGCCGGTTCTGGCTGGACTGCAGATTTTCCCAGCCGTACGGCATTTTCGATTGACCCACACGCACGCGGTATTCGCGCTTCTTGTCGAAGAAGATATCGGCGTAGGCGTCGCGCAGCTGCGCAAAGTTGGAGGTGGTGGAGCCGGTGGGCGTGCTGGCAAAATCCGGCTGGAAATACAGCGACACATGCTCGTTGAGATCGCCACTCAGCACCAGGCGCGCACGGCGGATGCCCAGGCTCTGGTCGTTGCCGATAAAGCGGTCACCCGGCGCGCGCAGGTCCTGCGCATCGCCGCCGACGCCCTGGTTGTAACGGATCTGGGTGTAGCCGCGCAGGCTGAGTTTGTCGTACCACTTCTTGCCGACGTCGCCGGACTTGGCCGGCGCTGGCGTTGCAACCGGCGCAGGCATAGGCGCGGCCTGGGCAATGGCAGTGTCGGCGGGCGTGGTGGCGCCCGGCGTGGGCGGCAGCGGTTGTGCGGGCGCGGCCGGCATCGCCGATGCCGGCAGCTTGCCGTTTTCGTCCACCTGCACGAAGGTGCCCAACTTGTCGCGACCTGGCGCCGGCTCGGCGAAGATCTGCTTGGTCTTGCGGTCGACGTACAACTCCAGCTCGGCGGCCAGCGTGCTGCCGCTGGCGGTCGCGCTGAGGGCGCACAGAACAGTGGCGAGATTGCGTTTTTTCATTGGTCCGGCTCGTGCAAGGGAAACGGGTCGGCGGCTGCGTCGATCCGGTGCTGCCAAGAGGGCGGCTGCACGGCGTGGAAGCGCCTGCCAGGCGCCGGTCGTCCTGACGTAGCGGCAATGGCAGCAGTTATATTTAGATTTGATGTCATTTTGGTGACACTGCCGGACTTCGCTGTCGCGGCCCTTGTGTCACCGTCGTGTCGGGGCGATGGCAGTTATGCGACCAACGTGAGGCAGGCACAGCTGCGCGCGTGATGGGGTGCAGACGCTCTTACAGAACTGGATTCGGAAGGTGAGGGCGTGGCATCACGGAGACCGCGCACGCCCTGCCGTGCCTTCGACGTCGCGCATCGCCGATGGTTGCGTAGCCTTAGCTGCTGGACTCGCCAGCGCGGGGCGCGCCTGCGCCACCATTGAGCTTCGGCAAGCACGTGCAGTTGCAAGCGACATCGGCAAGGTCACGCTGCCATCTGCTGCGCCCGGGAGTGCGTCGCGCAGCGCCAGGCTGTGCAGGTCTCCAGCGCTGGCAGCAATCCAGTGCCGCATCGTCGCGCTGATCGCACCACGCGTTGACCAACCGAGATGCACGGTTGCTGATCGGCCGTTAGCGCAGCGCTACGGCCGATCGCCTCAACCAGTGCCACTGGTCCAACGCACTGGAGATCATCCCGACACGCGCAGCCACGCCGACCAGCCGGCTATCGCTGTCGGTCGGATATCGGTGAAGCACCAGGAAGTTCGCCGTGATCCCTGGCGGCCACGGGGCACCTCCTTGACGATGCGCGAACCACCGCGTGCCGAACGGCCCGGCAGCGCAGTGGTCCCGGCCGTGACTCAGCGCGCCGCGAGTGCCGCCGCCACCGCATCGCGCAACGGCGTGGTGGGGCGGCCGATCAACCGGCCCAGCGTATGGCGATCATCGAACAGGGCGCCGTCGCGCGAGGCCGCCGAGCACTGCGCCAGCACCTGCGCAAAGCCGGACGGCAGGCCGATCTGCACCAGCGCTGCCGCGTAATCGGCTTCCGGCAGGTCGTGATAGGCCACCGGCTTGCCTGACTGCTGCGCCACCTCGGCGGCGTACTCGGCCATCGTGAAAGCGGTATCGCCTGCCAGCTCGTACACCTGGCCGGCCTGTGGGGCATCCGAAGCCAGCACTGCAGCCGCCGCAGCAGCATAGTCGGCGCGCGTGGCGGCGCTGATCCTGCCTTCGCCCGCACTGCCGAGCACTGCGCCGTGGGCGACTTCTGCGGCGATCGAGCCGGTGTAGTTCTCGGTGTACCAGCCATTGCGCAACAACGCGTGCGGCACGCCGCTCTCGCGTAGCAGCGCCTCGGTGGCCACATGCTCGGCGGCCAGCGACAGCGTGCTGGTATCGGCATGCAGGATGCTCGTATACGCCAGCAGCTCCACCCCGGCGCGCTTTGCCGCCTCGATCACGTTGCGGTGTTGCGGCACGCGCTGGCCGACCGCATTGGACGAGACCAGCAACACGCGGCCCACGCCGGCGAAGGCCGTGTCCAGGCTTTGCGGGTTCGCATAGTCGGCCTGACGTACCGCGATGTCGCGTTTTGCGAACTCGGCAAGTGACGCGGTATCCCGGGCCGTTGCTACGATGCGGTTGGCAGGCAGATGGCCAAGTAGCGCTTCGACAACCAGCGCACCCAACTGCCCGCTGGCGCCGGTGACAAGAATCAGGGGGGAAGTAGATGTCATGACGGGCTCCAGTAGGTTTGCATAAGAGATTTGGTCTACTATCTAGACCTAATTGATCGCCTGCATAGTGTCGGCGCCGCCCAGGCCTCCGCAAGGAGGCAGTTTTGCTCCCCCTGGTTACCGTGAGATACCCCACGTGAATGCGATTGCCCTGTTCCCGCTGCCGCCGTCCCTGGAAGGACCCTTCGACGCCACCAAGTGCCCGGTGCGCGATGTGCTCGACCAGATCGGCGACAAGTGGACCCTGCTGATCCTGCTGACGCTGATCCCCGGCCCGTCCCGCTTCAGTGCCATCCAGCGCGCAGTGCCGGACATCTCCAAGCGCATGCTGACCCAGACGCTGCGCAATCTCGAGCGCAACGGCATGATCACCCGCAAGGTCTACGCCACCAAGCCGCCGAGCGTGGAATACGCGCTCTCCAAGCTGGGAATTGCACTCCTCGGCCCCGTCTCGCAACTGCTCACTTGGGCGGGCGAGAACCACGGCAGCATCCGCGCCGCCCGCGAGCGATTCGATCGCGCACAGCAGGCGGCAGTGGCGTTGGATCCCGACGAAGCGATGGCATAGGCGCGGCGCTGGGTCACCGCGATTCAAGCCAATGCGCTGAGGTGGTGCAGCGGCGCTCCCGCGTGCGCATCGGCTGTCAGCCCTGACTGCAGAATGCGCTCGCGGCGTCCTGGCTTACATGTCTCTCATGTGCGGTTTGACGCGTGAGGTCAGCCGCGCTGTGAAGTGCTGTCGGGTGAAATGAATTGTTAGGCGCGGCCAAGTTAAGGGCTAAGGGCGCAATCCGTAAACCGCACAAAGCCGCGCCAACGCAGCCTCGACCGTTGCTGACAACGTGAGCGGACGTTCGTTCACCTATAGACCAAGAGCTCAAGCGCAATTTTGGGCTCATTGTGGTCAACATAATCTGGGAACGATGGACGCGCCATTTGATAGGCCCTCTTGCGCTAGAGGATGGTCACTGCCTATGGACACATCCCCCGAATAGGCTGCCACCACGCGCACGGACACCTCCTTCAGGATCTCTTTGAGCAGTACTTCGATTGCGAAGATATGTATAGCATCCAACGCCTGAGTTAAGCCGAGCCGCGAAGCAGCGGCGGCTTGGACAAATCGTTAGCGCCCATCTGCTCTGCGGCGCATGATCTCGGCCAGGGTAGGATCCTCAGGCCGTTCGGCTAGGGCCGCAATGGAACTGCGGCCTGCGGCGCTCCGCGCCGTTCCGAAACACGCAAAGCAAGCGAGTGCAAGGAGCCAGCCGAACAGGCACCACACACCAAAGATCAAGAACGGCCGGGCCATATAGCCGATTGCTGCCTGCGCTGCGGGATCGTCGGTGCCCTTGAGATACATAAAGATGAAGGGCAAGCAACGCAAACCGCCGATTGAGAACCATCCGATCGTGGTCATCGTCGCCTGCGCGGCAAAGAGCCACCGGCTTGCCGGTCGGCCGCGCCAGAGCAGGACGGCGCCTACCGCTAACACTACGTCGAAGGCGAAGCTGTAGAGCACACTAGGAGACATCAGATATCTCAGCTCGAAGCCGATTCGAAAGGGAACGAGAGTGACGAGCTTCCAAGCCGCGATCGTCAATGAGAGGCCGGCCAATGCTTTACTGAACTTTGGGAACCTGACAACTTTTTCCATGGGCGCTAGCAATGGTGTTAAGTAGCGCGCGGCAACGTGTCCGCCTTGAGCGAGGTGTTAGGCATACACGACCGTTGACGAAAGACGAGGATACATCTCGGACAGGTCCTCGAGGCACTTGCATATGAGTTGTGCATCTGCAGGCATACGCTGAGAAAATTGCTGCCAGCCATCTAGGACTAGTTGCTCTGGCATCTCTACTAGACCGGTGATGGCGTCCCAAAACGCATCCCAATTGCGTCCATACCAGCCAGGGAAGTCGAGTGACTCCATGAGAAGAGCGTGCAGTTCCGCCGCGGATGTCACGTTTTCAAGGTTAATTCGAATCACAGGGGTGCGCGCCATGATATGCCAACTCTTGAATTAAGCCGCGCTGTGAAGCGGCGTCGGCTTGAATGAGCCATCAGGCGGCCGACCGATTAATGGACGCCGCTGGGTGGACCAATGAGTGAGTCAATGCCCTCATCCGAATGGCGCGCAATGCCTCGTCGAGTGCGGCCTGGTCCGTTTCGAATAGGTCATCCCAGATGGTGAGGTTATTGAACTCATCAACAACTCAACAGTCCAGTCGGTGTTGGGTCCGATAGATCTCTAAGCGAACAGTACGGCCATTGATCGTAACAGAGCGGCATGGGGGCGATGTAACAAGCTGATAGTTTTCCTAAAAAGTCTCTGTTGCCACTGTCTCTGCTCATCCGCCTAATGCCTTACTTAATCCAGGTTGCGAAGCAAATTTGGCTCGAATGAATTGTCAGGCCAACCTACGATCACGGCATTTTGACTTCAACCAATTCTTTCAAATACGAAAATACGTCAGGTCCAGCATCTTCGCCTGACGACTTACTTGGCGGGGAAGGGCGAGGGTCTTCCTGACGCACAAGCAAAGAGCTGCTTCCGTCACTCTCGGTCAGCACATAGGTCATGAAGAAATAGTGCTCTGGAATGTCTTGTAGATCGGGGCGCGGGAAAAAAAGTGAGTACTTAAGGCGCGACTCCGGCAAGAACTCAAGAACTGTGCCTTTCTGCTCAAGGACTTGCCCGTTCCATTCGTTCCGAAAAACAATTGGGGTCCCCACTTCCCAGGTGGTCAGGAGATCAGAGCCGTACTGCCATTGCTTGACTAGCTCAGGCACGGTCAAAGCCTTCCAGACTTTACCGACAGGGGCAAGAATGCTTACGAGTGAATCGGAAGTTTTCATCTGCATACCCCGAGGATGTTTGGTGTTGGCCTAACGCGTGAGTCAAGCCGAACTGCGAAGCAAATTCGGCTTGAATGAGTTGTTAGGCCGCATCCTAACCGGAGACGCGTGCACTGAGCCATATATCCTTGGCAGCGCGATAACAAGACGCACAGACTAGTGCTCGATGAAGTATTTGCCGTCGTAAGCGATCAGATCCTCAAGAGGGCCGGCAGCGAGACATGAAAGAACACGCTCGTTTGGCCGCGTGCCAAGCACAAAAAGCACAAAGTCCCACAGATATTCCGCGTCATCGCGGCGAAGGCCATGAAATGTTCGCTCAACAGCCCACCAAAGTGGATGGTCTGTATCGATCTCCTGCTCAATCGAGTGGGGCTCAATGAAGGCGTTTGCCCACGTCTCTATGTCAATAGAATCTTCCATGAGGTGACTAGCCGCGAAGCGGCTTTGGCCTAAATGAATTGTCAGGCGCCGACTCAAACGCCATGCCACATGTCCAAGAGCCCATCTGCCGCGTGAGTGGTTATTACGCCGATACCATAAAGATGCCAGACGAGATGGATGCCCAGCAACTGCCAGTTGTCAAGTGGAATTTTGTCAAGTCCCTCGGTACGGTAATCCCCCCACTTTTAG
>NZ_JAGHWU010000082.1:0-5970 GCF_017746145.1 Xanthomonas sp. D-99 | reverse complement strand
TCAGTTTGAAGTTGTTGTTGACAGAATCATTGAGGAACGTGCAGGCAAGGGCATGCGCGGCACTTTTGGTTATGTTCTGGCTCCTGGCCGAAGCAAACAACGTCGCCGGCCAGCTCGCAGGTGGCATCAGTAGTGCAGCCGTGACACTGCGCGGCATGGCTCAAGGCGCTATGGCTCCGGCCAGTACGGCGGGAAGAATCATCAACCCGACCTCAACCCGCCTTGACCCGCGTACCGGGCACCAAACCACATCCAGCCGCCTTGAGCACCTTGCAATGGGTCGCAGTGTCTTTGCCAAGAATCCAGCCTATCGGGACGGCCTGAAGGAACGGTTGCAACAAGCCTGGAGCAAGCCCGATGGCGGAACCATGAAAAAGGGATAACAAGCCATGTTCAGTCAGCTAGAGCATGAAGCCCTGATGCGCCTCATGACGCACGCAACGGGCTACGTTCCCGACAGCCGCCGCATTGCTCACTGGCTGCAAGAGTGGGAACAGTCGAGCAATCCTCGGGGTATCAAGGCGAAGGTGCCGGGCCTCGCCTTCGATCATGCCAGGGACGTGAGGGAAGTTGCCCAAGCAGCGAAGCGGACAGGGGCTAAGCCCACCACGCTCGGCCGCCTGGAATACCGCTACAACATGGAAAGTATCGCGCGGGCCTACCCGCTGCCGGTGATGGAGTACGAACGATGAAGGACAAGCCGCACGACGAAGCAATGGCCGAAGCGTACCGCAAGCGGCCGGGTGAGGCGTTCGCTATGTTCCGGGCGCTGCTGCTCGATGGCGGCCAGCTCGGAGAATGGCGCATCTTCTGGCGTCACGTCCGGCTTACGCTGCGTCAGCGGTAAGTCTCTCGATCCGCACCACGGCCCCGCCTCGGCGGGGCTTTCTTTTTGGTGACGGCGGATCTTCCTCGATCGCGCGAGCCTGTCACCATCGCCGGGCATTGGTGACGCCGGCAGCTCGGCCAGGTCATCGTCGTGTCACCATCCCTGTATTGGTAGTCATAGTCGTAGTAATAGTATTACTACGACTACAAGGCTCTGGCAGTGACCAAGAGCAGCGCTAGAGGTCTGAGTCATGATCTCGAAAATTTCGTCATGACGAAATTCTTAGCGCCTATGCCGACAGATGCCGAGTTGGTGTTCCTCACTCCGAAGGCTGCGGCGGCGAAGCCGCCTTTCTCCACCACGCCCGCAGGGCGAAGGGGGCGGCGTGCTGATTGCAAGTGGATGGCTCGTACTGCAAACAGCGGCACCACGCCCGAAGGCAACGGCCAGTTGAAAGTAACCCTCGCCCAGCAAGGACTGGCTGCCCGATGCACAGCGACCCCATGCCTCGAATTTCTTCGTCATGACGAAAAAACGAGGGGGAGTGTGGGCTAGTGCAGGATAGGCTAACGCCGGTATTTTGTGCCACACTACGAGCAAGCGCGTAAATCGAACATATTCCCACCGAGAAGGCCATGCCGAGAAAAGCTGAAATCGGAGCGACCCGCGACAGTCACATTTATCGCGTTCGCGTACCGACCGGATTGCAAGCGCAATGGGAGGAATGGTGCGCGAAGTCGGACAAGAAGCCGTCCGAGGTGATCCGGGCGCTAATGCGCTACCTCGTCCAGGACAACATACCGAACGAGGTGCGCAACTGGGTCGCTGCTCAGGCTGCCGGCCATCCAGACGATGGGCCAAAGGAGCGGGTCGAGGTTCGACTCACACCAACCGAGTACCAGAGCATCGTGACTAAGGCCGATGCCGAGGGCTGTTCCCCTCACCGATGGATCGTCAACTGCGTGCGGGCCAGCCTGACCAACGAACCGCAGTTCACGATGGAGACGACGAAAGCTCTATGGGAATCGTCATATCAGCTCAGGGCCATCGGCCGGAACCTGAATCAGATCGCCAAGCGGCTAAACGAGGGCAAGCCGGCCGGAATCAAGACTGAACAGATGGAGAAACTGGCGGCCTACATCTACCGGCACGCGGACAAGGTGGCGGCCGTCCAGGACGCTAGCCTTAGTCGCTGGATGCTGAACATCACGACGAACAACAACGTTGACCGCCCTCTACCCGCCTCCAACGGGCTGAAAGTTTACAAACCTTCATCCGTACAGACACGTAACCAGGGCCATGACTGACCGATTGTCCCCCGAGCGTCGTCGCTATCTGATGCAGCAGGTAAGAAGTAAGAACACTCAGCCCGAGAAGGCGGTGCGCTCTCTACTGCATAGCATCGGCTACCGCTTCCGACTGCATCGCAAGGACTTGCCGGGAACTCCCGATATCGTGTTTCCGAGCCGGCGCTTGGTGTTGTTCGTGCATGGCTGCTTCTGGCACGGTCACGGGTGTCGGATCGGGCAACTACCGAAATCGCGCCTCGACTACTGGAGTCCAAAGATCGAGGCCAATCGAGCTCGCGATCAGCGAAAGGAGGCCGCTTTAGCCGCAGAAGGCTGGCGCGTTGCCGTTGTCTGGCAATGCGAGCTAAGCGATCTCGGCGCTTTGGAGGCACGGCTTAGGAGCATCCTTGACCCGAGCTAAAAACGATCGACAAAGCGATCGTTTTTTTTGTATGATCCTAGCTTGCGATCTGCACTCAACGAACGACAAGGACATTCAGCTATGACACGCCCCATCGGGATCGACCTGTTCGCTGGAGCCGGGGGGCTTAGCCTCGGTTTCGAGCAAGCTGGTTTCGACCTCGTCGCGGCGGTGGATATCGACCCGATCCACTGCGCTGCGCACAAGTTCAACTTTCCCAAGTGCGCCACTGTCTGCAAGAGCGTTGTCGATGTAACGGGCGACGAACTGCGTCGCATCGCCGGCATTGGAAAGCGCGATCTCGACATCGTGATTGGTGGTGCGCCTTGTCAAGGCTTCTCTCTCATCGGGAAGCGCGCGCTCGACGACTCGCGCAATCAGCTCGTGCATCACTATGTGCGCGTGGTGATGGAATTGAAGCCCAAGTACTTCGTGTTCGAGAACGTCAAGGGTCTCACCGTCGGCAAGCATCGCCAGTTTCTGAAGGAGGTTATCGAGGCCTTTCAGAATGGTGGCTACGATGTAGTAACGGATTACAGGGTGCTCAACGCAGCCGACTATGGGGTGCCGCAAGATAGACGCCGTTTGATCCTCATGGGCGCTCGCAAAGGTCTTCCTCTTCCGGCCTACCCGGAGCCTACTGGACGCACGACCGTAGGCGATGCCATAGGCGACATACCCGATGCAGAGAGCTTCCCTGAGCTATGGGAGCGCGACTGGGTGAAGGCGAAGTATGGCAAGCCATCAACGTATGCCACCTATCTTCGTGGCAAGAAAGATGATCCGACCGACTTTGGCTATCGCCGACAATTCGACCCCACACTGCTCACCGGCTCATTGTTGACAGACCATACCGAGCTATCGCGTCAACGCTTTGCTGCCACAGCTCCCGACGATGTGGAGCCTGTCAGTCGGTTCAAGAAACTGGCTCTAGACGGCATCTGCAACACACTACGCGCAGGTACTGCGAGTGATCGAGGTGCATTCACGTCGCCTCGCCCAATTCATCCGACGGTTCCGCGCGTCATCACTGTTCGTGAAGCTGCTCGCCTGCACTCTTATCCGGATTGGTTCCGCTTCCATGCGACCAAGTGGCACGGGTTCCGCCAGATCGGCAACAGTGTCCCTCCGCTGCTAGCTCGTGCTGTCGGAGGACAGATCATGAAAGCTCTGCGCAAAAAGCCAGAAAAGCCGTCCGAGATTTTGGCGCTTGGAGACCAGAGCCTGATTGGCATTTCTATGACTGATGCCGCAGCGATGTTCGGCGTTTCTAGCACGGTCATTGCACGACGTAGCCGCCCTGTTGATCGGCCCGCGCCTCGACGTCACGAAGAAAGAGAGCTGGTAACAGCATGAACGACACCACCAAGGCACCGAGCCGCTATCACCAGCTTATCGAGAAAATTTTCTTCGACAGGTACTCCGAGGGCATAACCGAGATTCCGTTCGAGCGCAAAGCACTCAAAGAAGCTGCCCGGGAGCTCGACATCGCGCTACCCGACAATCTCGGCGACGTGATCTACTCGATCCGTTTTCGCACTCCCATGCCCGCCAAGGTGTTGGCGACCCAGCCAGTGGGGCGCGAATGGATCATCGAATTGGTCGGGCGGGCCAAGTACCGCTTCCGCTTGGCGACGGCCAATCGCATCGTCCCCAACCCGAACCTCGCTGTCATTCGTATTCCCGACAATACGCCCGAGATCATCGGTGCCTATGCGCTCGACGACGAACAGGCGCTGTTGGCGAAAGTGCGCTACAACCGCCTCATCGACATTTTTCTTGGCCTAACCACGTTCTCTTTGCAGAACCATCTGCGTACGAGCGTCAAGGGCGTCGGACAGATCGAGATAGATGAGTTGTACGTCGGTCTCGACAAGTACGGTTGCCACTACGTCATTCCAGTACAAGCCAAGGGAGGCAGCGACCAAATTTCTGCGGTACAGACCGCTCAGGACACTGCTTGGTGCACGCAGAAGTATCCAACCCTACGATGCCGAGCCATCTCGGCGCAGTTCGTCAGCAGCGACCAGATCGCCTTGTTCGAGTTGAAGATCGACGACGACGAGCTCAAGGTCGTAGAGGAACGGCACTACAAGCTGGTTCCTGCCGGAGAGCTTGACCGTAAAGAGATCGTCGACTACCGGAGCTGATCAAACCGGTACTCCTGCGGTACAGGACTCAGTTTTGTCTACCTTCGTTAAGCTGCGCTAAACTACTGTCGCAGCTTACTTTTTTGTTCTGTAGCTTACGCTCCCCTATGCTTGATTTTCCTAGGCATAGTGCGTTGGCGACGAACTCATAATCCTTTGGTTGAAGGTTCGAATCCTTCTGGGCCCACCATAAAATCAAGGGCTTAGCTTGTGCCAAGCGCCCTGATTTGAGGCTGTCGGGAAAATTGCCGGGAAAATTAGCTGCGCTTTGGCGGCTTTACCACTGGCAGTGCATGGTCATAGCGACCTGTCGTTGCTGGTGTTACGTGCCCTGCAGCATCTTGTTTGTCGCCCCGGTTGCCAACTGTGTCGGTAATGCCGCGATGCTTGAGGCCATGCAGAGAAAAGCGCTCCTGCTTCGTGATGATCTCTTCGGTCATTGCGAGCGTGATGAATCGTTGCCAGGCACTATCCAGAGAAGACTTAGCCATGGGGCTACCAGTCTGTTCAACGAGTAGCCGCCGATCCTCAGCTTTGATAGGGACTGGAAAGCTTCGGCCTTTCTTAGTCCAGATCGCGGTACGCCGCGCTGCGAGGAAATCCCACGCTTCGATCATCTCAGGATCCCACTCGGTAAGCGTGTCGCGTGATCCTTTGCGCCGCTGAGCATGTATGCCCGTTGGCTGCTTATGTGTGTCGTTGAGGGTGCACATCTCGATGCCGCGTAGGCGTGCGCTATACGCGAGCACCATGACTGGCGCCAGGTAACTCGGGCAACTGCCCTTTGTGTGTGGTGGACGGGAGCCGCGTTCACGAGCGAAGGTCAACACCTTGTCGAATGCAGCCGGCGTTGGCATGCGGTGCTTCTTAGCCTCGCGTGCTTGCCTCACGCCGATGGCTGGATTTGATCTACATAGGCCGACACGCATGCCCCATGCGAGTGTGCGACGTAAGTAGCGGTGAAGGTGATTTGCTTTACTGGGCGTTGCAGGAAGCGCGGGTTGGTGACCGTTGGCAAGCCGCCCCATTGCAAAAACTTCCACGAGTCGCTGGATCACAGGCGTCGTGATGCGATCAACCTGCACCGAGCCTAGTTTCGATCCGTCCTTGCGCAGATAGTCGGCAATGGAGTTGGCGTAGCGCTTGTAGTCATCTTGCGTGTCGGTCGCTAGTTCCTTGAACTCCAACGACTCATGGAAGCGATCAAAGAGATAACGCAAAGTGCCGCGCATGCCCTTGCCTGCACGTTCCTCAATGATTCTGTCAACAACAACTTCAAAC
>NZ_JAGHWU010000081.1:0-5410 GCF_017746145.1 Xanthomonas sp. D-99 | reverse complement strand
TATGGCGCTCGGCGGCATCACGCCTGCCATGAAGTTGGCGATGGCCGCTTAGCTCCACTTCTGGCGACCGCTAAAAGTGGGGGGATTACCCCTCCATTTGTAAGCGTTGGACAGAACCTGTTGAATGAAGAAGATGAAATTTTCGCCGGTGTTGGGCACTTGCCAGTCGTTTGCTTCAAGCCACTGTATGACCTGCTGACGCGTTGCGCCTTCCCGACGCACATCAAATGCACTAGCAAATGCTGCTGACTGGTCTGCTGCAGGCGTGGCCATCTTCCTGACTGAGCTGGGTGTGACAGTTCCATTAGCTAAGTCAATCTTCACGTTGAGAGTGCCGATATTTCCGTAACTCCGATATACAGACGAATAAACGGCGAACTGGTCGATATCTGCTTGTGCCACAGGTCGCTCTTGAATCCCCGGCGGCGCCACAGAGACGGGACCGTTTACAGTATTGACCGTGTAGAGGTATGGAATGCCGGTCGAACGATCACCGATGTAGGCTTGACCGAGACCCGAAGTCAGCTGATTTGCAAGCGCTCCTCGTTGCGCCTGTGTGCAGGCATCACAGAAGTGGATGTCATTCGCAGTGGCTTGTCCGACATATCCTGCGAGCACTAGGCTGCCAGCCATCACAATCGTCTTAATCATCAAGAACCCCTTTTTAATCCCCTGCCATGGCAGGTTCACCCCCGCCACCTCCTATCGTCAAACCTAAATTCAGTCGTAATTTTGGAATGTAGAGCTCGGTCACACTTGACGGCCAACGCCCACAAAAATCTGGTCTGAGGCTGGGCCTGACGGCCGTCGAGCAGAGGAAATCCTGTCGTGGCACGGGCTAACGGACGCGGACGACAAGGGTTGATGCCAAGTTGCGGTTAGGCCGCGCTTAGCGAGCTTGTGCTCTAGTCGTAGCACATGGTCATCCAATGCTTAGCTTAGCCACGCGCAGCGCTTCGCTCGGGAAGACGGCGCTGGGACTGGAGTAGCGTTGACGAGTAATGCCGCTTGATAAAAATGTTCCAGGCAGTATCCCCAACTGAGCAGCCGGGGCATGCCGGGCACTTGTGAAGCGGCAGGATGTGTGGCTCTGAGATGGTGTGACGATCTAATCAAGTGCTTAACCGATATGCGGCCTCACATGCCGTGAGGCTTATATTTTTTGCGGACAGGTAGCCCATGTTCCTGCCTGATGGAGTTTTCGCTCGGTTGCCTGGTCTTTCGATATTCGTATTTTCCGACGCCGACGGCCCTGAGTTCCTCCTTTCCGGCTTCGGATGTTTCGTCGTAGCGATCTCCACCCTTGTAGGCTCTCGACGTGCCCGCCAATAGATGCTGAGCATGGATAAGCTCGTGTGCAAGAACTACAAACGACTCCTCGGGATCCGATCCAAGACGAAGAGGGGAGCCGTTTGAATTCAGTTCGATATGACTCTGCGGGCTCCATTCTATAATGGCATTGCATCCCTTTCCTTTTCTTGCTCGTTCCTTGGCGAGCTCTAGGTTATCGGCGAAAGTCTCTGGATCATATTTTTCAACTTCGCTCGCGCTAAGTACGGCTCTGGTATTGGGCTGCGCTTCAGCGCCGATCTCCGCTATGGTCACTTTTCGATTCTTGCGAGCGCTGATAGCGCTCAAGCCTTGAAGAAGAGCGCTGCCTGAGCTGCCGGCCGCAATCTTCTCAAGCGCTGATTCAACTTGGTTCTTGTATGGCTCTTCTCGAGCGCTTGTCTGAGTGGAAATATAGATTCCTGGAAAGTTCGTTTGACTGATTGGCATGTGAGTATGTGTCGTCGAAGTGTCTGTAGGAGTTGCACTTGAATGGTAACGGTGAGGAGGCTGACATGTCGCCGGCATGTGAAATCCTGTCATCAATGGCGAATGCATGTTCCATTTCGGGCTCTGTGGATTGAGTTGTCGCAGAGCAGTTCAACCTCCGCGACGCGGTTGAATTAATCAGATTTATATTCAAAGCAGCGATATGTGTGCCTCGGAACTTTCTGGCATCCAATAGGGCGCGACACCGATGGCGCGACGAATGCTAAGAGCGCAATCTGACCTTGCCGGACGTGGGACCCAATGGTCGCTCACCCTACGGGGCGCTTGAGCAGCGCCATCTCGGCACGTGAAGGGGGCTAGCTGCCCTGCGTTGGCCGCGGCGTCTCAAGCGGTGCGACCGCACTGCCGATACTCAGCCCCATGGACAGAGCCGAGCTTCGCCGTCACCTCGAACGCCTGGATGCTGCGGTGCCCGCCCTGCGGGCCTCAAGTCCTGATCGCTGTCATTTTTGGCAAGCCTTTGCCAACATGGCTGCTGCCACCGAGAGCAAGGCGATGACGAGCGAGGACGCGCAGTTCGTCGGCCGTCGGGCCCAGGAAATCTTGTCGTGGCACGGGCTGGAAAACATAGACGAACACGTCTGAGCCCATTGATGCCGACCAGTCTATCCCGACGCCTGCGTGCTTCTCCTGCGCAGCGATGCGTGCGTAAGGCAGGAACAGGTCCGCAGAAGCCCCACTGGCTGCAAAGCCCAGGAGCCGCCTGCTGACATCGATCACCCCCTCCCATCCGAATGCCGTTTAGCCCGCAGGCCTCGTAGGGCATGCATGATGTGCCTTCACCAGCGCTGGGCCTCTTGAAGGGAATCCTAGCTTCGCTGTCCCTATCGCAAGGGCGAGCCTCCTTCTCGACGCTGGCGCTTTGTTGCGGCCCTCCGCTGCGCGCCGCTTGTGCGGTGCTCACTCCCGGGTGCGGTAGGGCCGAACGCTTCGCCTCTCGGTTCCCACGAGGCGCACAACGCGCTGGTGGAGACAAAACGATGAAGCGCACCCAAGACCGAGCAGTCCAGTATCAACTTCAGATGGACGAGGAAGGGATTCTCCTCGCGGCAGCCACCATTCTGGAACAGCGCCTTCAACGCCAGGGCCGGATTCACAGCCCCGACCAAGCTGGCAGCTACTTGGTCGCCCGCTGCGCTCACCTGCCGCACGAAGTCTTCGGTGTCGTCTTCCTGGACAACCAGCACCTCATCATTTCTACCAAGCACTTGTTCTCAGGCACCATCGACGGCTGCGAAGTCCATCCCCGGGTCGTCGTCAAACGTGCCCTTGAGCTCAACGCCGTCGCCCTCATCCTCTTCCACAACCACCCTTCGGGCAATCCGGAGCCCAGCGAAGCTGACCGCAAGGTCACTAAGCGCCTGGAGCAAGCCTTGGGCCTCCTGGACATCCGAGTCCTCGACCACTTGGTCATCGGTGGCCAGAAGAGCGTCAGCTTGGCAGCAAGGGGATGGGCATAGCCCGCCCCCTTAACCTGCGCGGTTTGCCGAGGCTAGACTGCCGAGGTAGATGCATATCCGTGGAGCACAAATGAGATCTTTAAATGTGCGAGGAGCTGTTAGGGAAACGAAAGAACTGCAGATCCTGGCATCTGTCTCCCAAACCTCAATTGTCTGGATGGCTTTGAGCAGTCGATTGACATGATCGTCCGGACGACAAGTTAAGATGGCTGTTGCTGCGCACTTGGCGGCCAGAAGGATTTTTATATTAGAGCTAACGTTTGCTAACAGAGTGACCGCATTTAAAAAATCTTCGAGCTAGAATGTGATTGGCAAACAGTAGTAGAGTGGCTAAAGCTATCAGACAAATTATTTAAATGAGAAATTTTGATAGGGGAATGGCTTGGCATTTCGACCAGATGCGCATAAAGAGCTAATTCGCTACATTTCATCTGCTGGAGGTCAGCCACCGAGACAAACGATTCGTAAAGCCATAATTCTGACCAGTCAGCAGCAATCTGACCTTACAACAGCTTTGCGCCAACTATGGGGTAGCCAGACATACGTCTGTGCGTTGCAACTCGATCTTAAGCCTCAGCACGGTTACAATAGCCGAGTCTTGAAAGATGGATTTTCGGGCGCTAAGTATGTGGAGTGGCTCGTCGCCGGTTGCTCAGACACTGCAGTGGTCGGAGTTGAGAAAAATGGCCGTCCGCACTTACTCGTGCCAGGTGTCATCGATGGCCTAAATACCTTCGACATCGTCGTGCCGATCCGTTCGGATGCTCTTGGTTACGTGCATATTGATGATGTTATTCCTAAGGGGCTGCCGAGTAGGAATAAGCCAAGCAAGTAAGCACAAAAAAAAGCAGTCCCCTCGGCTTTCCTCTAGACCGCCTTGAGGGCGCTGAACTATGAGGTGCTGTAGGACTGCTCTGGTTTATATCCTAGCAAGCCACTTATGGAAAGTCAACCCAGCACATCAATGAGTCAAATTACGCGTATTCAGGGAGAGCGGGATGCTGAAACCTTGGACACAGGCGCTAACGGTCGATCCGGGTGGTGCGCGACACTGCGGCGGTGTTGCAAGAGTCTTGCCTACTTTGTCTGCCCAAGCAGCTACCGGTAGCGCTAGACTCCGGTCACGGTGTTCAATGGATGTAAGCCTATGGACGGGGTGCAACGCGTGGAAACGATGATGACCAATGAACCAAAAGAGGGTGAGTTCTTCCAGTTGCGGCCAGATGCTCGTCGAGGCGGAAAAGGCCACGGCGTGGTCTTCGAAAACCGGGAAGCATTGCTGACTCCTCCGCGACTGATTCTGAAGCCGAAACAGGGTGGTTTTCCAACATTGCGAGAAACGCCGCGTCTGGTCTACATCCCGAGCGAGGGATCCCTGCCCGAAGATTTGGAAGGCGGGTTCAGCGGCTACTGGCTGGTCTCTGATCGTCTGCGGCAGGTCATGGAGCACGTAGACCCGTCCGCATTCGTTTTTGCGGACACGGACTACACATTGCCGGACGGGTCCAGGGGGCCGCGCGTTTTCCTCTGTGATGTGGTGCGCACTGTGGATGCCCTGGACGAAGACGCTTCAGAGCTGACCATCGAGGTCAGCGACGATTACGAAGATGGCAAGTATTACGACATGGCTGGCGGCACACGGCTGGCTTTTAAGCGTGACGTTCTCGCTGGGGCACACGTCTTTAGGCTTCCGTTTCATGGCGGCGTCTTCTGCGACCGTGTGTTCAAGGACGCAGTGGAAGCAGCAGGTATTGGCACCCAGGGCCAGTCGGATGGCCTGTGGTTCTACGACGTGGTGAATCGCTAACTGCTTGACCGAGGCAACAGGGAGGGAGCCGGATTCATGTCGAACTACCGAACGCATTTTCAAGATCACCACAACATCGAACAGCAGACGCTGAAAAACAGCGAGCTGCTAGACCTCCTCCAGCGAGCGGGAAAGTTCGATATTCATGCGCCTGAGAACCGCCTGATGTTGCCGGCGGACCCACAGTTCGCGCGCGCCTTGGACATCACCCGGTAATCCCCCCACTTTTAGCGGTCGCCAGAAGTGGAGCTAAGCGGCCATCGCCAACTTCATGGCAGGCGTGATGCCGCCGAGCGCCATATTC
>NZ_JAGHWU010000080.1:0-12616 GCF_017746145.1 Xanthomonas sp. D-99 | reverse complement strand
TTGAGCCGGCGGTTCTCCTCCTCCAGCTCCTTCATGCGCGCGACCATGGACACGTCCATGCCGCCGAACTTGCTGCGCCACTTGTAGAACGTCGCCGAGCTGATGCCGTGCTCGCGGCACAGCTCCGGCACGGGCGCACCGGCCTGGGCCTGCTTGAGCACGGCGATGATCTGGCTGTCGGTAAAGCGGGACTTCTTCATGGAACCTCCTCGAGAAAGGGTACGAGAAAATTCCACTTCTGGCGTCTGCTAATGGGCGGGGGGATTACCCCCCCAGGCGCCATCGGTCAGCACGCGCACGCCCACGCCGCTGGATTCGGCATTGACCACGTTCTCCACCTGCGCCTCGCGCGTGATCACGAACTGACGCAGATAGCGCCCCACCCGCACATCGCAGTAGCTGGCACCAGCCGCCTTGGCCGTGGTCAGTGCACTATCGGCCAGGCGTCGGTTGCGCGCGGCATCGGCCGGGGCGAGCAGTTGCTCGGCAGCGATCAGCCGTGTGTGCGGCAGCAGCAACCCGGCGGCACCGATGCCGGACAAGGTGAGGAAGGTACGACGATCCACGTGCGGTCTCTCCAATCGATGCGTGCAGCGCGAGAGGCGCACACCAGCATCCGAGCGTTACCGCGGACATCGATTTGGTCAAGTGCTACCGGTCTTCGATCCAAGCAATTGCCTGCAATACAAACCGAACTAGCCCGCATAAGCGAACGCGAGCAAGCGTGAATCGTGCGCATGGCGGTGGCCCGCGACGACGCAACCTTGCCTCGGCTGCGGATGTAGCAGCGCTCTAGCGGGGAGTGCGCTGTCCATCGTGCGCAGGGAACATCCGATGACATCTTCGGATCACTGCGCTGCGCATCGGCGCATGCGCATCATCGAACCGTTGCGCAGGGATGTTGACGCCGGCACTCCAGCGAAGTCTCA
Source organism: Xanthomonas sp. D-99 (assembly GCF_017746145.1). Lineage (NCBI taxonomy): Bacteria > Pseudomonadati > Pseudomonadota > Gammaproteobacteria > Lysobacterales > Lysobacteraceae > Xanthomonas > Xanthomonas sp. D-99. The sequence goes on along the minus strand of NZ_JAGHWU010000080.1, from coordinate 11,687 downwards.
GGGCATCGCGCTGCGCCGAAGCTTTCGGTCCAGCAGATAGCCGAGTACGCCGCCCAATGTGATCGGCAGCAACGCGTAGATCGGGACGAAGATCAGCGCCAATGCCGACTGTGCATCGGCGCGTAAATCCAGGGTTGCATGCGCCCAGGCGAGCACTCCAAAGCCGATCAGGCACGGCACCAACAACGCAATCGGCCGGCGGTACAGGAAGCTGATGCCAAGCAGCGCACCCCAGGCGATGGCATTGAACCCACCCAACAACAGCCAACCGCCCAGGCCGACATCGGTGTATTGCCGTACCCACTTCAGCCCAAATGGCACGCGTGCTGCGTACGGCAATACCAAGCCGGTAAGCACGAGCAAGAGGCGAGCCCTAGCGAAGGTCATACACCGCTTTTCCTCTCTGTCGAAAAGAACACGCAACATCCAACACAGTATTAATGCACCGCCGGTGTCGTTGGTCGAATGAGCTGCCTGCGATGCCCGCCGCTTGCGGGCCGGCTCGCAGTGGCCAGCGCTCAGGCCTGCCTGCATGGAGATGATCCAGCAGCGGGGGGCATAAACCAAGACGCCCGCACTGGGCGGGTGTCTTGGTGGAATCCAGTTTGCGTGCCTTGCGAGCGGTGCCCGCAGCCTTACGCCTTGTCGGCATCCAGGTGATACCGCGTCGCTTCGGCCACTTCGTTCTTCGAGCCCAGGAACACCGGTACGCGCTGGTGCAGCTGTTGCGGCTGGATGTCGAGAATGCGTTCGCGCCCGGTGGTTGCCGCGCCGCCGGCCTGTTCCACCAGCATGCTCATCGGGTTGGCTTCGTACATCAGACGCAGCTTGCCCGGCTTGCTCGGGTCTTTTTTGTCCCACGGGTAGATGAAGATGCCGCCGCGGGTGAGGATGCGATGCACGTCGGCCACCATGCTGGCGATCCAGCGCATGTTGAAGTCCTTGCCGCGCGCGCCGTCCTTGCCGGCCAGCAGGTCGCCCACGTAGGCCTGCATCGCCGGTTCCCAGTGGCGTTGGTTGGACATGTTGATGGCGTATTCGGCGGTGTCTTCGGGCACGCGCATGTTTGCCTGGGTCAGCAGGAAGCTGCCTTCTTCGCGCTCCAGGGTGAAGGCGTGGGTGCCGTGGCCCAGCGTGAGGACCAGCATGGTGCTGGGGCCGTAGATGCAGTAGCCGGCGGCGACCTGTTGGGTGCCCGGCTGCAGGAAGTGCTCGTCGCCCGGCTTTTCGGTGCCCTTGGGCGCGCGCAACACCGAAAAGATCGTGCCCACCGAGACGTTGACGTCGATATTGGAGCTGCCATCGAGCGGGTCGAACAACAGCAGGAAATCGCCGCTGGGGTATTGGCCGGGCACCGGCTGGCTGTGGTCCATTTCTTCGGACGCGCACGCGGCCAAATGGCCGCCCCAGGCGTTGGCTTCGAGCAGGATGTCGTTGCTGAGCACATCGAGCTTTTTCTGTGCTTCGCCCTGCACGTTGCCGGTGCCGGCGTCGCCGAGCACGCCGCCCAGGGCGCCCTTGCTCACGGCGATGGAGATGCGCTTGCAGGCGCGCGAGACGATGGTGATCAGCTGGCGCAATTCCGCATCGATACGGCCGGCGTGTTGCTCTTCGATCAGGAAGCGGGTCAGCGAGGGACGCGACATGGGAACGGGCAGCCTGTGTAGGAAGTGAGCCGCCATTGTCGCGAGTGTGCCGTTAGATTTCGATCATCGGATGCGCGTTCCGCTCTGCAGCGACTGCAGGAGCGCCCCCATCCGCCCTGCGGGCACCTTCCCCCGCGCGCGGGGGAAGGGAGATTGCTGGGGGGTGCGTCGCACCCCTCGCACCTTATGTGGCCGGCGCCCGTTGCCGGTCGCTCTGTACACCAGCGGTGACGTATGACCGCGCTCACGCTTGCGGGAGAGGGCTGCGATGAGGATACAAGCGCCCCACGATCCTCCGCTTGGGACTGCGAATGGACAGAGAGCCAACGCGCCCCATGACGCGTCGCTTCAGCCCCGGCTGACGATGACCACGGCTGTAGCATCGATGCTCTGGTTCACCATCAAGAAAACCACTTGCACTCACGGAGAATATTTCTGCGCGCCGACAAGAATGGCGATGACCAGGATCGTGACGGCCGCGACCATTTCAACATGTCGGAGCCGGCCTTTCTCTTGCAGGCTTATCAAGCCAATGGAAGCGATTGAGAGTAAAATAGGGACAAAATAATAAGTATTGAGTTGTCTGAACTGCGTCGCCCACAGCGAGGCGAGGGAAAACAGCACCGCAATGATGCACAGGCTATGATTGTTCCTCACGGTCGGTTCTCCTGGTCGTCGCAGTCCTCGGCCTGGGCGGAACGCAAGCTGCCATCCTCGAGCGTGGACATGAAAAGTTTTTCATACGTCAATGGCTTGGTCCAGCGCCGCCGCAGATCACCTGCCATGAGTGCGGAAGCGCGAATCGATGCTGCACTCAAGCTGGATTCCATCGCCTTGATGGATGTCAATGCAAGCTCCCTGACACGGTTTTCCGCAATCGAACGCGTTGGCGTCCGGGACGGGACATCGTCAAGATAGTAGAAGATTGCCAGGGCCTTAGTCGGATCCTTGTTGACGACTTGCGATAGCAGTGGCCCGGCTGGCGTGGGGCCGCTTTCATAAGCGTGTGCCAGGGCGAGCATTGCGTTGACATCGCCCTGGTCTGCCAGCTTCCATGCAAAACCCTCTGCCAATTGGGAATATGCGTGAAAAGCCGTCCGATACTTTGCGGCGTCCGAAATTCCCAAGAAAGCAGACCCGCTGACGTAGCCTCTCATGGCGTTGAGGTTGCCCTTTTTCGCGGCGTCCTTCCATTTATCGATGGCGTCGCTGGCGTTTATCGAAATGCCGGCGCAATACTCCGCTCGCGAGCGGAGCGCCTCGAAATAGCCGGCGGCGCCCCGATTCTCCGTCTCAATCATCGCCAATACGTCGTCATACTGTCGCAGCAGTAGCAGGCACTGCTCATAGATGGCTGCCACATGGCATGCCGCTGCGGCATCCCCTCGTCTGGAGCGCATCTCCAGGTCGCTCAGCGACATCCTAGCGGGAACATTGCTGGCTGGAGCAGCGCCGGCAAATGCGCTATCCGATTTCAGCTCGGAATGTACGTCAATGACCTGATTAGAGGGCTGTCTCGATCGTTGTTCAGCAGGAAAAATTTCTAAGTCGCGAAAGAGGAAAATAATGAGAGCGACAGTAGCGAAAAATAAAAACAGCAGGGACCACCAGATCCCTGCTGATTTTCTTGAAAGTTTCATGCAATTAATAAGCAACTATATGGCAAATGACGCCATCTTTTGTGCTTGCGCATGTTATGCCTGTTCTCGTTCCAGATCCCGTAGGTTGGGTGAATCTAATGCCACTTCGATTAGCCCAGGCATAGAATTTATCCATATCTGCCTGGCTATTGCTGAAGTCGTAAGTGCGTGTGCCGCCTTCGCCTCCCGAAAAGTCAGATTTAGTTATTGGCACTATATTGCCACTGGAGTCGCGTTGGCTGTCTTTCACGCGGACCCAGGACTTAGTTTGGCTATCAAAAGTGTAAGTTGCAGTGCTTTTATCGTCAAAAATAAATTTTACCGTCAAATTCACGCCGCCTGGATTGAAGCCAGGGAAGGGGTTTACTATTTTCGCAGCTTCCGCTGCCCTTTGGAAAAAATCGGCCTTTGAATTTTCGATCGCACGGACTACTTGTTGCTCGCGCGACGGGTTATCTATGACGTCGTAAATGGACGTCGGGCGATTGGAGTCAGCTAGACCTACGGCGCTACTAGTTAGCATCCTTTCGCCATATGCATCGGCTAAAGTATTAACAAAGCCAAAAATCTGGGACTCTACAGTGCTCATGCTGACATGTTGAACAATGGTTTCGCCATCTGCCTCATAATTCCAGCTATAAATCCCCTTCATGACAGACCTTGATTGAGGATTTGCTACATACGCAGGTTGGCGAGCATTTCTGTATGCCCCGCTTTCAAAAATTAGTATATGCGAGACCATGAAACTCATTTCTGCTTCTGTACAACCATCACAGGTCTTTGTAACTGCCATCGCAGTGGGTGCGATAAAGAGACAGGGGAGGAGTAATGAGAGGGAAAGCCGCATTTTCGTATCCTTACGTTGGGTGTCCAATCACGAATTCATGGCTACATCAAAACTGCAAGAAAATTAATATTATAGTTCAAATAACAAAAGTTTAAGAACGCCTGATAGATGTCAACGCTCAGACGCGGCTGACAGTGGCCACGGCCTGGGCCACGTAGTCCAGGTTACGCTGGCTCAGTGCTGCCACGCAGATGCGGCCGGTGCCGACCGCGTAGATCGCGAACTCGTCGCGCAGGCGGTCCACCTGGGTCTTGGTCAGGCCCGAGTACGAGAACATGCCGGCCTGGCGCTGGATGAAGTCGAACTCCGGCGCACCCAGCGTGGCGAGTTTTTCCACCAGCCCGGCGCGCAGGGAATGGATGCGCTCGCGCATGTCGGTCAGTTCCTGCTCCCACAGATCGCGCAGCTCCGGGCTGGTCAGCACGCCGGCCACCAGGGCGGCGCCGTGCGTGGACGGGCTGGAGTAGATCGTGCGGATGATGCGCTTGACCTGCGACTGCACCGCCTTGGCCTCGGCGGCGGTGGCCGAGACCACCGACAGCGCGCCCACGCGCTCGCCATACAGCGAGAACGACTTGGAATAGGAACTGGCGACCACGTAGCTGTCGATGCCTTCGGCAGCCAGCAGGCGCACCGCATAGGCATCGGCCTCGATGCCCTTGTCGAAGCCCTGGTAGGCGATGTCGACGAACGGGAACAGGTTGCGTTCCTTCAACAGGCCGGCCACCTGCTTCCACTGTTCGCGGCTCAGGTCGGCGCCGGTGGGGTTGTGGCAGCAGGCGTGCAGCAGCACCACGGTGCCCGGTTCGAGCTTGGCCAGGTCGGCGAGCATGCCGTCGAAGTTCAGGCCATGGGTGGCGGCATCGAAGTAGGTGTAATCGACAACCTCGAAGCCGGCCGCGCCGAACACTGCGCGATGGTTTTCCCAGCTGGGGTTGCTGATGGCGATGGTGGCGGTGGGCAGCAGCTTCTTGAGCAGGTCCGCGCCCACGCGCAATGCGCCGCTGCCGCCGACGGTCTGCGAGGTCGCCACGCGGCCGGAGGTCACCAGCGCAGAGTCGGCGCCAAACAGCAGCTCCTGGGTGGCCTTGTCGTACGCGGCCAGGCCGTCGATGGGCAGATACCCGCGCGGTTTGGCGTCCTGCGCGAGCTGCTGCTCGATCTTGTGCACGGCGCGCAACAGCGGGATGCGCCCGTTTTCGTCGTAATAGATGCCCACGCCCAGGTTGACCTTGTTGGGGCGGCTGTCGGCGTTGTAGGCCTCGGTCAGGCCCAGGATGGGGTCGCCTGGAACCTGTTCCACGTTTGCAAAGAAGGACACGGCATGACTCGCTGAAGGACGAAAGAGTGGGGTACTTCCGGATCGTTGACCGCTGCTGGGCCAAACCACTTCATCGTAGCAGCCCATGGCCGGCGTAGCATGCTTCGTTCCGTACGCAACAATGCACTGACAGTACGGATGAGGGACACTAGGTGCATGTCCAGACTCACCTTGTTGGCCGCCGCCTGCGGCCTGTTCGCCACGGGCGCCACATCGCCTGTCCTGGCCGCCGATCCGGCGCCGCCCGCCGCCACATCGATCCAGCGCCTGCCCGCCGTGCAGGTGGACGCCGCGCGCGTGCGCGGGGTGGACGACTTCGACCTGCCGGCCTCGTTCACCGTGGTGGCGGCCGATGACGACAACCGCCGCGGCGCGCAGGTGTCCGAGTTGCTGGATGGCATCCCCGGCCTGGTGGCGCGCGACCGCCAGAACTACGCGCAGGACACCCAGCTGTCGATTCGCGGCTTTGGCGCGCGCTCCACCTTCGGCGTGCGTGGCGTGCGGCTGCTGGTGGACGGCATTCCGGCCAGCATGCCCGACGGCCAGGGCCAGCTGTCGCATTTCAACGTGCTGGGCGCCGAGCGGGTGGAAGTGCTGCGTGGGCCGTTTTCGGCGTTGTACGGCAACTCCTCCGGCGGCGTGCTGCAGCTGTGGAGCGCCGATGGCCACCCGGACGACCCGTGGCGGCTGCGCGCCACCTACGGCAGCAACGCCACCGTCAACGTCGGCGCGCAATTGCTCGGCCAGCAGGGCGCGGTGCATTACAACGTGGCCGCCAATCGTTTCGACACCGATGGCTTCCGCGCCCATAGCCGCGCCAAGCGTGACTCGGTCAACGCCAAGCTCGGCTTCGATCTGGCCGAGGGCAGCCGGCTGGACCTGGTGCTCAATCATCTGGACGCGCCCGATGCCCAGGACCCACTCGGCCTGACCCGCGCCCAGTTCAATGCCGACCCGGCACAGGCCACGTCGGTGGCCACCCAGTTCAATACCCGCAAGTCGGTGCGCCAGTCGCAGGCCGGGGCCATCTTCACCCAGCAATTGGACAACCAGACGTTGCGCTTGATGGCCTATGGCGGCCAGCGCAGCGTGGAGCAGTTCCTGGCGATCCCGGTGGCGGTGCAGCGCAACCCGCTGCATTCGGGCGGGGTGATCGATCTGGAAAGCAATTACGACGGTGCCGATGCGCGCTGGGCCTGGCAAGGCGAGGCGCTGGGCCGGCCGCTGCAGCTGACCGTGGGTGCCAATGTCGACCGCCAGCGCCAGCACCGCACCGGTTACGAAAACTTCGTCGGCGATACCCTGGGCGTCAAGGGCGCACTGCGCCGTAACCAGCGCGATGAGGTCGAGAACGTGGACCAGTTCGCACAGCTGTGGTGGCAGTGGAGCGACCGCTGGGCGGCACTGCTGGGCGTGCGCCATAGCGAGGTGCGCTTCGAATCGGACGACCACTACATCGTGGGCCGCAATCCCGACGACAGCGGCCAGCGCGATTATTCGGCGACCACGCCGGTGGCCGGCATCGTGTTCCGCGCCGAAGAGGATCTGCGGTTTTACGCTTCGGTGGGACGCGGCTTCGAGACGCCCACCTTCAACGAACTGGGCTACCGCAGCGATGGCGGCGCCGGCCTGGCGCTGGACCTGGGTGCGGCCACCAGCCGCAACTACGAAGTGGGCAGCAAGTGGCGCGCGCAAAGCGGCGCGGCGCTGGAATTTGCGGTCTTCCGCGCCGACACCGACGACGAGCTGGCGGTGGCCAGCAATACCAATGGGCGCAGCACCTATCGCAACATCGGCGCGACGCGGCGCCAGGGCGCAGAGCTCAGCTGGCAGCAGCCGATCGGTGCCACCCAGCAGCTGCAGCTGGCCTATACCTTCGTCGATGCCACCGTGCGCGATGGCTATCTCACCTGTGCCAGCAGCGGCTGCGCCACGCCCACCGCAGCGGTGGCCAGCGGATCGCGCCTGCCTGGCGTGCCGCGTCAGCAGCTATTTGCGCGCTGGCAATGGCAGCCGGCGCAGTGGCAATTCGCCGCGGAATCGGTGGCCTCCGGCGCCACCGTGGTGAACGACCTGGCCACCGAACGTGCACCCGGCTACGCGCTGGTCAACCTGGAAGCCTCCCGGCGCTGGAGCACCACACAAGGCGCTTTGCGCACCTTCGCACGCATCGACAATGTGCTGGACCGGCAGTACGTGGGCTCGGTCATCGTCAACGATGGCAATGGCCGCTATTACGAGCCCGGCCCGGACCGCACCTACACGGTGGGGCTGCAGTGGGATTTTGGCGGCTGAGAAACATTCCAGCACCATCCCACCACGCACCGTGGCTTTGTGGGAGTGTCCCCGGGCGTGATGGCGCCAGCCCGATCACGCCCCAGCCCCACATAACACACCACCAATCGTCGTCACCACCGTCGCAGACGTGCCGTCGTAGGAGCGCCCCCGGGCGCGACGAGGCTTTCCGATCAGACCCGCTCCCCACCCCATCCCGCACCAGCATGATCGTCATCGACCACGCCCCTGCCGACTGGTTCCTTCTCTCCGAGGGCGATTGTGGCTGGAGATCAACTGCTCGATCTCGGCCGCCGGCTTTTTGATCCTGCTGCGGTTGAACGCCACCGAGCGTACCGCCGTGCTGGCGGGCCCGCATGCCGCGTGCGCAACGTTAGCGGCCCAGGTTCAAGCCCGGCCACACGACTACGCTGCACGCGACAGCAGCGCGGCCGACGGCAAGCGTGTGCTTGCGGCAGTGCGCGAATGGCGTGCGACAGCAAGTAAGGCGGCCGGCTAGTACGCTGTTGCGCCGTGCCGATGGGACCGGCCGTTCACCGGATTGAGGGTTGCGCTGCCGCCTGTGCATGCGCGCACCGCGTTGCGCTGTGGTAGACAGCCTCCCGTGCGCGTGCGAGCAGATCGGCAGGGAGCCAGGCACTGTCGAACGGCATGCTAGCCTCTGCCACGCACTCACGGCATGGAGCGCGACGATGATGGTCTGCAAGCGAACGATCATCGTGGCGGCGGCCGGCCTGTCGGTCTGCAACGCGGCGTGGGCAGACCATGTGGACATGCGCATCGTGCGCGACTATCCGGCCGGCACCCCGGCCGTTGCCCACATACACGCCTGGTTGCAGCAGCAATCCAGACTGGGGACGCAGCCCAGGCAAGCGCCGCCGCCAGCCGCCGCCGCAGCGCTGGGCGCGGTGCGCATCAGCACCGCCAGCTTCGATCGCCCGTTGAATACGCGTGTCGATAACATCAGCAACGCGGCGCCGCTGCCGGCACGCGGCCAGCCGCGCGACGACATCACGATCGACGCCTGCAATACAGGCAGACGCTATCGCTGGGTTTATTCCTGGGAACAGTCCGGCCAGAGTGCGGCGTGGCAGCTGCGCTCCTATCGGCTCCAAACGGTAACCGACTGCCAGGCGCCACCGGAGGCGTCCATGGCCATCGATACGGCAGCAGAACACGATATTGGGGTAACCGACAGACCTTAGCGTGGTTGGCAGCGTCAGCTCGATGAATGCACAGGCATCGCAGCCGTGCCATCGGCCATTCCCATGTTGATTGAATCGGTGTGCTTGCTACGTGCGTTGCATGCCTGAACTGTCGCCGATGTCGGTGCGTTAGTGCCTCACTTGCCACAATGCTTTGCGACGTCCGCCAGAAGCGGCGGCCAGACGAAACGGCGAGGCATGAGCCGTCACGCTGCAGCGCCCTCGGCATCAGGCCGATGACGCGCCGCAGCGCATTTTCGCGAAAATGGCAGGGTCAATCCCAGTTCCACGATGACGCAGCGCAACAGCATCGCAGATGACATTGCGCTAGCACTTGCGCGGGTATACACGTTCGCATCGGACCACTCTTCCAGGAGTCATGATGAACGCGCAACCTGCCACCAAGCCGCTCAACACCGATCCGCAGTCGATCTTCAAGCCGCGCTACGACAACTTCATCGGCGGTGTTTGGGTCGCGCCGAAGGGTGGTCAGTATTTCGACAACACCACGCCGATCAACGGCAAGGTCCTCACCTCGATCGCGCGCTCCACTGCACCGGATATCGAGGCGGCGCTGGATGCCGCGCACGCAGCCAAGGACACGTGGGGCAAGACCTCCACCACCGAGCGTTCCAACATATTGCTCAAGATCGCCGACCGCATCGAACAGAATCTCGAACTGCTCGCGTACGCCGAGACCTGGGACAACGGCAAGCCGGTGCGCGAAACGCTCAATGCCGACGTGCCGTTATGCGTGGACCACTTCCGCTATTTCGCTGGCGCCATCCGCGCGCAGGAAGGCGGCATTTCCGAGATCGACAGCGACACCATTGCCTACCATTTCCACGAGCCCTTGGGCGTGGTGGGGCAGATCATCCCGTGGAATTTCCCGCTGCTGATGGCGTGCTGGAAACTCGCACCGGCTCTGGCTGCCGGTAACTGCGTGGTGATGAAACCGGCAGAGCAGACGCCCGCCTCGATCCTGGTGTTGATGGAACTCATCGGCGACCTGCTACCACACGGCGTGTTGAACGTGGTCAACGGCTTCGGCCTGGAGGCTGGCAAGCCGCTGGCCAGCAACCCGCGCATCGCCAAGATTGCGTTCACCGGCGAAACCACCACCGGCCGGCTGATCATGCAGTACGCCAGTCAGAACCTGATTCCGGTGACGCTGGAGCTGGGTGGCAAGTCGCCCAACATCTTCTTTGCCGATGTCATGGCCGAGGACGACGATTTTCTCGACAAGGCGGTGGAAGGCTTTGTGCTGTTCGCCTTCAACCAGGGCGAGGTGTGTACCTGCCCGTCGCGCGCGCTGATCCAGGAATCCATCTACGACGCTTTCATGGAGAAGGCGCTCGCGCGCGTGGCCGCGATCAAGCAGGGCAATCCGCTCGATCCCAACACCATGGTCGGCGCGCAGGCGTCCAGCGAACAGTTGGAAAAAATCCTCTCCTACATCGACATCGGCAAGCAGGAAGGTGCCGAAGTGTTGATCGGCGGCGAGCGCAATACGCTCGATGGCGATCTGGCCGAGGGTTTTTACGTCAAGCCCACGGTGTTCAAAGGCCACAACAAGATGCGCGTGTTCCAGGAGGAGATCTTCGGCCCGGTGGTCTCGGTCACCACCTTCAAGGACGAGGCCGACGCGCTGGCGATCGCCAACGACACGCTGTACGGCCTGGGTGCCGGTGTCTGGAGTCGCGACGCTTCGCGCCTGTATCGGATGGGCCGTGCGATCCAGGCTGGCCGCGTGTGGACCAATTGCTATCACGCCTATCCTGCGCATGCTGCATTCGGGGGCTACAAGCAGTCGGGTATCGGCCGCGAGAATCACAAGATGATGCTCGACCACTATCAGCAGACCAAGAACCTGTTGGTGAGCTATTCGCCGAAGGCGCTGGGGTTTTTCTAAAGAGACCTGCGTGGCTGATCGTATCGATGGATGCGCACACGAAGGCCCGCCGGCCTCGTTCCGTTGCACCATCGATGCGAAGGCATGCACACAGTCTCCGCGTGCATGCACGCCCGCACACAATGGCGAGCGTATGGTGTTCGACAAGGCGGCCGCAGTGGCCGTGGGAGTTAGCCGATGCAAGACAGCACCACACGCGTTGAGCTGCCGGCGCAGGTCACGGCCACGCTGGCGGCATTGCAACTGATCGACAAGCTGCGTGCTCAGCACGGTGATGTGTTGTTTCATCAATCCGGCGGCTGTTGCGATGGTTCCTCGCCGATGTGTTTTGCGGTTGGCGAGTTCATCGTCGGCGACCGCGACGTATTGCTGGGCGAGATTGGCGGCGCGCCGTTCTACATCAGCGCGCCGCAATTCGAATATTGGAAGCACACCCAGCTCATCATCGATGTGGTGCCGGGGCGCGGTGGCATGTTCTCGCTGGAAAACGGCGAAGGCGTGCGCTTCCTGGTGCGGTCGCGGCTGTTCGACGATGATGAATTCGCTCGATTGCAACACGCCGGCCGGGCGTGAGCGAGGTGGCATGAGGTTTACCGCAGTGGCCACGACGTGGCCTGGTGCCTGTGGGTTTGCCTTGCGACATCACGCTTTTAGCCAAATAACTGTCAGGAATGCCCGTTAGGGAAGGTCTGAACAACGAGACCTGACAGGGCGGAAGGTGGCGTCGTTCCGAAGAGTGGCTTTTGGAACTTCGGAATTTCGCCATTTCTGGCGCTTTCCGCGGGAATTTCCCGGTTCACAGACGCACGCTCCCCATCGCC
>NZ_JAGHWU010000079.1:0-3600 GCF_017746145.1 Xanthomonas sp. D-99 | reverse complement strand
AGATTAAAAGTGCTGGTGACAAGGTCTTGGTCGGCGCGATGCCGATGCAGTTGGGGATGCCCGTCCATTGGTGAACGCGCTCGCGTAGGTTGGTGGCCAGCTGCTGGCGATCGCGAATGCCGGTGAGGTCAAGGAACGATTCGTCGATCGAGTACACCTCCACACGCGGCGCGGCCTGGCGCAGGATCACGCCGATGCGCGAGGCAATGTCGCCATATAGGCCGAAGTTCGCCGAGCGCAGCGCGAGCCGGCGGCGCACCGAGGCGGGCACCTTGTGGATCGGTTGCCCCATGGCCACGCCGAGCGCTTTGGCCTCATCCGATCTCGCGATGGCGCAGCCATCGTTGTTGCTCAGCACGACCAGCGGCCTGCCACGCAGCTCCGGCTGGAACACCCGCTCGCAGCTGGCGTAAAAGTTGTTGCCATCGATCAGCGCAAACATCAGCGGCCAGCGCGGGCGTGGGTGCGGGTCACCTGTCGGACGACGCCGACCACGGCGAACACCTCCACCTCCGTACCTGGCGCCAAGACGATCGGAGCGCAGTGCGGGCTGCGGCTGTGCAGCTCGATGTGGTCAGACGCGACCTGCAGGATCTTGCAGACTGGCTGATTGCCGTCCCAGATGGCCAGCACCATGTCACCGTTGATCGGGCGCACCGAGCGGTCCACCACAAGGATGTCGCCGTCGCAGACCCCGGCGAGGAGCATGCTCCAGCCCTCAGCGCGGTAGAGGAACGTGGCTGGCGGGTTGCGGATCAGCACCTGGTTCAGATCGAGCTCGTCGTCCTGGAAATCCTCAGCAGGCGAGGGGAACCCAAGCCGGATACGGAGTGCACTGAGTGGCAAGCCCAGAGGCAACGGATCCAGGCAGGCAGGTCCGAGTAAGCGGGCATAGGTGTGTGGGGGCGGCAGAGACAGCATGGCGCGAACTCTCGTGGGGAGACGTCTCAAAGGTCGAGACGGCCCCGAAGTTAGCAAAATTACTAATAACTGATAGACTCCCCCAGGTAACCGGATTCAGCTTACGGACCAAGGGCAAAGCGGAATGAACGGACGGCTTCTTGCTAGGGCCCCTCCATCCATGGGATACGTGCCGTACCTGTGACGCAGCCTTGACTGATCTTCAGGTCTTTGCGGTGCGGACCGGATATCATGCCCCGCCGGCTGAATCAGCCGCCGTTTCACCTGTACGCGTACTGTTTGGGTGAGGAATCTATGCTTTTAGAGTGCTCACAGCAGCCTGAGATGAACCAAGTCTCCGACTTTTCCATTTTCTCCGCCCCGCCAATCGAGCTCCGTCGCGAGATGGCTGCGTATGAGTCGTTGTGGCTTGGTCAAGGCGCTTGGTTCAAGAACATCGCTCAGCTATTTGCCGAGAACCCCAGCCGTGTTCCGTCTGAGTTGGTGTCCAAACTGGAGGTCAGGGATACATGGAAACGCTTGCTTGAGGAAGTAGGTCCAGAACGCTTGAAGGAAGTTGGCGTTCGAGTCCATGGCGCTGGCGAGTACCCTGCGAAATTGCGAGAGGCAGACCATCCTGTTGAGCTTCTGTACTACCGAGGCGATTGGGAGTTGGTTGCTACGCGTGGAGTGGCTGTTGTCGGCACCCGGAGCCCCTCTCCAGAAGGTGCAGCTAATGCCAGGCGCATAGCACAGGCACTGGTTCGGCACAAATTTACAGTGGTTTCTGGTTTGGCGCGCGGCATCGACTCGGCTGCGCACGCGGGTGCGCTTGAGTCTGGTGGTCGGACCATCGCTGTGATCGGAACGCCGCTGTTTGACTATTACCCTCGCGAGAATGCTGCGCTACAGGAGCGTTTGGCAAAGGATCACCTTGTTATTTCACAGGTGCCCTTCTTGCGGTATAGGCAACAGCATTACAAGGCGAATAGCTTGTTCTTCCCGGCAAGGAACGTAACCATGTCGGCTTTGACGGAGGCGACAATCATTGTCGAAGCTGGAAACACGTCGGGGACTTTAGTTCAAGCGAGAGCAGCATTAGCCCAGGGGCGGAAGCTATTCATCTTGGACAATTGTTTCCGCCGTAGCGATCTGAGTTGGCCGAAAAAATATGAGGCGCAAGGAGCTGTCCGCGTCCGTAGCGTGACTGAAATCATTGATGCGCTGGGTGGCTATGCGCCTACAGATTCTTGAGCCAAGGGACTATGCTTACCTCGTAACTGGTGATCAGTGCTGGCATTACGGCGAGTACACCAGCGACGGTGGTTACAAAGCGAGCGACACAAACCAGAAGATCTGGAACTTAAAAAAGAAACCGACGGCCAGTGAAGGTCAGCTGTACTACAAGAACCAGGCTATCGACTACTGGGGCGCGGCTTTGGCGGGCGTAATCAGCCTTCCGCAGACGATTGGGTCGCATACATTCGTACCTATGCCTGGTTCTAAGCCGATTGGACACACTGACTACGATGATCGCATGCTCAAGGTGCTAAGGCGGATGGCGAACGCTACGCCAAACGTTGATATCAGACCGCTTTTAGTCCAGACCAGGGAACGTGATGCCCAGCATCACGGTCATCGTCTTACACCAGATGAGCTATGCGAAACGCTTGCCATTGATCCTCGGCTCTTAGATCGGCCGCTTGCTAGTACCGTCGTTGTGGTTGACGACGTCATAACCATGGGAGCTTCGTTTGCTGCTGCCAAACGTCTGTTGAGCAGGTTGCCAAATGTCAGCGGTGTGGTCGGCATTTTCCTGGCGAAGACAGTCTGGCCTTTATCCCCATTTTCCCCGTTGACTGCGGACCAGATCAAGCAACTACTCGCCGCTGGTACGAAGCCGGTCGGCTGAAGAAAGGTGCCCGTAGTAAAATTCATTTATTCATAATCCTTTAGTTCCAGGTTCGAATCCTGACGGGCCACCATAAGCACCCATAAAAGGAATTGGATGGTGTGCGCTCTGGACGATGAGCCACTGCTAGAAGTAAGCCTGAACCTCGTTCGCTGGCCGAGGATATGTAGAAAAACGCAGATATGGCAGTCGTCTTGAAAAGACGCCCGGGATAGTAGCGAGTCTTAAGGCACGGAGCCTGGGGTAATTGCGGCGCCTTCGGGTGCCCCTTTCGTTAAGGCCCGCCGCCATCAATGACATGCGCCCGATGCTCTTCAAGCAGCCTCTTCAAAAGACGCCGTCTTGCGTTCGCCTGAACGCGTATCGCAAAAAGGCCCCCGAGCAAAGACAGTATTAGCAGCGGAATCGAGATCCACAACTTGCGCCGGTTAGATTCGATCTCGATGAAGTTTGCCCACACGCCGCCATCGATCTTGAGGTTCCCCATCCCGTCGTTGTGGGTGAGGGAAATTCGCTTCAAAAGCTGATCGGGTTGAATATCGACAATCCTAATGTCTGTCCAGCTACTCACACCTATTGCCTGGCCCGCCCGCAGCTTCCCAAGCGAGATGCGCCTCGGTTCTTGAAGCACATGTTGTTGGCCATCTTCGTCGGTGAACGCCGAAGCGCTGAATATTGGATCAAGGGTGAGCGTTACCCCATTCGCTGGCAGGGTTCCTGTGTTCCTTACCAACACGAATACCATTGTCTGCGCGTTCGCCTGACGCCTAAGGAAGGTCTGAACAACG
>NZ_JAGHWU010000078.1:0-1344 GCF_017746145.1 Xanthomonas sp. D-99 | reverse complement strand
TCAACGCGTCAGATACTGATTGATCAGGTTTTCGTACGCTTCCTGGCGGCCGCTGATCTGCCGGGGCGCATTGCCGGCCGCATGCTTGGCCAGATCCGCCAGCGTGGTCTTGCCTGCGGCAAAGTCCGCGCCCGCGCCGCTGTCGAAGCTGGCGTAACGCTCGGCGCGCCACTGTTCCAGCGGCGAGGCGGTCAACAGCGCGTTGGCCACTTCCAGCCCGCGGGCGAACGCGTCCATGCCGCCGATGTGGGCCAGGAACAGGTCCTGCGGGTCGGACGATTCGCGACGCACCTTGGCATCGAAGTTCAGCCCGCCCGGTGCCAGACCGCCCTGCCGCAGCACCACCAGCATGGCGCCGACGGTGTCGTACAGATCGGTCGGGAACTGGTCGGTGTCCCAGCCGTTCTGCGGGTTGCCGCGGTTGGCATCGATGCTGCCGAGCAGGCCGGCATCGGATGCCACCTGCAGGTCGTGCTCGAAGCTATGGCCGGACAAGGTGGCGTGGTTGGCTTCGATGTTGAGCTTGAAGTCCTGATCCAGGCCATGCTGACGCAGGAAACCGATCACGGTCGCGCTATCAAAATCGTACTGGTGCTTCATCGGCTCCATGGGCTTTGGCTCGATCAGGAAGTTGCCCTTGAAGCCGATGCTGCGGCCGTAGTCGCGCGCCAGGGTGAGGAAGCGCGCCATGTTGTCCTGCTCGCGCTTCATCTGCGTGTTGTGCAGGCAGGCATAGCCTTCGCGCCCGCCCCAGAACACATAGTTCTCGCCGCCCAGCTCCACCGTGGCCTCGATCGCGGCCTTGACCTGCACCGCCGCACGCGCCACGATATTGAAGTCCGGGTTGGTCGAGGCACCATTCATGTAGCGCGGGTGCGAGAACAGGTTGGCCGTGCCCCACAGCAGCTTGATGCCGGTGTCGGCCTGGCGCTGCTTGGCGATGCCCACCATGTGCTTGAGGTTGCTCTCGTATTGGCCAATGTCATCGGCATCCGGCGACAGGTCGATGTCGTGGAAGCAGTAGTACGGCACGCCGAGCTTGGTGACGAACTCGAACGCCACATCGGCCTTGGCTTCGGCACGGTTCAACGCGGTATCGCCCACATCCCACGGATACGCACGCGTGCCCGGGCCGAACGGATCGGCGCCATTGCCGCAGAAGCTGTGCCAGTAGGCCACGGCAAAGCGCAGATGCTCGGCCATGGTCTTGTCGCCGATGGTCTTGTTGGCGTCGTAGACCTTGAACGCGAGCGGGTTGTCCGAATCGCGGCCTTCGAAACCGATCTTGCCGATGCCGGGGAAATATTCTTTCGCGCCGATGTACACGGTGTTGCTCATGGGGTG
>NZ_JAGHWU010000077.1:0-13186 GCF_017746145.1 Xanthomonas sp. D-99 | reverse complement strand
AGATTAAAAGTGCTGGTGACACAAATGGCTGCCTTGAGCGACGCACAGCGCTATGACGTCTACGCCAGCATCGTGCAGGTGAGAGGTAACGATGCCGCGCACGAGGCACTCTCGCGACCCAACGAGCGCGTGGTCTTAGGCCTTCGCCAGGAAAACTCAACGCTTGCGGCCATGCAGGATCGCGCGCATGCCGGAAGCTTGCGTAGAGACGATCCGGCAACCCCTGCCATCAACGAAGCTCAGGGCGGCACGGGCGTCTACAACGACCGCCTGGTCGTACTGTGGAAGGATGCCGATGGCACGCGTCATACGCAGGTCGCCCAGCAAGCAAACACCGAGCCGACTGCACAGTACGATCATCATGCAGGCAACACGGGGCGGCGCCCGCTTGCGGAAGGCGGCATGGAGAACAGGACATTTGCGCCTTCGCCGGGCTTTGAGAGCATCACCAGGCCCAGGAAGATCGAAGGCGAGGACGTCAATGCCGATGGCATCAGGGATCTCGGTCGCCTGAGCGAAGGCACCATCGAGATGCGGATGGGGCAGCACCCAAATCCCAGCCGGCCAGGCACCCAAGACAACGCACTACGCCCAAGTCAGGCGGCAGTCGATGCAGGGAGGGGCGGGGTACAGCGGGATAGCAATGCGGACGGCTGGTTTGATCAAGCCGATCTCAACGGTGTGCAAGATCTCAACGACACCTTCAAGATTCATCGCGGTTCCAGCGGCAGTACCGATTCGGCTGGCTGCCAGACAATTCATCCAGCCGAGTACGATGGGTTCATCGCGGCGGTTCAAGGCAACCCCGCGCAGACGCGCTGGCAATACGTGCTGACCAGCACCACACCCGGGCCGGTGCGGGAGCAGCATCAGGACCAAGGGCGACGGCGTGAAGGGGCACGGCCAGGGCAGGAGGAGCGGGGGCATCCGCCGGCCCAGCCGCAGCGGCAGAACGGCGGGCCTGCCGCGCCCGTGCCTGGGAGGCCGCGACAGGCAGACTCAGAAGACGCCCAGCCCGCGCCTCACCCGTTGCATGCACAGGCCAGCACCTTGGTTGGCCAGTTGGACGCCAGCATGGGCCGCGCCAGCGATGCGCACAGCGAGCGGATGAGCGCCAGCCTGGCCCATCTGGCAAAAGAGCACGGGCTCGAGCGCATCGACCACGTAATGCTGAGCAATCAAACATCGCGTGTAGCGGCCGGTGCCACCGTGTTCGTGGTGCAGGGCGAACCCAGCAACCCGGCCCATCTGCGTGCCAGCATGCCCACTGACATGGCAGTCAATACTCCGGTGGAGCACTCGCTGGCAAAGCTGCAAGAGCTCGACGCGCGTACGTTGGCGCAAGCGCAGAGTCAGGGGCAGGAAAGATCGATGGCGCAGGAAGAGGTTGTCAGGCCCCGAAGTATTGGGTGAGGTAGTCAGCTTCCACCCTTCGGGCGTAATCAGTACTCGGGTTCGCTTCTGAAAAGCCCGCTTGCGAAAATCAGTCGATCGACCGATATTCCATATTCCGGAATATGGAATATGGGCGGACCTAGCGGTGGAATTGAAGCCCCAAGATCTGGTGGTGCTGTACAAGCAGGTCGCCCAGGCGGGCCAGGCCTGGACGTATGCATCCTTTGGAGAAGCGCTGGGCATGAGCCCTTCTCAGGTGCATCGCAGCGTCAAGCGCGCGGTGGCATCCGGCTTGGCGCTGGAAAAAGGCCGCGGCGAATGGGAGACGGTGCGCACGGCGCTGCACGAATTTGCGGTCCACGGCGTGCGCTATGCCTTCCCCGCCGTGATCGGGCCGCTAAAGCGTGGCATCCCTACGGCCTTTGGCGTGCCCCCACTGTCCACTGCGATTGCCAGCGCCCCAGGGGAGGCACCGGTGTGGCCAAGCGCGCAGGGCACGGCCAAAGGCCCCGGTTTGTCGCCGTTGTCGACCGGTGTGCCCAACGCTGCGCTGGCCGACCCCACCTTGCACCAACTGTTGGCGCTGCAGGACGCCCTGCGCAGCGGGCGGGCGCGCGAGCGCACGTTGGCAGCGCGCTATCTCAAACAATTGCTGGGGCTTGGCGATGCGGTCTGACGATCCTAACTTGCCGCATCTGCTGGTGATTGCGGATGCACTGGGCGAACTTTGCGGCCACGTGGTCTTCCTTGGCGGGGCAGTCGTTGGCCTGCTGGTGTCGGATCCATTAGCGGAAAGCGTCCGCGCCACCTATGACGTCGATGCGGTGGTCAATCTTGATTGGGCTCGATTCCGGGGTATCGAGGCGCGCGTGGAATCGCAGGGCTTTGCGCGCGAGATGCGCAGCGGTGTCGTCTGTCGCTGGGTACACCAAGCGTCGGGCGTCCTCTTCGACCTGATGCCGGTGGATGCCGGCGTGCTTGGCTTCTCCAACCGCTGGTACGCCCATGCGGTAGAGACGGCCCAAGTGGTTGCCTTGAGCGATCGCCTGTCCATCCGCTTGGTGACAGCGACAGCATTCGTGGCGACCAAGCTCGAAGCCTTCGTTACCCGAGGCAACAGCGACTTTCTTTCCAGTCACGACCTGGAGGACGTCCTCAATGTCGTCGATGGCCGTGCCGAGCTGGTGGAAGAGCTGGCCGTGGAGCATGCAGACCTTCGACAGTGGGTTGCCGACGTGTTTGCGGGGCTAGTGGATAACCCGGCGTTTGTGAACGCGTTGCCGGGAATGGTCGCCGAACCGGAGCGCGCAAGCATTGTGCTTCAGCGTTTACGCGCCAACGCATCAGCCTAAAAGCGACGTTGTCGGCTTAGGTCTGACGGAGAAAACCTTGAAGCACCGCCGCTTGCTTGCGATGATGCATCGCAATTGCAACGCACTGGGGCCCCATGAAATCCGCATCTCTTCCATCGCTCCGGGTAGACCCGGCGCTGCGCGAAGCGGCCGAAGCCGTGCTGCAGGAGGGTGAGACGCTGTCCAGCTTCGTTGAGCACTCCGTGCGTGCCCAGGTGCAGCAGAGGCAGCAGCAGGAAGCCTTCATTGCCCGTGGGCTGGCCTCGCGTGACAGCGCTAAAACGTCTGAGCGGTACATCGACGCGAAGGATGTGCTGGCCGGGCTGCAGTCCCAGCTGGACGAGGCGCGCAAGAGCTGACCCAGGGTGCACTTTAACGTCCGTTTTACCGAGGAGGCGCGTAATGATCTTGCGCGGCTCTACGGCGATTTGTTGCAGCGGGCTGGGACTGATTTCGCCGTGGCCGAGCGCGCTTTGCAGCTCCTTGGTGCTGGCATCACGGTACTTGAAGTGGCACCGCTGAGTTGTCGTAAAGTTCGCCAAGGCGACCCTTTCCAGCGTGAGCTGGTGATTGGCTTCGGCCCAAGTGGCTATGCGCTGTTGTTCGAAGTCCAAGACAAGCAGACGGTGCTCGCGCTCGCAGTGAGGCATCAGCGTGAAGACGACTGGTGCTAAGGTCTTACGACGAAGAATGTATAGAAAATTCTGAATTTAAGAAGAAGGTCGTGATGGCACGGATGTGGATGGTGCGCGGTGAGGGCGGGAGCTTGTACGAAGCATTTCGCGAGCAAGGCGTGGTTGCAGTAGGTTGGACTCAGCTCGCGGCTGAGGCCAAGCCAGGTGTTGATCGCAAGCAATTGATAGCCATTTATCAGGCTGCTGAGCCATTGGCCAGACCTGGTGCCGTCATTTCCGGAGCCTCTCAGGTATGGCGTTTCGTAAATGAAATTCAGCAAGACGATTGGGTCATTACTTACTCGCCAGCGAATCGCCTTTACGCAGTTGGCACTGTGGCGGGGCAGGCGGAGTACCTCCCCGAGTCGGCTGAATCAGGCATAGCACTTGCGCGGAAGGTGCAATGGCTGCAGCAGGAGCTTCCCCGCGATCACCTGGGTATCTCAACCAAGAATAGCCTTGGCTCCACACTGACATTGTTTGAGGTGCCGCCCAGTGCCGCCGACGAGATATTGGCAGTGCTCAAAGGTAAGCCGGTACAGGAGATCGAAGAAGCGCTGGACGAAGCCGTTGCCGACCCTCTCGCAGGTATCGAATCCCAGGCGCTCGAGCGCATCAAGGATCTGGTCAGCGAGCTTGGCTGGAGTGACATGCAGCAACTTGTGGCCGGCATTCTGCGAGCGATGGGCTACAAGACCCAGGTCTCGCCACCCGGCTCGGACCGTGGGAAAGACATTGTCGCCTCGCCAGACGGGTTTGGCTTCGAACATCCACGTATTGTCGTGGAGGTCAAGCATCGTAAGGGGCAGATGGGCAGTCAGGACATTCGCAGCTTTCTTGGTGGGCGCCACAAGGATGATCGCGGTTTGTATGTCAGCACCGGCGGCTTCAGCAAGGATGCGCAGTACGAAGCAGATCGCGCGTCCATTCCACTGGCGCTGTGGACGCTGGACCATGTGGTGCGCGCGCTGATCGAGCACTATGCGGCTACCGACGCCGAGACAAAACGCATTGTGCCGCTGAAGCGGCTTTACTGGCCCGCCTGAAGCCAGAGGAAGAAAAAGTGACATCTACCGAACAAAAGATCGAGCGCTTCATCGCCGCCTTGGCTTCGCTTGGCGGCAGCGCGGGCAATCAACGCCTGCGTGAGGAACTGGGCTGGCAGGACAGCACCTACCAACGCATCAAGCAGCAACTGATCGACGACGGCCGCATCCGCGCTGGTCGGGGGCGAGGTGGATCGGTTGCCTTGACGGCGGCGATACAAATGCCAGCTGCGCCCAATGTTGCACCCGAGCCCAAGCCGGCACGGGCCAAACCCGCGCCTGCACCGCTCAAGAAGGAATCTGTGTCCGAACTCGACTACGCCGACAAGCTCTGGAAAACCGCCGACAAGCTACGCGGCAACATGGAGCCCAGCGACTACAAGCACGTTGTGCTCGGCCTGATTTTTCTCAAGTACATCTCGGATGCCTTCGAAGCCCGGCACGCGGCATTGCTGGCCGAAGATCCACAGGCTGCAGAGGACAAGGACGAGTACCTCGCCGAGAATATTTTCTGGGTTCCCAAGCAGGCGCGTTGGTCGCACCTGCAGGCAAACGCCAAGCAATCGAGCATCGGCACGCTGATCGATGACGCCTTGCGCGCTATCGAGAAGGACAACGAATCGCTGAAAGGCGTGCTGCCCAAGGACTACGCGCGCCCCGCGCTCAACAAGGTGATGCTGGGCGAACTGATCGACCTGATTTCTGGTATTGCGCTCAACGACAAGGGCGCGAAGTCCAAAGACGTGCTTGGCCGCGTGTACGAATATTTTCTCGGTCAGTTCGCCGGTGCCGAAGGAAAGCGCGGCGGCGAGTTCTACACACCGCGCAGCGTGGTGCACACCCTGGTGGAGATGATCGAGCCTTACAAGGGCCGTATCTACGACCCCTGCTGCGGTAGCGGCGGCATGTTCGTGCAGAGCGAGAAGTTCGTCAACGAGCACGGCGGACGCATTGGCGACATCGCCATCTATGGGCAGGAAAGCAATTACACGACCTGGCGCCTGTGCAAGATGAACCTTGCCGTGCGCGGCATCGATAGCGACATCCGCTGGAACAACGAGGGCAGCTTTCACAAGGACGAACTACGCGACCTGAAAGCCGACTTCATCCTGGCCAACCCACCGTTCAATATCTCCGATTGGGGCGGCGAGCGCCTGCGCGATGACGTGCGCTGGGCGTTCGGGCCACCACCGCTTGGCAATGCCAACTACGCCTGGTTGCAGCACATCGTCCATCACCTCAGCCCGCACGGCGTTGCCGGCGTTGTCCTGGCGAATGGCTCAATGAGCAGCCAGCAAAGCGGTGAAGGCGACATCCGTAAAGCGATGATCGAAGCCGGCGTGGTCGATTGCATGGTCGCCCTGCCTGGGCAGCTGTTCTATTCCACGCAGATTCCGGCCTGCCTGTGGATTCTGGCCAAGGACCGCAGCAATGGCCTGGTGCTAAAGAGCAAGTTGCGCGACCGCCGTGGGGAAATCCTGTTCATCGACGCTCGCAACATGGGCGCACTGGTCGACCGCACCCGGCGCGAATTGAGCGATGCCGAGGTGGCCAGGATCGCAGCGACCTATCACGCATGGCGTGGAGAACAGGACGCAGGCGACTATGTTGATATCGCCGGGTTCTGCAAGGCAGCCCCGCTCGACGAGGTGCGCAAGCACGGCCATGTACTCACGCCAGGCCGCTATGTCGGCGCAGCGGCGCAAGAGGATGACGGCGAGCCGTTTGCGAAGAAGATGCAGCGCCTGGCAACGCTGTGGCGGGAGCAGCAGCAGGAAGCGGTGAAGCTTGACGCAGCGATCGAGATGAATCTGAAGAACCTGGGGTTCTGACAGGAGAGACATGATGAACGAGAAACTCGACCTCACAGCATTGCGCAATGCGGTGTCTTCGCTGGAAGACAGCCTGGTCGTGGTCAGCGACAGCGCCTGGTTCAACCAGCAATCGAAGCAGGTGAAAAACACGCTGGTGGCAGGCGTCATCCAGAATTTCGAGTTCGTCTATGAAATCGGCATCAAGATGCTCAAGCGCCAGATCGAGGCCGAATCCGCCAGCCCGGAGGAGGTGGATGAAACCAACTTTCGCGAAGTGCTGCGTGTGGCTGCCGAAAAGGGCTTGATCGCCGACGTGGAAGCCTGGTTCAAGTATCGGCAGATGCGCAACATCACCGCGCACACCTACGATCACGAAAAGGCGAAGAAGGTGTACCAGGGCACCCTGGACTTCATCGTCGATGCGCGCGACTTGTTGCAAAAGCTGGAAGCACGCAATGTCTGACACGCCCAATATCGACATCCGGCCCGATCATTGGCGGATCGTGCGCGACATTCTGCGCAAGCATGTGCCGCACCACGAAGTATGGGCCTTTGGCTCGCGCGCCAAATGGCTGGCCAAGCAGTATTCCGATCTGGACCTGGCCATCATCACCGATCAGCCCTTGTCGCTGGCGGTGAGTGCGGCACTGGCCGACGATTTCTCCGAATCGGATTTGCCGTGGAAGGTGGATGTGGTTGATTGGGCCACGACGGGGGAGTCGTTTCGCAAGATAATTGAGCGTGACAAGGTGGTAGTGCAAAAATTGTGGAAAGAAATTTCGCTTGCCGGTGTTTACGAGTTTAGCTCCGGCCTATCAAAGCCGCGTTCGGAATTTGGCTCGGGCTTTCCATTCTTGTCGTTCAAGGATGTGTTTTACAACTCCGCAGTTCCAACTGAGTTGTCTGAGCTAGTGAATTCGACAGCGCAGGAGCGCAATCGCTGCTCAGTAAAGCGCGGTGACGTTTTTCTGACTCGCACCAGTGAGACGTTGAATGAGTTGGGGATGAGTAGCGTTGCGCTTACCGATATTCCCTGCGCAACATTCAATGGTTTCACCAAGCGGTTGCGACCAAAGCAAGAGCAAGTCATCGCGCCAGAATTTGCGCGTTATTTCTTCAGGAGCGGGAAATTCCGGAGTGCGGTCAGGGCGATGTCCTCAATGTCGACGCGCGCAAGTCTCAATAATGAGATGTTGGAGCGTTTGACGATTTCATTCCCGTCATTCGAAGAGCAAACAGAAATTGGGGGCATTCTTTGCGCACTAGACGACAAGATAAGAATCAACCGGCGTATGAATCAGACGCTGGAAGCGATGGCCAGCGCCCTGTTCAAGTCCTGGTTCGTGGACTTCGACGGCGTGCCGCAAGAGGAAATGCAGGAATCGGAATTGGGCTTGATTCCGAAGGGGTGGCGGGCTGCCTCACTAGACTCGATTGCTCACTACCTTAATGGTCTGGCGTTGCAGAAATTTCCGCCAGAGAGTGAGGTCGAGTTCTTGCCCGTCATAAAAATCGCGCAACTGCGCGCTGGTCATGCGCAAAATGCGGACAAGGCAAGTACTCGGCTCAAGTCAGAATATATCGTGCAGGACGGTGATGTATTGTTTTCATGGTCAGGTACGCTGGAAGTCGACGTGTGGACGGGTGGTCGTGGAGCATTGAACCAGCATCTGTTCAAAGTGACTTCGACAGAAGTGCCCAAGTGGTTCTATTACTTTGCCACACGCCAACACTTGCCTAACTTCCGAACCATCGCCGCAGGCAAGGCCACCACGATGGGTCATATTCAGCGCAAGCACCTTGCTGACGCTAAAGTCGCTGTGCCACCGACCGATGCGATGAGTGAATTTGACCACACCATCGCGCCGCTGTTCGAGCAGATCATCAACAATGCTTTGCAATCTCGAACCCTTGCCCAACAGCGCGACATCCTGCTCCCCAAGCTGATTTCAGGCGAGTTTCGGGTAAGGGATGTGAAGTGCTTCCTGGAAAAAGCAAAGTGAGCCTGGATTGGTGCCCAGGCATCCGTGAAGCGTGCCTGTATTGGCGCGAGGCCCCGATGTTGCAGCAGACCTTCGAGGCGCTGGAACGCACCCTGGATCAGGACAATGATGCGTGTATAGATTGCGCGAAATCTATTGTTGAAGTATTTTGCCGGATCATCGTAGGTGAACTCGATTCGCCGACTCTGCCCGTGAGGCCGAAGGCTACGGCCCCAGACTTCGGTGAGTGGGTCGGTGCCGCTGTGCGCGTGCTTAAGCTCGGCGAAAACCAAAACAGCAAATTTCTCAAGCTGGTTTCGCAACACCATAAGTTGACATCAGCATTGGGCGATCTACGGAACGAATCTGGACCGGTCAGTCATGGGCGTGATGGATTTCTCGCCAAACTGTCCATTCACCATCGCCGCTCGGCTGTCCTGTCAGCGGATGCACTGGTGATGTTTCTGCATCAAGCCTACCTGGAGGCGCAGCGAGATCCGGTCAATTCGCGTGAGCCTTGGGAGCGGTTTGAGGAATTTAACCAATTAATTGACGCTTATGTCGGACTGGAGTTGGTAATGGACGATGACGGCAATTCTGGGTTTCGGGTTCTTTTGCCTGGCAATGACTCCTTCCCCCTCAATGTTTCCGTCAGCCGTTTGCTCTACCAGCTTGACCGCGCTGCTTATATCGAAGCGTTGAACGCCGCGCGTGATGCACCTGCTCTTGTAGCGGAGAAGGATGTGGAACGAGGAGAGCACTGATGGCCTGGGACTGGGCAGTGATTGGAACCGCTGTTGGTGGGTTTTCTACCCTGATCTACACCGGATTCACGTATGCACTGCTGCGCGAGAACCGTGCGCTGCGCAAGGCAGGCCGCTCGCCCCAGGTGGTTGCCCATTTCGAGCCGCACCCCGATGGCAACGGAGCCCTGCAACTTGCGTTCTCCAACGTAGGCACGGGTCCAGCCCTGGATGTCTGCTATTCGTTTGAGCATGAGGCTGGAGATTTCGAGAATTATCACATCTTGTTCAAGCATGCCGAAGAGCGCCCGGCGCTGACCATGATTGGGCAAGGTGAGAAGTTTAGCTTTACTTTTGCAATCGGATTCAACCTGTTCAACCCCAAAGATGCGAACGTCAGCAGACGGCTCAAGCCTTTTTACGTCAACGTTAGCTGGCGTGCTGCAGTGGAAAAAAAGCTAAACACTGAAAAATATCTTTTGGATGTCTCGGCATATGCCGGGCTACCTGGGGTGGTCGAAAAGCCATCCATTGCCAAGATCGCAGATGCGCTGGGTGACATAAAAAAGCACATGGGAACATTGGCGCAAAATGCTGACGCACGAATTCGAATAGTGGATGCGACCTCAATCGAGGAGCACATAAGGAAAGTCGTTCCAGTACGACAACCACTTTCCGATGAGGAGCAGAGCTAATGGCTTTTCTATCCGAAGCCGCAGTCGAGCAAGCCCTGCTTGAACAATTACGCAGGTTGGGCTACTCCGTCGTCTCAGACAACACAGCGGGCCCGGACGGCAGCGCGCCGGAACGTGAAAGCCACGATGTCGTGGTGCTGCAGCAGCGATTGGCCGATGCCGTCACCCGGCTCAACCCGCAGCTGCCGCCGGAGGCGAGGGAAGACGCCACCCGCAAGCTTACCCAAAACGAATTGCCGAACCTGCTGGAAGAAAATCGCCGCATCCACGCGCTGCTGACCGAAGGGGTGGATGTCGAATACTACGCGGACGATGGTGTGCTGACAGCGGGCAAGGTTTGGCTACTCGACTTTGACCGCCCGGAGAACAACGACTGGCTGGCCGTTCAACAGTTTGTGGTCATCAGCGGCCAGACCAGACGCCGGCCGGACGTGGTGCTGTTCGTCAACGGCCTGCCGCTGGCGGTGATCGAGTTGAAATCGCCCGGCAGCGCAGGTGCAAACCTGGTGGGCGCATTCAACCAGTTGCAGACCTACAAACAGCAGATCCCCGCGTTGTTCCACACCAATGCGGTGCTGGTCACCTCCGATGGCATTGCCGCGCGGGTCGGCTCGCTGTCCGCCGATCTGGAGCGCTTCATGCCGTGGCGCACCACCGACGGCAGGCAGGTGCTGCCCAAGGGACAGCCGGAGCTGCCCACGCTGATCGAAGGCGTGTTCGCGCCGCAACGGTTTCTGGAGTTGCTGCGCTGGTTCACCGCTTTTGGCGAGACCGGTGGTGGACTGGTCAAGATCATTGCCGGTTACCACCAATTCCACGCGGTGAACCACGCGGTGGAATCGACGATTCGCGCCTCACGCAGCGCCGTTGCCGAAGATCCAGCCAAGTACGGCTTGGCCAGCGTTAAAGCGCAGCCGGCAGGCGACCGCAGGGCGGGGGTGATCTGGCATACGCAGGGCAGCGGCAAGAGCCTGCTGATGGCCTTCTACGCCGGGCGGCTGGTGCAACACCCGGCGATGCGCAACCCGACGCTGGTGGTGCTGACCGACCGCAACGACCTGGACGACCAGTTGTTCGGCACGTTTTCGATGTGCAAGGCGCTGCTCCGGCAGACACCGGTGCAGGCCGACAGCCGCGAAGATCTGGCGCACCTGCTCGATCGCGCAAGCGGCGGCGTCATCTTCACCACCTTGCAGAAATTTGGTGAATTGGAAGCGCCATTGACCACACGCCGCAATGTGGTGGTCATTGCCGATGAAGCGCACCGCAGCCAGTACGGCCTGAAAGCTAAACTGGACGCGGAGACCGGCGTGGTCTCGTATGGCTTTGCCAAATACATGCGCGATGCGCTGCCCAATGCCTCTTTCATCGGCTTCACCGGCACACCCATCGAAGCGACCGACGTAAATACCCCCGCGCTGTTCGGACATTACATCGATGTCTACGACATCAGCCGCGCGGTGGAAGATGGTGCAACTGTCCCGATCTATTACGAATCGCGGCTGGCGCGCATTGAATTGGATGAAGACGAAAAGCCCCATTTGGATGCAGAGGTCGAGGCCCTGTTCGAGGGGGAAGGCACGGATGAGAAGGAAAAGCTGAAAGGGCGGGCAGCGGCAGTGGAGCGGCTGGTCGGCAGCCAGAAGCGGCTGGCCCTGGTGGCACAGGACCTGGTGACGCACTTCGAAGAGCGCGTGGCTGCGTTGGATGGCAAGGCGATGGCGGTGTGCATGAGCCGCGAGATCTGCGTTGACCTCTACACCGAAATCATCAAGCTGCGCCCGCACTGGCACAGTGACGACGACACGCTGGGCGCGGTCAAGATCGTGATGACCGGCGCGGCCAGCGACCCGCCGCACTGGCAGCAACATATCGACAACAAGGCCCGGCGCGATGCCTTGGCGCGCCGCGCCAAGGACCCGGCCGACCCGTTGAAGCTGGTGATCGTGCGCGATATGTGGCTGACCGGCTTCGATGCGCCCTCCATGCACACCATGTATGTGGACAAGCCGATGAAGGGGCATGGCCTGATGCAGGCTATCGCGCGGGTCAACCGCGTGTTTCGGGACAAGCCGGCCGGCTTGATCGTCGACTACATCGGTATTGCCCAGAACCTGAAATCCGCCCTAGCGCAGTATTCGCCCCAGGACAAACAGAACACCGGCATCGACGAAGCGCAGGCGATCGCCGTGCTGCGGGAGAAGTACGAAGTCGTGCGGGATATGTACCACGGCTTTGACTACCTCACGGCACTAAATGGCACGCCGCAGCAGCGCCTGGCGATGATGGCCGGTGCAATCGAGTGGATCCTCGATCAGCAGCAGCAATGGATGGCCGCGGCAAGCAGCGACGATGGCAAGAAGGCAGCGCAACGCCGCTACCAGGACGCGGTGCTGGCCTTGTCAACGGCCTATGCGTTGGCCTCCGCCTCGGATGAGGCGCTTGCGGTGCGTGAGGAGGTGGGCTTCTTCCAGGCGATTCGCGAAGCCTTGGTCAAAAGCGCGACGGGTTCAGGCATCAGCTCGCAGGAGCGCGACTTCGCCATCCGCCAGATCGTGAGCCGTGCGGTGGTCTCCACCGAGATCGTGGATATCCTTAAGGCTGCCGGTATCCAGTCGCCGGACATTTCCATCCTGTCCGATGAATTTCTTGCCGAAGTGCAGAGGATGGAGAAGAAGAATCTCGCCTTGGAAGCGCTGCGCAAGCTCATCAATGATGGCATCCGCTCGCGTAGCAAGCGCAACATTGTAGAGACCAAGGCATTTTCGGAACGGCTGGAAGACGCGATTGCGCGCTACCACGCCAATGCCATCACCACTGCCGAAGTCTTGCAGGAACTGATCCGCATCGCCAAGGACATCCGCGCGGCACGTGCACGTGGCGAAGAGCAGGGGCTGAGCGAGGATGAGATCGCCTTCTACGATGCGTTGGCAGAAAACGAATCTGCGGTGCAGGTGATGGGCGACGATGCACTCAAGGTCATCGCACACGAGCTGCTGGTGAGCCTCAAGGGCAGCGCTTCGGTGGATTGGGCACGCCGCGACTCGGCGCGTGCGCGCATGCGTGTGTTGGTCAAGCGAATCCTGCGTAAGTATGGCTACCCGCCTGATCTACAAGATGCCGCCGTGCGGACGGTGCTGCAGCAGGCGGAGGCGCTCTCCGCTGCATGGTCTGCATGACTTGGGCTATTGACGCCGGGTGACTACGGTAGCAGGATTTGGTCACGGAGCCTCGGAACTCCTCGTACAGCGGTTCGCCACCTCCGACATCGGTGGTTCGCTTAGACATGCGAGAGATCGAATGACCGGGGCTGATCAACACCTGAGTGTGAACACTGGCTACTACCTGCCAGAAGGCGCGCAATACCGCTTGCAGCAACTGCGCGACCACATGCGCTTCTTGGCGCGCCTTGCGCAGCCACCGACGTCCCCCCGCCCTGAGTAGCGGCCAGGTTTAGAGTCCAGGGTTGATGATAGCGGCGTTGG
>NZ_JAGHWU010000076.1:0-37701 GCF_017746145.1 Xanthomonas sp. D-99 | reverse complement strand
TCAAAATCGGGGGGACGTCGCCACGCACACAGGCCGAAGAGCAGGCTAGGCAGCCGGCCATCTGCATGGATGAGTTGGCGTTTTGTCTGGAGCTACTGGCCGAGCAGGTGGGCCGGGTGCTGGACGATGTGGAGTGTGCTGTCGTCGAAGGCGCGCATCCGTTGCCATGACGTGGTGTGCCGCCTGGATCTTATTGACGTCTGGATCACCGCCGAATGGGCGCATCACCAGCACGGGTATGGCAGCAAGCAGCGGTGCCGATTGAATGCCCGAATCAGCGCTCAGACTGCTCGCAGGCGTGCACACTTGCCTCACTTGTCTGTCGATCCCGCGCTTCTAGACCCAGCCACCACACACTGCATGGTCTATCGGTTCGCGCTCACTTGTAACGTGGGCGCTGCTGAAAATAATTGCTGCTAAAAAGAAGGCAGGCGCTTCAGTTTTTCGTAGGTGCGATGCATCCGATCACGGGGCGGGAGCGGTGGTTCGGTGAAAAATGGGTCGCGCAGCAGGATCTCGGCCTTGGTGCGCTCGCCGGTTCCGTCGTTCAGCATGCTGTTGAAGAAGTGGACCACCGTGCGCTTGTGGTCGGCCGGGAGAGCCTGCAACGCATCCATGAAGGGGAAGGTGTCTGCAGTCTTGGTGCGATTGATCCCGATCATGCCCATGTTGTAGTCGGGGCGCTTGAGCACATGCACCAGCAGTTGCGCCACGCTGTAGACGTCGCGCGCATGCCTGGCAGGGGTGCTCAAGTCGTAGAAGCCCGGTGTGCCGCCGCGGTTCGGGTCGCCTTCTTCTGCGCCGAGTCCCATGTCGATCAGCCGAAAGATCTTGGTGGGTTGGTCGTACATGACGTTGTTGTGCGAGATGTCCTGATGCACGATGCCGGCGTCTTCGCAGCAGGCGATGCCCACCAGTACATCGGCCATCAGCTGCCGGGCAAGGCCGAGATACTCCATTGCGCTGATGGCGCCTTGCTGCAGCGCTGTGCGTGCGCGGCCAATCATGCTGCGCACGCTGATGCCGTCGATTTTCTCAAGCAAAATTCCGAAGGTGTGTTCGATCTGCACCACGCCGTGGGCATGGACGATATACGGCACCGCATCGACCGACCTGATCATTTGATACTCCTGGAAGATCATGGCTTTGCGCTCGGCGATCCGTTCCTGCAGCGTCGGTGCGTCAGCAACGGTGGCGGGGTCGCACAGTGTCGGTGGAATCGGCCGCTGCGGGTCCGTGCACAACAAGGCCTTGAAGATGAAGTCGCGGCCGCAGTGCTGTCCGCCCTGCCAGAGATCTTCGGCCAGCCGCACCGCGTAGGTCGAGGCGGAGGCGCCGATGCCGACGGTGGGCATTGCGTGCAGCGTGCCTGCAGTGGCGGCGTGCCCGGTTTCCAGCGTCACCTGGAGAAAACCAGTGTCTACATCCAGGGCGCCTGGCTTCAACGCCGATAATTTCTGGATCAGGTCCGGGCGTTCGGATCGGCTGGTCAGCGATTTCACCAGACGCGGGCTCAGCACGACGTGCTGCCGGGCATGACGCATCTCGCTGACCAGCCGCCGTGCGTTGCGCAAGTTCTGGAATGCGTCGTTGCTGTCGGCGCCCGCAAGGGCCGATGTGCGCGCCGGCGTCTCCAGCAGGCAGGCCCAGGTCGGTGAGCCGGGCTGCGGGCCCAGACGGGGGCTGCGGCCGGTGACAGGCGTCGTTGGCGAGTCGCTACTGGATGAGGACCAGGTGTGCGGTGCCAACGCTGCCTGCAGGCGGGGCACCACGACCTCCAGGCGCGTATTTTCATCGGCGAGCACGCCGGTGGTGCTTCTTCGTTTTTCCAGCAGGTTGAGCGGATGGTCTGCGACGGGATGGGGCGGGGTGTGCTGCTCGGGCGCCTGTGCAGTTTCGGGCGCATCGCGCTCTGCGTCTGCGCGCAGCGCCGTGGAAAGGAGAGTGACGTTGCCGGAGATCTGTTTCATGGTCGAGGCCAGTGTGGTCAACGATCAGGGGAGGTGGCTCTGGCGGTTCGCTTGCAACACACGGCATGCTGCAGCTGGCGTGAGCCCGTTGCAACCAGGAGCCACTCAGCGGCGATGTCGGCTGCGTCACCGGCATCATCATTGAGGCAGTGGTGCATGCGTAGGGAGCAATGCACGAAGCGGTGCAGGCGTGGGCGAAGTTGCGCCAGTGCTGCGTGTCTTGGCATCCGGGGCGGCGGGATCGCGCCGGCGGGTGTGGCCGACGCGCAATGTCAACACGATCGCCAGCCACCCGGCTCGTTCGCCTGCAGCGATGCGCTGGTGCCGGCTGGAACGCGTGCGCGCTTTGGCAAGCGCAGCGCCGCTTGTTTCGTGTTCGGCAATGGTTTTTCGGCCGGATGCGTCATGCCCGATCACGCTGGGGAACAATGGCGCGCACCGAAAGCGGAGAGGTGACCATGCAACCGTTAGCGTTGACATCCGCCACGCGCAGAGGCGCCAGGCGCGAGCAGCAAGAGGACGCGACCGTGGCAGATGCCGGCCCGTCTGCACCGGCCAGCGACCCGCACGCCAATACGCAGCTGGCCCAGAGCCTGCCACGGCGGCCGGTCCGTGAGGCGCCGCTGAGGGCGCCAGGCACGCCGCGTGGCGTCCACCTCGCCAATCTAGGGCGAACGATGGCTTATGTGGGCGCTGCCGGGTCCGCACTCTGCGGAGGGTTTGCGGCACTCCAGGCACCTGCCGCGGCGGCATACGGCTATCTCAACGATGATCAGTATTACAAGAATCTTGCTGTGGTGAGTGGCTGCCAGGCAGTGGGAGCGCTGGCCGCATTCTTGGGGATGAGGCTGGCCGATGTGATGGCCGCTCGTTACGTGGAGGAGCAAGCTCGGTGGTACGACGTGCCGACCAAGGCGCAGCGGGCAAGCGAGTTGGGAACAACCGAGGCCTGCCTGGATCAGGCGGTCGACATGGTGACCAGATTGGACGCCGACCATCCTGGTCCTGCCATGGACGAAGGCGAGCGGCTGGCATTGGCGAGGGATCTGCTGAACCTCATCATGGTAGAACGTTCCCGTCTGCCGCCAGACCTATGGCGAGCAGCGAGCAGCACTGGCAACAACGACGATGCGTACGGCCTGGTCGCCCGGCTGCTGCAGGCCGCCAGAGCCCGTGCAGCGGAAGAGGCGTCCACGTCGTCGGCAGATTGAGCGCGCCTGCCTGCAAGATGCCGGGGCGCGGCCCGCAATCGCCGGGCAGTGCTGCTTCGGGATTACACCGGCGCCGACTTGAGGATGCCCGACAAGCTCTCCCGCAGGATCAGCTGCAGATGCATGCGGTTGAGTTCCATGCCGCTGGTCATCACGCTGTGCAGGCCGCCGCACATGGCAGCGACGGCGAAGACGCGGGCCTGGAATTCGTGTTCGCTGCTGGCGGTATCGGTGTGGCCGCGGAGCAGGCGCTTGAGCAGTGCGCTGAGGTGTTCGATCAGCGATGCGCTCTGCCGGCGCATGAAGGCGGCCAGCACCGGGTCGCGCAGGGTGGCCAGGTGCAGCTCCAGGTCGATGCGGGTGCGCTTGATGTTGATTTCCTGCAGCAGCCAGTCTTCGAGCAGGCCGGCGATGAAGTCCACCACGTGCACGTTCGCCGGCCGTTCCACCAGCCACATCTGACGGATGGCGCGCATGTAGTTGCGCTCGAGCAATGCGCGCACCAGCGCGTCCTTGTCTTCGAAACGCTGCAGGAGGCTGCCACATGACAGACGGGTGCGTTCGGCGATGAGCTCGAAGCTGGTGGCCGAAAGGCCGATCTCGTCGATGCAGCGTTCGGCCGCGTCCAGTACGTCGTCTACCAGGAGCTCTTCGCGCTGTTTTGCGGTGCGCAGCTGTAGGACGTTGGACATGGCCGAGCGGTGTGTCGGGGGCTTGCAGTATACCGAGACGGGGTTATGCGTCCGTTGGAGCGATGCTGGTCTGTGCTGTGGCGCATGTTCCCTGCAGCGTGCGCGGTGTGCGGGCGCATGTATGACACCGGTAGCGCGGCGGCGCATGCCGCGCGCGTGGTCGACCACCTGTTCACGGCGGCTGTGCGACACGTGGTGCCGACGTGATGCAGGAGATGGGTGTGAGTGAGAACAGTGCGGTTGCGGGGGTGTCGGCGCAGTGGCCGGCGCGCCTATGGGTGGTGCGGCATGGGCAAAGCGCAGGCAACGTGGCGCGCGATGTGGCCGAGTCCAATGGCGCGACGTTGATCGACCTGGAGCATCGCGATGCGGACGTGCCGCTCTCGGCGCTGGGCGAGCGCCAGGCCGAGGCCTTGGGCGCATGGATGGCTGGGCTTCCCGAACACGAGCGGCCGACCTTGATCCTGAGTTCTACCTATGTGCGCGCGCGGCAAACCGCCGCTGCGGTTGCGCGTGCGCTCGGCCAGCCAACCGATGCGGTCAGCGTGGACGAGCGGCTGCGCGAGAAGGAATTCGGCGTGCTCGACCGTTACACCACGGCCGGCATCCTGGCGACGTTTCCGGAGCTGGCCGAGCAGCGCAAGCTGGTGGGCAAGTTCTATTTCCGCCCGCCTGGTGGCGAGAGCTGGTGCGATGTGATCTTTCGGTTGCGCAGCATCGTGGGCGACCTGCAGCGCAATCATGTAGGTGCGCGCGTGCTGATCGTGGGGCACCAGGTGATCGTCAATTGCTTCCGTTACCTGATCGAGCGGATGGACGAGGCCAGTATCCTGGCCATCGACCGCGAAGGCGATGTGCCTAATTGTGGCGTCACCGAATATGCGGCCGCCGCCGATGGGCAATCGCTGCAGTTGGTGCGCACCAAGT
This sequence comes from Xanthomonas sp. D-99, assembly GCF_017746145.1. Classification (NCBI taxonomy): domain Bacteria; kingdom Pseudomonadati; phylum Pseudomonadota; class Gammaproteobacteria; order Lysobacterales; family Lysobacteraceae; genus Xanthomonas; species Xanthomonas sp. D-99. Next base: position 32,901 of record NZ_JAGHWU010000076.1, on the reverse strand, counting down.
TCGTACCGCCAGAGCTGGCCGATGAGCCGGTGACGACCGAATCCGATCGCCCGGCTGGAGCGCGCTGATGGCTGCCGCACGCCTTCGTACGCTGACCGCTGCCGCACTACGTGCGATGCCGCTGCCATCGCCCGGCGGCGACAAGGAGCAGCGGGGTCGCGTGTTGGTGGTGGGGGGCTCGATGCGCGTGCCCGGTGCCGCATTGCTGGCCGGGGAAGCTGCATTGCGCGCGGGCGCCGGCAAATTGCAGATCGCCACCGCTGCCAGCGTGGCGCCCGCCATGGCCCTGGCGGTGCCCGAGGCATTGGTGCTGGGGCTGGGACAGAACGGGCAGGGCGAGATCACGCGCGGGCACCGCGCATTGGACGCGGCGCTGGCAGCCTGCGACGCGGCCGTGATCGGGCCGGGCATGGCGTCGACCACGACGACGACGGCGCTGGTCAAGCTGGCCGCTGCGAAGGCGGTCTGTACCTTGGTGCTGGACGCCGGTGCGTTGTCGCGCAGCTTGCGTGCGCCGCCTGGGCGCCCATTCGTGCTGACGCCGCATGCCGGCGAAATGGCAACGCTCGCCGGCGACGACAAGGCTGCAGTGGAGGCGGCACCCGGCCAGTACGCAGTGACCTTTGCGCGGAAGATGCGCAGCGTGGTGATCGTCAAGGGCGCGGACAGTTTTATCGCCGGGCCGGACGGTGCGCTATGGGTGCATCGCGGTGGTGTGCCTGGGCTGGGCACGTCGGGCTCGGGCGATACCTTGGCCGGATTGATCGCAGGTTTCGCTGCGCGGGGCAGCAACGCGTTGACCGCGGCGTTATGGGGCGTGTTCGTGCATGCGGCTGCGGGAAAACAGCTCGCAAAGCGGATCGGCACGGTGGGATTTTTGGCGCGCGAGATTCCGCCGGAAGTGCCAGGCGTCCTGGATCGTTTGTCGCGTAGGTGATCAAGCCCCGCTCCCTGCCGGAGAGGGGTTGGGTGAGGGTGCGGTTGCTGGGAGTGTTGCAGATTGAAGTCTTATAGTTCTCGCAGTTTGTGATGCATCGCGCGCTGCCGGCACCGCCACGTGTGCACGTACCCTCATCCGGCGCTGCGCGCCACCTTCTCCCTCATGAAGGGGGACAACGTCCCGGAGGGAGAAAGGACGACCGATTCGCGCTTGCGCTCGTTTGTTGGGCGATGTTGCGGCGCGCTGGTCGGTTAGGCTTGCGCGATCTACCTGGGAGGGTGCGCGGTGAAGCGAGCGATGACGTGGTCGGTGATGGGAATGCTGGGGGTGGGACTGGGCACGGTGAGCAGCGCGAGCGCCGCAACGGCGGCCGTGGCACACGCGGCGGCTCCAACCGCCTCATATGCGAGCTCGCCAGCGAAGAGCGGCGACGGCGCGTTGCGTATCTACACCAGCTCTCAAGGCGCCACGCAACAGATGCGCGCCAGCACAGCGGCCGCTCCCGTCGTCGGCCATGCATTGACCGAAAAAGAAAATTCCATCTTCGTCAATCCGCAGCGGCAGTTTCAGCAAGTGCTGGGTATCGGTGGCGCGATCACCGATTCCAGCGCAGAGACCTTTGCCAAGCTGCCCAAGCGTGCGCAACGTGCGCTGCTCACGGCTTACTACGATCCGCAGCAGGGCATTGGCTACACGCTGGCGCGTACCACCATCCATAGCTCGGATTTCAGTAGCGGCAGCTACACCTACATCAAGGAGGGCGACGCGGCGCTGAAGAGTTTTTCGGTCAAGCACGATGCCAAGTACCGCATCCCGATGTTGCGCCAGGCGATTGCGGCGGCCGGCGGCACGCTCACCACGTTTGCCAGCCCGTGGAGTGCGCCGGCCTTCATGAAAGACAGCAAGACCATGCTCAAGGGCGGCAAGCTATTGCCCGAGTACGCGCAGGCCTGGGCAACCTACTACACGCGGTTTATCGCGGCATACGAAAAAGCGGGCATCCCGATCTGGGGCATCAGCCTGCAGAACGAGCCGATGGCGGTGCAGACCTGGGAGTCGATGCTGTTTTCGGCCGAGGAAGAACGCGACTTCTTGAAGCATCATCTCGGCCCCACCATGGCCAGCGACGGCTATGGCGAGCGCAAGATCATCGTGTGGGACCACAATCGCGACATGATGGTGCACCGCGCGCATGTGATCTTCGACGATCCGGAAGCGGCAAAATATGCGTGGGGCATGGGCTTTCATTGGTATGAAACCTGGGCCGGATTCGAGCCGATGGTGGAGAACGTGGCGGCAGTGGCGCAGGCGTACCCGGACAAGCACTTGCTGTTGACCGAAGCGGCGGTGGAAAAGTTCGACCCGGCCAAATTGCAGTATTGGCCCAATGGCGAACGCTACGGCACGGCCATCATCAACGACCTCAATCATGGCGCAGTGGGCTGGACGGACTGGAACATTCTGCTCGACCAACACGGTGGGCCGAACCACGTGGGCAATTACTGCTTTGCGCCGGTGCATGCCGATACGCGCACCGGCGAGGTGATCTATACGCCGAGCTATTGGTATATCGGCCATTTCTCCAAATTCATCCGGCCGGGCGCACGACGGGTCAGCGCAGCCAGCAGCCGTAGCAATCTGGCGACCACGGCGTTTCGTAACACCGATGGCAGCCTTGCCATGGTGGTCATGAATGCCAGCGACGTGGCGATTGCTTACAACCTGTATGTGGGCGAGGCATCCAGCACGTTGCAGATTCCTGCGCATGCGATCCAGACGGTGGTATTGGGGCCTTAAGCGAATCGATGCAACTCGTTGAGCGGCGATCTGGCGCAGCCGCATCCGCCAGCGTGCTCCTTCTGCCAACAGGAGAAGGAGTCTGCTGCGATAACAGCCCGGTGAAGGCGACAGGTGCTGCGCTGCGCTTATTCGCCATCCACGGCCAGCGCCGCGTGGATCAGCGCAAGGTGGCTCAAGCCTTGCGGTATGTTGCCTAGAGCGGCGCCCGTGCTCGTGTCCAGCATCTCTGGCATCAGTGCGACATCGTTGCCCAACTGTTCCAGCAACTGTTCGAACACGCGCCTTGCTTCGGCACGCTCGCCGAGCAGGCCATAGGCTTCCACCAGCCAGAACGAGCAGGCAATAAATGCCCCCTCGCGTTGTTGCATGCCGCTATAGCGATGCAGCATTGCGTCGCTGCCGAGTTCTGAGGCAATGGCATCGCGGGTGGCGATCATGCGCTCGCGGCGCGGCCCGCCCAGTCCAAAGCGCGAGGCCAACAGCAGGCTCGCGTCCAGGTCGTCGGTGCCCGCGTAGAAGGTGTAAGCCTGTTTGGTGTCGGACCAGCAGTGCACGTCGATCCACGCAAGAATCCGCGCCTGTTCGCGCTCCCAGCGTGGCAGCATCGCGGTGGAGAGATGGCCGGCCTTGGCCAGCTCGCTGGCGCGGCGCAGCGCCAGCCAGCATTCCACTTTGGACATGGTGTAATGCTCGGCGGTTTCCAGTTCCCAGAAGCCGGCGTCCTTGCGCATCCAGGTGTTCGCGCATTCGTTGCCGAGCTCGAACAACTGGCGTGCGGTTTCCTGGTCCAGGATGTGGCCGGCATCGAGAAAGCGCGCGGCCATTTCGAAGATATCGCCGTACAGGCACAGCTGCAGCTGGTCGTTGGCGGTGTTGCCGACGCGCACCGGGCGCGTATTGCGATAGCCGGGAAGGTCGATCACGCGCTCGTCGGGCACCAACGCGCCTTCCAGGGTGTAGCAGGGGCGCACACCAGGCCGATGCTGGCGGATGGTGCGCATCAACCAGCTAAACGCAGCCTTGGCATCGGCCAATGCGCCCACGCGCAGGAAGGCCTTGGTGGTGTAGGCGGCATCGCGGACCCACGCATAGCGATAATCCCAATTCCCATTTGCGCCAATCTGCTCCGGCAAGGACGTGGTGACCGCGGCGGCGATGGCGCCCGTAGGCGAAAACCACAGGAATTTGAGCGCCAGCGCAGAGCGCACGACCGCATCGTGGTAACCATTGTCGTAGGACAGGTTGCCGCTCCATTCGCGCCACTCCTGGTCGCTGCGCTCGATGCGCCCACCGATGTCTTCCAGTGCGGGCACCGGTAGCGCATCTTCTTCGGCGGCCAGCAATGCGACGACCTGTGTGTCGCCTGCGTGGATCGCCAGCGTGGCGTGCACGCCGCGGTCGTCGCACTGCAACAGCTGCGCTGCATCCATGTCGTAGCGCAGCATGGTCATGAGTGGGCCGACGTGATGCACACGGCCGTTGGGCGTCTCGCTTTGCCAGGGAGTGGCTTGGCCGGCACGGGTGCCGGGGCGGTAGATCAGGTCGAAGACCACGCTGCCTTCGATGCCCTCGATGCGTCGCGCAAGTTCCGACCACGGCAGCCGGCCGGCTTCGCCGCTGTTGAGCGACTCGGTCAGACGCGCGCTGCCGGTTGCAGTGCCGAAGGTCGTTTCGAGAATATTGCTGCCATCGCGATACCGGCGTTGTACGTGCTGCAGCTGTTGCGGCGTGAGGGCGAAATAGCCGCCGTCGCCGGCATCCAATAGGCGATCGAACAACGGCGGCGAGTCCATTTTCGGCACGCACCACCAGTCGATGCTGCCGTCCGTACCGCATAACGCCACCGAGCGCCCGTCGCCGATCGCCGCATAAGCGGCAATCGGCAAGGTGCCGGTAGCATCGCGTTGAAAGTCGGCGCCGGGGTGGCTCAAGACAGCAGCAGGCCGCCGGTGGCACCGAACACTTCGCCCGTGACGTAGCTCGATTCCTGCGATGCCAGAATCACGTAAAGCGGCGCCATTTCTACCGGCTGGCCGGCGCGCTTGAGCGGCGTTTCAGAGCCGAAATCAGGAATCTTCTCCGGCGGCTGACCACCGCTGGGCTGCAACGGCGTCCACACCGGTCCGGGCGCGACTGCATTGACGCGAATCCCCTTCTCGGCGATCTGCTGCGCCAGGCCCTTGGTGAAGTTGACGATGGCCGCCTTCGTGGAAGCGTAGTCGAGCAGCGTCGGCGAGGGCTGGTACGACTGGATCGAACCGGTGTTGATGATGGATGCGCCCGGCGGCAAGTGCGGGATGGCGGCCTTGCACAGCCAGAACATCGCATACACGTTGGTCTTGTAGGTGGCGTCGAATTGCTCGGTCGTGATGTCTGCGATGTCTTTCACGGCGGTCTGTTTGCCCGCGATGTTGACCAGCACGTCCAGGCCGCCGAGTTCCTTCACTGCGCGGTCCACCAGTTCGGTGCAAAACGCCTCGTTCTTGAGGTCGCCCGGAATGCTGATGGCTTTGCGCCCTTCCGCCTGGATCAGTTGCACCACTTCGGCTGCGTCCTGTTCTTCTTCAGGCAGATAATTGAGCACGATATCGGCACCTTCGCGTGCAAATGCAATGGCGGTGGCGCGCCCGATGCCGGAGTCTGCGCCGGTGATCAGTGCCTTGCGGCCCTGCAGACGACCAAAGCCCTTGTAGCACTGTTCGCCGTGGTCTGCCTTGGGCTGCAGTTCGTGGATGGTCCCCGGCGCCTGCTGGGTTTGTTCCGGAAATTGCGGCTGCGGAAACTGGGTCAACGGGTTCTGCATTTCGTACTGATTCTTGGTGCTGGACATGCACAGGCTCCTGCATTGGGAAGGGCAGGCACGCAGTCGTCGTGCGTACCGATGGCAGCCAGTGTGGAAAGCAGGGCAATGCGTATCGGTGAACGAAAGTTGTGCATCATGTGAATACGTGACGGTGGTGCACGTGGTGCGATCACCTCGGCATCGAAGGCCTCGCATCCGGAAACTGACGGGAGACCAGCGCATGCGTTGTGCAGGAATCGACGGCGCCGGCACCGCTGGCAGCCTGCCAGCAATGGTGGAGCGCGATCCATGCGGCTTGCGCATGGGGGGCTCCGACTGAGGCAGGAAGCCAGGGCCACTGCCAAGGTCCGCTAACGAAACGTCGCGAGCGTCCGGTTGAGCCTGCGCATCCACCTCATTTCCTGCGGACTTGCATTCTTAAAGGATCACCGGCCGCTCCATCTCGCAGTTGCCCTGGATCATTGCACCTGCTCGGACATCGAATACGGCCGCTGCGCTGGGTCGGTGGCCCATTGCCGATTCTGTGTCGCCTGCATGTGGAAACGCAGTTCGCCGCCGGCCAGGATTTCCTCGTGTGTCACGTAAGCGCGGGTCAACGGTTTGCCGTTGAGCGTGGCGCTGCCCACGTAGCTGCGTGCATCGCTCAAGCCCTCGGCGATGATCGAGAAACGTTTGCCATTGGGCAGGTTGAGCGTGGCGCGCGGCAGGAACGGGCGGCCGATGATTTATTGGTTGCTGCCGGGCGCCACCGGGTAGAAGCCCAGCGTGGTGAACACGTACCAGGCCGACATCTGGCCGAGATCGTCGTTGCCGGCCAGGCCTTCTGGCCCTGCGTGATATTGGCTGCGCATGATCTGGGTCAGACGCGCCTGCGTGCGCCACGGTTGGCCGGCATACGCATACAGATAGGCAACGTGGTGGCTGGGTTCGTTGCCGTGCGCGTACCAGCCGATCAGGCCGGTGATGTCTTCCATGTGCTCGAAGACCTTCGGGTCCACCTTGGCATCGAACACCGCATCCAGCCGGGCAAGCAATTTGTCGTCGCCGCCATGCGCGGCAGCCAGCCCGGCCACGTCCTGCGGCACGTACCAGGAGTATTGCCACGCATTGCCTTCGGTGTAGTCGCTGCCGTAGCCGCTGGCAGATGGGTCGAACGGCTCGCGGAAGTTGCCGGCGCGGGTGCGCGCGCGCATGTAGCCGGTGGCCGGGTCGAAGGCGTGCTTCCAGTTGCCGGCGCGCTTGCTGAATTCTGCGGCGATGGCGGGCTTGCCGAGCTTGTCGGCCATGCGCGCGATGGTCCAGTCGTCGAAGGCATATTCCAGCGTCTTGGATGCGGCTTCGCCTTCTTCGTCGATGGGCACGTAGCCCAGCTCGCGGTATTGCGCAATGCCATCGTAAGGGCCGTAGTTGGCGCTGGCGACCATGGCCTGCAAGGCTTCCTCTGCATCGAAGCCGCCGATGCCTTTCATGTACGCGTCGGCAATCACCGGGACGGCGTGGTAGCCGATCATGCACCAGGTTTCCAGGCCGTGGAATGCCCATATCGGCAGAATGCCGTAGGCGCTTTGGCGACGCGAGGCGAGCAGCGAATTGACCACATCGCTGCTGCGTTGCGCTGGCTGCACCAGGGTGAGCAGCGGATGCAAGGCGCGGTAGGTATCCCACAGCGAGAAGGTGGAGTAGTTGGTCCAGCCAGTTGCCTGATGCACCCCGTTGTCTGGCCCGCGGTAGCGGCCGTCGCTGTCCATGAACAGCGTTGGTCCCAGCAGGGTGTGATACAGCGCGGTGTAGAGCTGGGTGCGTTGTTGCGTGGTGCCTTGCGCGTCGACTGCCGACAGCGCCTGCGTCCATTGCGCGCGTGCATCGGCGCGGACGCGATCGAAATCGAAGCCAGGCACTTCGGCATCGAGGTTGGCGATGGCACCGGCCTCGCTGACCGGCGAGAGCGCCACCTTCACCACCAGCGGTGTGCCGTCGTTGGCGACATCGAACACACCGACCAGTTGCCGGCCTTCGATCTGCGCGCGCTGCGCAGGATTCTTCTCGCCCGGCGGTGGAAAGCCCTTGTACGGAATGTCCTGTTCGGTGTCATGGAGTTGCGTGGCAGTGAGCGGGCGCGAGAAGCGCATGGCGAAATACAGCTGCCGGCCGGGCGCCCAGCCGCGTGTTTCGCGAAAGCCGGTCACCGTGCCATCGCTGCGCACACGCAGCCGCGACCACTGCACCTTGCCGGGGTAGTTGTACAGGCTGTTGCGCAGGTCGACCAGCACATGCGCCGGCGTGCCTTTCGGGAACCGATAGCGATGCACGCCCACGCGCGCGCTGGCAGTGAGTTCGGCGCGGATGTTGCGGTCTTTCAAGGTCACCGCGTAATAGCCGGGCTGCGCCTGTTCGCTGGTGTGGTCGAACTGCGCGGTATAGCCGCTACCCGGCTTGCTGGCATCCCCGCGTTCGAGTTTGATGTCGCCAGCTTGCGGCATCAGCAGGATGTCGCCCAGATCCGAATGCCCCGAGCCTGAAAAATGCGTATGCGAAAACCCCACGATGGTGGTGTCGCTATGCCGGTAACCGGCCGCCCAGCCATAGGCGTCCTTGCGCGGCTTGATTTGCGTATCCGGGCTCAGCTGCACCATGCCGAACGGCACCGTGGCACCAGGATAGGTATGGCCTTCGCCACCGGTGCCAATGAACGGGTCGACTGCGTCGAAGGCAGTTGCAGGCGTGCGTGGCGCAGCGTTGCCGAAAACGGCGACGACGGCGGCAAGCGTTGCCAGCCAACGAGCCCGACGTGGGGCGATCAAGCGAGACGGCATGCAGAGTGCTCCAGGCGGATGCAGCGCCGGACCGTAGCACAGCTGCGTGGGCGCGCTACACCTGAGGATGTGCGATGGCCATCGCCGTCATGGTTGGGTTCGCTGAGCAGGCGCGTCGTGATCGAGGTGTGGCCCATCGGCATGCACGGTGGGCCGCACGCTCGCCGCTGTCGTGCCGCCTTGAGGCCGGTCTGCTTTCCCACCTTGCCGCAGCGTCTGGAAATCGCGGGCAAGAGCGCGCAACTGTCGCCGCCGCAATCGCAGACCTCAGCGACTCACCTGCGTCGTAAGGCCAGCACCGCCAAGCCCGTCACTGCTGCAGCGGCCGCACCGATCAACACCTTGTCGCGTGTAGGACGTGCGCGCAACCTGGGGCGCCGCCGGTAGCCACCGTCGATGCCGCCGGCAATGCTGGGTGCTGCGAACACATTGCCGGTGGAGCGCGCCACCCGTGGCGCCTGCGCAAAATAACGCTTGAAGAAGCGGTACATGGCGCGTGCCAGGGCCTGCGGCGCCAGCGCATGGCCTAGCCGCATTGCATGGACGGCAGTGCCCAACACCACCGTGTTGCGTGGCCGGTCCAGCAGGCGCGCGACAGCTGCCGCAACGGTGCGGGTGTCCAGCATCAGCGGTGGCCCGCTGATGCGGCGCCCCACGTAATTGGCACCATGGCGCAGGCCCGGCGTATCCACGAAGTACGGGTACACGTCGCACACGTGGATGTGCGGGTGGTCGCTCAACTCGGCGCGCAACGCTTCGGAAAAGCCGCGTTGACCGAATTTGCTGGCGCCGTACGCCGCCGCAAATGGCGTTGATGCAAAGCCGCCCGACGAGATCATGTTGACGAAGATGCCGTGGCCTTGTTCGACGAAGATGGGGATCACGGCATGGGCGTCGTGCATGCGACCGAGCAGGTTGGCGTGGATCACGGCCGCGCTCGCTTCCATCGGTACCTCATGGAATTTGCCGACTGCGCCCACCCCGACATTGCCGAACCACAGGTCGATGCGCCCCAGAAAACTCCGCGCGCTGGTGGCCAGTGCCTCGACCTGTTCGGCCTGTTTGACATCGGTGGGCACCACCAAGACTTCGGCACCTCGCGCACGGCAGCGTTCGGCAACCGCATCGAGGGCTTCTTCGCCGCGTGCGGCCAGCACCAGGCGCGCGCCTTGTTCGGCGAATGCTTCTGCGGTGGCTTGGCCGATGCCGCTGGACGCGCCGGAAATCACCACGTGGGCAGGAGGGGTGCGATGCATGCGATGTCTCCACGAGAACGAGCAGGCATGCTTGATCGCCGTACGTGAACACGATGCGGCGCTTTGCGTACCATGGCGTGAAGCTGAACTGGTCGGGCTGGCGCCATGCGTGATGACAGCGTGGCGCTGAAATCGGCTGCAGGCGCCCGCATATCGCGCTGATGGATCTGTTCAACGCTCCCATCGCACCGCTGCAGGTGCTGCACGACCAGCAAGGTGGCGTGCGCTATTGGCCGCAGCTGCTGCTGCCTGCACTGGCGCAGGAGGCGTTCGACGCATTGCGCGATGGCGCCGATTGGCGCAGCCAGCGCCGCGAAATGTACGACCGGGTGGTGGACGTGCCGCGCCTGCTGGCTTCGTATCGGTTGGATGATGCACTGCCTGCGGGATTGCCGCTGCAGCGCCTGCTCGATGCGGTGCAGGCAGTGCTCCCGGCACCGTATAACGCAGTGGGCTTGAATCTGTACCGCGATGGGCGCGACAGCGTGGCAATGCATCACGACGCGCTACACACGCTGGTGGCACCGCACCCGATCGCGCTGCTGTCGCTGGGTGCACCGCGCCGGATGCAACTGCGCGCCAATGACGGCAGCACGCGGGCGGTCGCGCTGGAGCTGGCATCGGGGAGCCTGCTGGCGATGAGCCACGCCTCGCAACACACGCACGTGCACGGCATTGCCAAGACCACGCGCGCGGTGGGCGGGCGCATCAGTGTGGTGTTTCGCGTGCGCCCGGCCCAGCGCATGGCGGCCGGGCAGCATGGCCCACATTGGGAGCCTGTGCAGTCGTAAGGCACAGGCTTGGGCTCGATTGACTGGGCAGCTCACAAAACGCCCGTGCAGTTGCCAGACGCGCACGATCGTTGCTCCGTGCGAGATGCACTACGCCCATCTTCGTTTGCCATGTACGGTTCGCCCCCGGCCTGACGACTGCCCGCGACGTTATTCGCGCGCTGGATGTCCTCACGCTGAGCGCGTGCGGTCTTTAAAGCAGCTGGGTCCGTCTGACCGGCAGCAGCGCTCGCTCGCGCACGCCTGCCTGGCGTCTGGGCGCTGTCGTGGCCATCAGTGACCATTTCGGGTGATTGCCATTGCCGTCACCACTGCCCATGCTTGCATGTGATCCCCCACCCGCCTCGCGCCTCCATGTCTTTGGACCAGACCCGCCACCATCAGATGTTTCCCGAGCTGGACGCGGGCCAGTTGTCGATCACCCGGCGCTTCGCCAGCGGGCCGGCGCAACGGTTCGGCGCGGGCGATACGGTGTTCGAAGTCGGCGATGCCCATGCGCCGGTGTGGGTGGTGCTGGAGGGCGCCATCGAAGTGGTGCGCCGCGATGGATTGGGCAACGAAAAGCCGATCACGCAGCACACGCCCGGCCAGTTCACCGGCGAGGTGAGTCAGCTGGCCGGGCGCGCGTCGCTGGCGGCTGGACGTGCCGGGCCGGACGGCTGCCTGGCGCTGCCATTCGATACCGCGCATCTGCGCGCGCTGATGATCAGTTCGGCCGAAGTGGGCGAAGTGGTGATGCGTGCATTGATCCTGCGCCGCGTCGGGCTGATCGAGGGCGATGCGTCCGGTTCGGTGCTGATCGGCGAGCCGGACGACCCGCATCTGACCCGGTTGCAGGGCTTTTTGACCCGCAACGGCTACCCCAACACGGTGATGGATGTCTCCGACGACGAAGGCCGCGCATTGGTGCAGCGCCTGGGCATCCAGGAGCACGATCTACCGGTGATGGTATGCCCGAGCGGGCGCGTGCTGCGCCAGCCCAGCGATGCCGAAGCCGCGCATTGCCTGGGCATGACGCCGGACATCGACCCGGACAAACGCTACGACGTGGCGATCGTGGGCGCCGGCCCTGCCGGACTGGCGACGGCGGTGTATGCCGCATCCGAAGGCTTGTCGGTGCTGGTGCTGGACCAGCGCGCCATCGGCGGGCAGGCCGGTGCCTCGGCGCGTATCGAAAATTATCTCGGCTTTCCCACCGGCATTTCCGGGCAGGCGCTGGCCGGGCGCGCGTACAACCAGGCGCTGAAATTCGGCGCGGAACTGGCGATCCCGATCGAAGCGGCCATGCTGGAATGCGGCCGCGACGATGGCGCGCTGAAGCTGGATCTTGCCGATGGCAAACAGTTGCTGGCCAGCACGGTGGTGATCGCGTCGGGTGCGCGTTACCGGCGCCCGGAGATCGAGGGCCTGGATCGCTTCGAAGGCCACGGTGTGTCCTACTGGGCCTCGCCGGTGGAAGCGCGCCTGTGCGAAGGCGGCGTGGTGGCGCTGGTGGGCGGCGGCAATTCTGCAGGGCAGGCGGTGGCGTTCCTGGCGCCGCGGGTCAAGGAACTGCACCTGATCATTCGCGGCGACGGGCTGGAAAGCTCGATGTCGCAATACCTCATCGAACGTATCGCCGCGTTGCCGAACGTGCAGCTGCACACCGGCACCGAAGTGGCCGCGCTGGAAGGCGACCCCGAGCGCGGCTTGCAGGCCGCGGTGTTGCGCACGCGCAAGGACGGTGCAACCGCGCGCGTGGAGTTGCGGCACCTGTTCCTGTTCGTCGGCGCAGACCCCAACACCGGTTGGCTGCAGGACTGCGTGGACACCGACAAGCGCGGCTTCGTCATGACCGGCACCGCGCGTGGCGACGGCGTACCGGCGTGCCTGCCGCTGGAAACCAATCGCCCTGGCGTATTCGCCATCGGCGATGTGCGTGCGGGCTCGGTCAAGCGCGTGGCCGCCGCAGTGGGCGAGGGCGCCGCCGTGGTCGCGCAGATCCATCAGTACCTCGCACATCAGGCCAACCCGGTGCCGGTCTCCGAACTTGCCAGCGCCAGCCAGGAGTCCACCAGCGCATGAGCCAACACTGCCGCCATACCGATCAAATCCATGCGGTCACGCCCAGTGCGCGCGGCTGCGAAGAGTGCCTGGCCATCGACAGCGTCTGGGTGCATCTGCGCCTGTGCCGCAGTTGCGGCCATGCGGGGTGTTGCGACGACTCGCCCAACCGACATGCCACCGCGCATCACCATGCCACCGGCCATCCCATCATCGAAGGCTACGACCCGCCCGAAGGTTGGGGCTGGTGCTATGTGGATGAGGTGGAAGTGGAGCTGCCCGATCAGACCCCGCAGCTGGGGCCGATTCCGCGGTATGTGTGAGCGGCGCGCGGCGCCGCTGGGAATCGGGATTGGGGATTCGTAAGAGCGCATTCAGTGCGCTTTTTTTTCCGTGAAGCCGCAGTGCGTGGTGATTGTTCGCTGATGCTCTTGCCGGAAGTGGCTCAATGCCACTTCATCGGTAAGCACGCACGCGCGCGCACTTACTCCGGCCAATGCACCTTCGGTAGTTCGCCGATCTGCGGTCTGGCGAACAGATAACCTTGCTGCAGGTGGATGCCCAGGTCGCGCAGGGTGCGGTATTGGTCGGGATGTTCGATGCCTTCGGCAATGACGGTGATGCCGAGCTCTTCGCACATGCGCGTCACGTGGCGCACGATGGCCTGGCGGCTGCGGTCGGTGTCGATACCGCGGACCAGAGCGATGTCCAGCTTGAGCAGATCCGGCTGGAACTCGGCCAGCAGGCCGAGCCCGGCGTAACCGGCGCCGAAGTCGTCGATGGCGGTCTTCATGCCGCGCGCCTGATAGGTGCGCAGGATGCCGAGCAAGTGCGCCGGGTCGGTAAGATGTTCCTGCTCGCTGACTTCAAAGATGATGGCGTTGAGCGGCCAGCCGTATTGCGCGGTGGCCGACAGCGTGGCGCGCAGGCAATGCTCGGGGTTGTAGACCGCGTTGGGCATGAAGTTGATCGACAGCAGCGCCGGCAAGGCGATCTGCGCGGCGCATTCGATGGCCTTGATGCGGCAGGCCTGGTCGAATGCATAGCGATTGCGCTCATCCACTGCGGCCAGGATGCTGCCGGCCGACTCGCCGTTGATGCCGCGCACCATAGCCTCGCCTGCGTAGATGCTGCGAGTGGACACGTCCACGATCGGCTGGAAGGCCATGGTGATTGCGGTGGGGAAGTCCTGGCCGTCGCGGCAGGCGTTGCAGACAGGAAGCGTGGTCATGGCGTTATGTCGTCGAACGGTGTAGGTGCAGCCTAGACCTATCGGCCGCGATCGCACAGCATTTAGAGCAGCTAACGAAACTCTTGTGCAGCTGCCAGGCGGGCGCAGCCGGTGCTCGGAATCGGCATGTGCCACGCGTACACTCCGGTTCCTCTGCGCGGTCCACACCCACCTGACGACCGCTCGCTACGTTTTGTTAACCGCTCTTAGCCTGAATCGCTCATGGCAGCGTCCTCACCTGTCGGCAGTCGGGCTCGGCGATACTAGACGCATCGCTCGCATCGGATGCCCCATGACCGCTCTTACCGAACGCTACGCCCTGGCCGTGGACTACGCGCGCATCGCTCACGCCGGCCAGGTGCGCAAGGGCACGCAGGTCCCCTACCTGAGTCACTTGCTGGGCGTCTCGACGCTGGTGCTGGAATGCGGCGGCGATGAGGAGCAAGCCATCGCCGGGCTGCTGCATGATGTGGTGGAAGACTGCGGTGGCGGGCATGAGGCCTCGATCCGTGCGCAGTTCGGCGATGCGGTGGCCGATATCGTGATGGCTTGCACCGATGCCACTGCCGAAGACAAGGCCGAGGTGGACAACAGCGAGCGCGCACGCAAACGCGATTGGCGCGAGCGCAAGCAGGCCTATCTTGCGCACCTGCGCAAGACGCCCGAGCGCGCGCTGCTGGTGTCCGGCTGCGACAAGCTCTATAACGCTCGCAGCATCGTGCAGGACCTGGAAAATCCTGCCGTCGGTCAGGACATCTTCAATGTGTTCACTGCCGGGCGCGAAGGCACCCTGTGGTATTACGCCGCGCTGGAAGAGATCTTCCGTACGCGCAATGCTGCCACTGCGCGCCTGTTCAGTGGCATGGTGATGCGCATGCATGCCCTGGCCGCCACCGGCGAGCAAGTGACGCCTTCGCATGCGCTGGGCTAGGCGCCGCTGAGGGATGGCCGTACGCCCGGCAGGCGGGCGCTGGCTGCGCGCGGCAGCGGTCGGTACCACGCGAAGATGTGGTTGCTGCGCATTGTTCGCCCCCTCTGACGAATGCCTCTCACGCGTGGTCGCCACGCCATGGCATCTGCAGCGCCTGGCACCTCAGGTGTTGCCTGCGCTCGATCACCATCGCTGACACCGGCTGCATGTCGCGCGCGCTAGGCTGGCGTCTTGTCGAACTCTGGTTTCGGTAGTCATGTCAAACGCGACGTCTTCCACTGGCCTGGTGCGCGTACGCGGCGCGCGCGAGCACAACCTCAAGAACGTGGATGTGGATGTCCCCCGCGATGCACTGGTGGTGTTCACCGGCGTTTCCGGATCGGGCAAGTCGTCGTTGGCGTTCGGCACCATCTTTGCAGAGGCGCAGCGGCGCTATCTGGATTCGATCTCGCCGTATGCGCGGCGCCTGATCGACCAGGTAGGCGTGCCGGACGTGGATTCCATCGATGGCCTGCCACCGGCAGTGGCCTTGCAGCAGGCGCGCGGCGCGCCCAGCGCACGCTCGTCGGTGGGCAGCGTCACCACCATCTCCAACTCGTTGCGCATGCTGTATTCGCGTGCCGGCCAGTATCCGCCGGGGCAGGAGATCATCTACGCCGACGGTTTTTCGCCGAACACGCCCGCGGGGGCATGCCCCACCTGCCACGGCCTGGGGCGCATCTATGACGCCACCGAAGCGACCATGGTGCTGGATCGCAGCCTGAGCATTCGCGACCGTGCGGTGGCCGCCTGGCCGGGCGCATGGCATGGGCAGAACCAGCGCGACATCCTCACCACGCTGGGCCATGACGTGGATGTGCCATGGCACACGCTGCCGAAGAAGACCCGCGACTGGATCCTGTTTACCGACGAACAGCCGGTGGTGCCGGTATACGCCGGTTACAACTTGGCCGAGGTCAAACGCGCCCTCAAGCGCAAGGAAGAGCCCAGCTACATGGGCACCTTCACCAGTGCGCGGCGTTATGTGCTGCACACCTTCGCCACCACGCAGAGCGCGCAGATGAAAAAGCGCGTGGCGCAGTATTTGCTCAGCACACAATGCCCGCAGTGCGATGGCAAGCGCCTGCGCCGCGAGGCCTTGTCGGTCACCTTTGCCGGGCTGGATATCGGAGAGTTGTCGCGGCGCCCCCTGGACGAGGTGGCCGAGCTGCTGCGCCCCGCCGCCGAAGCGGCGCCATCCAACGGCACGCGCAAGAGTGCGCGCCAACATCCGGAACAAGTGATCGCCGCGCAACGCATCGCTGCGGATCTGCGCGCGCGTGTCGCCGTCGTACAGGCACTGGGTCTGGGCTACCTCAGCCTGGAGCGCAGCACGCCCACCTTGTCGCCGGGCGAGTTGCAACGGCTGCGGCTGGCCACGCAGATCCGCTCGCAGTTGTTCGGCGTGGTGTACGTGATGGACGAACCATCGGCCGGCTTGCACCCGGCCGATGCGCAGGCGCTGCTGGGTGCGTTGGATCAACTCAAGGCGGCGGGCAATTCGGTCTTCGTGGTCGAACACGAAGTGGACGTGATCCGCCATGCGGACTGGATCGTGGATGTCGGCCCGACGGCCGGCGTACAGGGCGGGCAGGTGCTCTACAGCGGGCCGCCCGCAGGCTTGGAGCAGGTGCAGGCCTCGTCCACACGGCGCTATCTGTTCGGCGCACCGCCGCAGGTGCATCGCCATGCGCGCGTGGCAAGCGCTTGGCTGCAGCTGCGCGGCATCACCCGCAACAACGTCCGTGCGCTGGATGTGGACCTGCCGTTGGGTGTCTTCACCACCGTGACCGGTGTGTCCGGCTCGGGCAAATCGTCGTTGGTGAGCCAGGCGCTGGTGGAACTGCTGGCCGCCCATCTGGGGCAGGCGCAGGCAGAGGACGAAGACGCCTTGGATCCGCTGGAGCGCGGCACGCAGGTGCCGTTGGGCGGTGCGATTGTCGCCGGGTTGGATCAGGTGCGCCGGCTGGTGCGCGTGGATCAAAAGCCCATCGGCCGCACCCCGCGCTCCAATCTGGCCACCTACACCGGCCTGTTCGACCCGGTGCGCAAGCTGTTTGCGGCCACGTCGGCCGCACGCCGGCGCCGTTATGACCCGGGGCAATTCTCCTTCAACGTCGCCAAGGGCCGCTGTGCCACCTGCGAGGGCGAAGGCTCGGTGTACGTGGAATTGCTGTTCATGCCCAGCGTCTACGCACCGTGCCCCACCTGCCACGGCGCACGCTATAACGCCAAGACGTTGGAGATTGCGCTACGCGGTCGCAACATCGCGCAGGTGCTGGAAATGACGGTGGATCAGGCAGCCGGTTTCTTCGCCGACGATGCCAGCGTGCTGCGCCCGTTGCAGGTGTTGCGCGAAGTGGGGCTGGGCTATCTGCGTCTTGGTCAGCCGGCCACCGAGCTATCCGGTGGCGAAGCGCAGCGCATCAAGCTGGCGACCGAGCTGCAACGCGCGCAGCGACGCGACACCGTCTACGTGCTGGACGAGCCGACCACCGGCCTGCATCCGTCCGACGTGGATACCTTGATGGGCCAACTGCAAGGGCTGGTCGACGCAGGCAACACGGTGATCGTGGTCGAACACGATATGCGCGTGGCCGCCAGCAGCGACTGGGTGCTGGAGATGGGGCCGGGCGCGGGTGACGCTGGCGGCAACGTGGTTGTCGCAGGCACGCCGGCTGCGGTAGCTCAATATGTCAAGAGCCGAACAGCTGCATTTCTTGCGCCGTTGATCGTTTAGGCGACGCACGTCGCAACTGATCGATACGGTCGGAATTTCAGTGCGCCACGTTTCGCCATCGCGCGCGGCGCTTCGCATTCGACATTCCGCGCGATGCTCAGCGCACTACTTTAGGGGGTGAGCAGCGGGACGTTGAATGCCCGACGTGTCCGCAGCGATACATTCTGACGGATGTCATTTCTTCTGGGAGGCAGGACGATATGCGCTTAATCACAGCAAGGCAACAGCGTCACGCTCGGGGCGTGAGCGTGTTCAATTGCGTGCACACCCTGAGTTTGCCAGCGCCCGCGTGAGCTCGCGTTTCTGGCGGGCTCGCCGTCTGGCCTGAACTGGCAATGCGTCGGTGCGCCAAGTGAGGGCCTGGGCGTTGCCCGCGCCCATCGAGTGTTTCCGATCAAGCCGAATGGATTGCCTACGCATGCTCCGCGCACTGTCAGGCATCCGTGGGCCTGTCTTGATCGGGAATGCACATCTGCGGTACTTCACGCCGTGTGAGGCGTCGCCCTGCAGACGTCGCGCCGAGCATCCCATTTTTTTGGATAGTTCGATGACCACATCACACTCCATCGCTTCCTCAAGTGCGTCTCGGTCGCTGCCGGCACCAGATTCGGTAGACACGTCGGTGCCGACCACAGTCTCACCGCGGCCGCCTTTCCCTGAGTCTCCGGTGCATGCGCCGGGCGCCTTGCCGGTAAGGCGACGCGCATCCAGCACCTCAACCACCGCGGTCCGCCTGCGCAGTTCCCCGTCGCAGCACGGCCGACGTGCCAGCGTGCAGCTCGACGGCGCCTCCGCGTCGGATCGCGAGGTCGCTCGCATAATTGACGCTTGTCTTGCGCGTCGGCCGGCGATCCAGAGCGAATCGGCGCTAGGCGGCGGTGGACGTCTGCTGCGCTATGTGGCCGATCCCAAGGATCCGCGGATGCCACGCAACGAGGCGTTCTTCACCACAACGCCAGGTTTACTGATCGCAGGGTTGACCGTGCATCCGGACGTCGAACGCCGCACCGGCACGGCGCCGACCGCCGACCAAATCGCCAGCCAGCTTGCCGAGCCGCCGATTGGTCTGCTGACCGGTATCTGGCAGGCGACCGATAGTCAGTGTTTCACCTGTCGTGCTAACCAGCTGCATCGCGCCGATGCGCGTGGGCGCTGGGTACCGGTTCCGCTGCCCGCCGCGTGCGGTGCAGCTGCCGATATCCGCATGCTCGGCCTGCAGGCCGATGGCGCTGTGTATCTGCAGGCGGGTGCTCACTGCTGGCGCGCCGGCAGTGAGCAGATATCCGTCAGCGTCGACGATCTACCGGACGGCGCCGTGCTTCGTTTCGATGCCGATGGCAGGCCATGCCTGCTGCATGATGGCCTGTTCCGGCGTTGCGATGAGGATATGCCCGACCGGATGGTGGAGTTGTTGCGTCCGGTGCCTGGCGGCCCAGCCTTCGAGCCGACGCCTGCGGTGCCGGTCGATGTGCTGCCGCTGCCGCATCCTGACGCCGGCACCGCGTTGATGCTCGATGACAAGGGGCGCGTGTATGAGGCGGATCTGCGCGGAACCGGGCCGATCGCTGCACGGCGCCTGACCTTGCCGGATCGGCTGGAGCGCTCACAGGGATGGGCGGTCACGTCCATCGGGCTTGCCACCGACAACGGTGTGCATCTTGTGCTGGAAGACAGAACCGGGCACCGCATCGCGTTGCAACGGCCGGCAGGACAAGCGAGATTCCAGCCGGCGTTCATGCTCGACCGTCCGCTTCTGCTGATGCGCAGCGAAGGGCTGCAGCTGCCCGCCGATGAGGCGATACAGTTGCCGGTGGTGCTGGATGGACATGCCCGGCTGGGGCATTTGGACGGGGTGCTGCACTACTCGCCCGCGCCAGACCAGCCATGGGAGCGGCTAAAGCTTGCCGATGGCGCTCCACTCACCGGCGTTGTCTCGTTGCATACCGGAGCGCGTGGCTTCGTCGACCGTCGGCCAGTGTTTGCGTTGCTGGCTTCGCCGCCGCAACTGGTCGACATCACGCTTCCCGGGCGGACCACCTGGCTGGCGGCCGATGCGGTGCCCACCACGCCTTCCGGTGGGCCGCTCATCGTGGTGCCGGATGTAGTGGAGGTGCGCTGCAAGCCAATCGCCCATTTCGACGAAGAGCTTGTCCAGGCGGCAGTGCATGCAGATCGCAGCGCGGTAGTGATGACGGCGTCGGGAACGTTGCTCAAGGTGGATGCGGAAGGCAACCGCGGCAGCATCCCCCCGCTGCAACGCCCGCTGGCAATCGCGGTCGGGTTGGACGATGTGCTGTATGCGTTAGACCACCCTCACCAAGGGCCTGTGCAGCTATACCGGCTTGCAGAACACGGGCAGTGGGATGCGGTGCAGATCACCTTGCCAAAGACGCTACCGCCACCGCGTGGGCTGCGCAGTACGCGTACCGGGCGACTCCAGGTGCAGTTGGGCGCGCGCTGGCACGCCGTGTTGCCAGCAATGACGGCTGCAGATGGCACCCTCCTGGCGGCACGCGTTGCCGCGTCTCCGTCACTCGAGGAAGTCGCCGCTGCCAGTACCCAGTCCGGTACCAATGCCCACATAAACCAGCAGCAGGCAAGTCGGATCAGTACGCCCGACCACGACGCGGCGATCAGCACGACCTTGCTGGGCACCACGTCCACCGATCCGTTAAGTTTGAGCTCGAATGTGCAGGTCCTGGTCGAGAGTGGTCGCGCTCAGGCCACCGCGCTCGCGCAAGTGATGACAGACATAGTCGGAGGTGCTGTGCGCACGCTGGCCGGATGGACCGGCGTGACACAGCCACCCACACCGCAGCAACAGCGACTTGCCGGCGTCCGCCAGGAGGCGATGCAGGCCCAGTCGCTTGCGCTGGAACTGTTCGAGAGTTTGCCTGTCCTGGCCGAGGTGCGTATTGCCGCTGCGGCGTCTGAGCGCCAACCGGTTGATGGGCTTTCGGCTGAACAGAATGCGCGCCTGGTGGCCTTGCGCGAAACGGCCTTGACCGGGCTGTTGCGCGATCTGCGCAAGATCGGATTCCGCGATGGCGCGCTGGCCGCCGATTTTTCCATGGCGGACGGGGCCTCCATCCAGCGGACAAGTTCGACTCCCAGCTATCGCGTCGCCGAAGTTTGGCGGCGGGCGCGTTCTGCGGTCACTCGCGCTGTGGTGCAGAAGGATGATGACCTGATGCCCTCATTTGACCGTTGCATCGCTGCGCTGGCCGGTGGCGCAGCGCTACATCCGCAGGCACTGAGCGACATCGAGCATGCGCTGCTTGCCGAGTTGCGTGAGGTCGTCCATCGACTCAAGACCGCCAAGGTCGCTTTGCCGGCCCAGAAGGAGCAAGCCGCCAACGCAGCCGATGCGCCCAATGCGCTGCGCAGCGCCTGCCTGCTCGCAGGCTTGGTTGAGTACGACGCGCTGCTGGGCGTTCACGACGCGCAGGCGCTGGAGGCAGCCGACGCCAGGCGGCAGCAGTCCGGGTTGCATGCGCTGGCCAAGCTGGGGCTGTCGTCCTGGCGCGAACTGGAGGCATTCGATGACGTGGTGTCGACCTTTCGGCAAGAGGTCACTACTCCCGGCAGCGCCCGCCAGCTGCAGCTGCTCAAGAGTCTTGGTCTGCCGCAGGGGAGCGCCCCAGATGAAATGGCATCGCGCATGATCGATGTGCTGCAGGACCTGTTCAATCGCAGCACCTTCTTCTCGACTCGGGTGCGCTCGGCCGAGCTGCGCGGCTCGCTGGGGTCGGTGCAATGGATGCATGTAAATCTGATCAATGTCGGTATGGGAGGGGAGGCCATCCACGCGCTGGGCGTCGAGCGCATCGGCGATTCGAAGGACGGCGACGCGGGATTGGTGGCCTTCTTCGTGCGCCACGCAAAAGCGACCGCGTCCGCAACCGCAGGGCTGAGCATCGATCTTAAACCGGGCCCGGGGACCGGCGGACATGTGTATGTGGACGCCCCGGGGCAAACAGTGTCTGCAACCTGGGGCGGCGCGGCCAATCTAGGCGTGGGGGGGACCTATCAACATGGCGTGGGCGCGGCAGTCATCCTGTCGCCGGACACCATCCCCGAATTTGCCAGACTGTTGTTCGACCGCTACGCCGGCGATACCACCTGCCTGTTACGTGCAGGTGTGAATGATGGGGCGATCGGCCTGGATCTGTTTGAAACCAACATCAACGCGTCGCTCAACGTCAACCTGGCTGTGAATCCCCTGGCAGTCAGGCATCCCTTCGGCGCGAAACAGCCCACCGCACAGGGCGCAGCCACCGGCAGTCCGCGCAGCGCGATTACGGTGTCGGTGCCGGTCGGCATGACGGCGCAGATCGGGGTGCAATGGAGCCAGATGGAATTGCATCTGGACCACGCCTGGCAAGACATCATCGGCCTGGAATTCCAGGGTCGCATCGGCATTAATGCCGAGGTCAATGCCGGCATCAATTCAGGTGGCACATTGACTTCGGTACTCGGACGCAATTTCAAACGGCTGGTCAATGCCGTCACCGGTGCCGGCACGCTGCAGCTGGCCGGTGTGCGAGTGGCGTCTAGCGACGTGCAGTTGCCAACCAACGCAATACTGGACGATACGCGCACCGGTCCGTTATTGGGCACTGCCAGCTACAAGCGCACCCTGGATACGCATGCCGCGCAGCCGGTGACGCGGCATCGATGGGACACGTTGCGCGCACGGCTCACGGCCGTTTTTCCAGAAAGCAGCGCCGAACTGGGCGCGATGGAGTATCCGTCCACGCCGGAAGAGCGCAGTGCCGTGCTGCGCAAGGCGCTCGAACGTATCCAGGGTCCCGACGCGCTGGCCATCGAAGCTGGCGCGGCACTCGGCGGAGCAGCCCTGGCGCGACAGCGGACGCTCGCCGCGCAAGCGACTGGTGCCGCGGCGGCATCGCTGTGGAAAGGCGGTACGGCGGCCGAGCGCGCGGCAGTGGTCGACATGCTGCATCAGCTGCGGCAGGAGGACGCTGCAGCCATCCAGCAGCGGGCGCGCGTGATTCCCGGCGCCCGCGTAGAGATCAACATGTTCGGACGCGAATCGCTCGACGCGGTAATCAGTCATGCCATCGGCCACTGCGCGCTGGGCGAGAAGATGCGCGACGTTGCCGAGATACGACGCAAGATTCCCGGGCTGGATGAGGCGTTGCGCAGATTCAAGGACATCCCGTATGTCAATCAGGTTCGTTTCGTGTTTGAGATGCGGCCGCAGGCGATGGTGGCGATCAACGACGCCCTAGCCGCCAGGCAGCATGCGCAGTCAGCAGCTGCACTGGGATTGCCGGTGTCCAGCGACGGGATGTCCTGGCAGGACGTTCTGGTTGCCGCGCAGCAATCGCCGGATCTGTACCGGCTTGCGGCCATCGCCGTTCACAATACCGACGAAAATCCGGTCACCAGTCGTGTCGGTCTGCCGCTGCTCAATGTGGTGTCGACGGCGGTCGCCTCGCACCAGTTGTTCGAGGCGGAGATTCAGTTCCGTTACGGGTTGTACGACCGCATCGAAGGGGCGGAAGTCCTCGAAGCCGGTGCGCGTGCGCTGCGCCGCCCCCTGGACCGTCTGCAGCAGGCCGGCGTGCAGGCGCTTGGGCAACCTCAGCGTGCGCAAGTGCCGCAACCGGGCAGGGTCTCCCCGCGGGCCGAGCGCCCAGGGTTACAGGAGGCGCGCGAGCTTGCATTTGAACGGCATCTGCAGACGGGCACGCCGCCGGAGGGTCCTCATCTACGCGCGTTGACGCGCGAATTGGCACGCCTGGAAGAACAAACGCTTGGAGTTGATGCGCAGCGCCGCAACTGCGCTGCGCTGATGGAGGCAGTGGGGCTCGCACAGGCCAAGGCAGGCGAACGCATCGACCGCTTGTTGGCCAGACTTGCGCCAACAGGCCAGGACATCACCGAAGCGGCGATCGCGCCGTGGAGCTTGCGCCAAGCGCTTGCGTCGTTGCACGCCTGCAGGGAGGTGGTGACACAGGCCGAGCATGCGCTTGACCAGGCGCACGGTCGCCTAAATCACCTGATGGCCGGGCGCAGCGCAATGGAGGAGATTGCGGTAGCTCAGCATGCGTTCGAATTACTGCGGCAGGCTGCACAAAGTGAGTCGTCACTGATTGCAGCGATCGACTACCTTCTGCGCCAGACTGCAGAGGCGTATAACGCGCAAGAGGCGCAACTGCAGGACCTGGACGACAGGTTGAACGACCTGTTGCAGCGTCTGGCGGATCTGCAGCGCGTGTCTGAGCTAGAGCGTCAGTCTATCGAACATGCCGAGCGCGATGCCGACATCCGACGCCAAGCGCTGCGGGTATTGCGCATGCATGCCACGAGCACCGATGCGTTGGCGAACGACACCGCCAGCGAGGATGAGGCAGTGCGGGTACTCGAAGAGGCGCAGACGAAACTGAGCAGGGTCCAGCAGCAATCGGCAGAGACACGCGATCGCATCGTTGCGCTGATGTCGTTAGCGCACGGCGTGCGCGCCAGGCTGGCTGAAGAATCAGATGCGTTAGGCGACATCGATGCACAGACACGTGCAGCACGGCAAACCATGACACGTGCGCACGACCTCGGTGAAAAGGCGCGGGCTGCCATGCTGGCGATGTTGGGCGCACCCTTCGGCGACGATGCCGCGCCAGCGGCCGATGCCGGCGATGACATCACCCTGGCCGATGAGCAATGAGCCTGATGCGCCGGGCACGCTTGAATGCCGTCCTGACCGCGCAGGCGTACGCGCGATGCGCGGGCGCGCTGCATGACAGGAGGGCGCGAGACCGGCGGCGGGGCGCTGCGGGTTGGAGCGTCAACCAGGCGCGTGTAGCCGAGGATGATCGCGACGTAGCGATTATATAGATAGACCGTACCGATGGCCTGCGCAGCACGCTGGTCATCACAGTGTGCATCAGCGCAGCTGTTCAAAACTGGCCGACACAACCGGTAGCGTCGGGCGGCCGTGTCACCCACATATCGAACAGCTCCCGCTCCAAGGTCGGCGGTGTGGCCGGAGTAGCTCAGCGGCTCACCGGGCGCCAGCAGCGCCAGGTCGGCACGGCGCCCGGCTGCTACCTGGGGTCTGCAGCGCTCGGATAGCGGGTGGGCGCAGGTGCAGCGCTCCGCGGCCTGCGGCAGGCCGAGGTTTGTCATTCGGTGGCGTTCTTCGCCACTGGTCGCGCAACAGACCTGATAAGTGGCCGAAACCGCGTGCGCAACACAAAGGACCTGCAGACCGAACTACGGCATCAGTTCGATACACGGGTGGTGGAAGCCGTAGCGGCGGTGGTCGATTCGGAAAACGGCACTGGTCAGCAATTGCGGCGCGCATGCGCCCGAAGCATTGGATGCGCTTTACCGGCAGCTGGAAGACACCCTGGTGCAGCTGTTGCGCCTGCATGTGTGCAGGGGCCGCGGAATGTCGGCCGACGATTCGACCAAATCCTGCGCTTGCGACCAACCGGCCTGAAAGCGTCGGCCAACAACGAGTTGGTCTTGAGGCGGCTGTTGCCTGCCAGATCACCATAGCTGTGGTCACGGTGCGCATAGGTGCTAGCGAGACATCAGGCAAGAAGAAGTCCGCGCGACGCTGATGCGGCGACTGGCATGTACTGCACCGCTCACACTCGACGCTGCACCGCTCCGATAACACGATGGGCCCAGTGCACCGAATGCATTGGGCCCATTGTCGTGACCCATGAGAGCAGCGGCAACGTGGCTGCGTTTTCGTAACCCGTCTTATCGCTGCGCCATGCATTCATACAGGCGCAACGTGCCACGCAGGTCAGTCCGCCATCACCTTGTCCGGTGTCATCGGTGTGCTGCGGATGCGCTTGCCGGTCGCGTGGAAGATGGCGTTGCAGATTGCCGCAGAAACGCCGACCAGGCCGATTTCGCCAACGCCTTTCGCCCCCAGGCTGCTGACGACACGGTCGTCTTCGTTCGCGAAGATCACGTCGATGTCGTGGATGTCGGCGTTGGCGGAGACGTGATACAGCGCCAGGTCGTGATTCATGAAGCGGCCGAAGCGATGGTCCGATTGGGTGTGCTCGTGCAGCGCCTGGCCAATGCCCCAAACCACGCCACCCACGATCTGGCTGCGTGCGGTGATCGGATTGAGGATGCGCCCGGCGGCAACGGCGCTGACCACGCGGGTGACCCGCACCGTGCCCAGTTCTTCGTCCACCCGCACCTCCACAAAAACGGCGCCGTGCGTGGCACGGGTGTATTTGCGTTGCTTGAGTACGTTCGGCAGCAGCAGGAACTTATCTTCGATCTGTTCCAGCCCTGCAGTGCGCAGCAGGTCGGTCAAGGCGATGGCGCTGCCGGCATCGGCCCGCAATGCCAGCTTGCCGTCGGCAAAGACCACATCGTCAGGCTTGGCTTTTGCGAAGCGCGATTCGGGCAGCGCCTGTGCCAGCCGTAGTAACCGGCCACGCAGCTTGCCGCACACGCCATCCACCGCCGAGCCCACCGTGGTGACGTGCGAGGAGCCGCCTTCGATCGGCGCGACCGGCAAGGTGGAGTCGCCAAGTTGAAACGTCACCCGCTCCAATGGCAGGCCCAGCGCTTCGGCAGCGATCATCGCCATCACCGTGTAGGTGCCGGTGCCGATATCGCTGGCCGCGCTGCTGACCACCAAACGGCCGTCGGCATGCAGCGCCGCATGTGCGCGCGCGAACATCTGCATCGCATCCCATTGCCCGGTGGCCATGCCCCAGCCCACCCACTCGCTGCCTTCCTTGCGCGCGCGTGGTTGCAGGGGTCGTTGCGCCCAACCGAAGCGCTCTGCCCCTTGCTCGTAACACTGGCGCAGCGCCTTGGTGGAGTAGGGCTTGTCGTCGGCCGGATTGACCTCGGCGTAATTCTTCAGGCGCAGTGCCAACGGATCGATGCCGACCTCATAGGCCAACTCGTCCATCGCCACTTCCAGCGCATGCACACCGTGCGCGGCGCCGGGTGCACGCATGTCGATCGGGCTGTATTGGTCCAGGCTCACCAGCTTGTAGCCCAGGTGCACGTTGTCGCAGGCATACAACTGCCCGCTCCAGTTGACCACCACCTCCACGTAGTCTTCGATGCGCGAGGTTTCGGCGATGGCTTCATGCCAGACCGAACGTAGGGTGCCGTCGCGGTCTGCGCCGAGCTTGAGCCGCTGCAGCGTTTCCGGGCGGTGGCCGAAGGTGAACATCTGTTGCCGTGTCAGCACCACACGGACCGATCGATCCAGCAGGATCGACGCCATCACCGCCAGCGGCAGTTGATACTGCGGGCGCAGCCCGGAGCCGAACGCGCCGCCCACGTACGGGTTGCGCACGGTCACCTTGCGCTTGCTGAGCCCAAACACGTGCGACACATACCAACGGCTGTTCTGCGACCCCTGGGTTTTGTCGTAAATGGTGAAGTGGCCGTCGGCGTCGCGGATGACGGTGGAAGCGAACAACTCCATCGGGTTGTGGTGCTCAACGCCGCTGTAGTAGTCGGCCTGTACCTGGCACTCGGCATTGTCGAATGCGCTCTGCGGATCGCCCTTGTCCTTGGGCGGCGGCGAAAAACCGGCCTTCAACGGCTTGGGCGTGTGCGCACGGTCCAGGTTGGTCATCAGGTTGGTGTCGTGTGGATCCTGCAGCAACTCCACTTCCACCAGATGCGCCGCATGGCGCGCCGCTTCGAAGGTCTCGGCAACCACCAGCGCGATGGGCTGGCCGCTGTACAAGATCTTGTTGTCGTACAACGGACGGAACGGCGAACCGGCCGGCGCCGTCATGTCCTTGTAGAACAGGTCCATGCCGCGCATATGCGGGCGGTTTTCGTGGGTGACGATCTCCAGCACGCCGGGGACTGCGCGTGCTGCATCCAGATGGAAGGCAACGATCTCACCCTTGGCAATGCTGCTGTTGACCACCACCCCATAGGCCAGATCCGGCACCGGCCATTCGGCGGCATAACGTGCCTGTCCGGTGACTTTTGCGCGTCCGTCGATGCGCGTGACGCCGGTGCCGGTGGGGCGATAACCGGTACCGCTGTCGGCAACCGGCGGGTTCAGCTCGCTGTCGGACAGGTCGGTGCTGCGTGCGTTCATGGCGATTCCTCCAGCGCACTGGTGCGCCCGCGGTTGTCGATGGTGCCCTCGCGCGCAACGCTCAATGCGCGCACGATGGCGCGGCGTGCCAGCGGCAGCTTGAAGGCGTTTTCGCCTTGCGGTTGCGCACCTTGCAGCAGCGTGTCCGCCAGGCGGCCGAAGGTGTCGGCATTGGCCGGCTGGCCGACCAGCTGTGCTTCTGCATCGGCATTGCGCCAGGGTTTGTGCGCCACGCCGCCCAGTGCCACACGCACGTCGCGGATGCTGCCGTCTTCGTCCAGATCCAACGCGGCCGCTACCGAGACCAGCGCGAACGCATACGAAAGGCGCTCGCGGATCTTGAGGTAGGCGCTGTGCGCAACGAAGCGCTGCGCATCGGGCAGATCGATATGCACGATCAATTCGTCCGGCGCCAAGGTGCTATCCAGTTCCGGGCGATCGCCAGGCAGGCGGTGGAACTGCGAGAACGCAATGTCGCGCTCTCCCCGGGCGCCCTGCACATGCACCACGGCATCCAGCGCAGCCAAGGCCACGCACATATCCGATGGATGCGTGGCGATGCAGTGCGCGCTGGCGCCGAGAATGGCGTTGTATTTGGTCAGCCCGCCAATGGCCGAACAGCCGGTGCCCGGGTCGCGTTTGTTGCAAGGGGTGGCATGGTCGTAGAAATACATGCAGCGCGTGCGCTGCAGCAGGTTGCCGCCATTGCTGGCCATGTTGCGAATCTGCGGCGAAGCGCCGGCCAGAATCGCCGCGCTCAACAAGGGGTAACGCGTTTCGACCTCCGGGTGATATGCGGTGTCGGCATTGCGCGCCAACGCACCCAGGCGCAGGCCGCCGTCGGGCTGGGCGCTGATGCTGTCCAGCGGCAGCCGATTGATGTCGACCAGGCTGCTGGGGCGCATCAGCTGCAGTTTCATCAGGTCGGTGAGATTGGTGCCGCCGGCGATGAAGCGCACCGGTGCCTGGGAGGGCACCGGCTGCGTGTCGCCGCTGCGCACTGCAATGGCGCCAAGTGCGGCATCGACGGTGTCCGGGCGTGCGTAGGTGAGCGGAATCATGCCGGCACCGTCCCGGGCGTCCACGGCGTGGCCGCGCTGTCGCTGCTGTCGCTGGGCATGCCCAGCACCTCCATCACGGCATCGGTGATCTGCGGATAGGCACCGCAACGGCAGAGATTGCCGCTCATCAGTTCACGCACCTGGTCGCGGTCGTGCGCCTTGCCTTCGTTGATCAAGCCCACGGCCGAGCACAGCTGCCCCGGAGTGCAGTAACCGCACTGAAACGCGTCGTTGGCGATGAAGGCGCGTTGCAGCGGATGCAGTGCATCGCCATCGGCCAGCCCTTCGACGGTGGTGATGTCGGCACCGTCCTGCATGACGGCCAGGGTCAGGCAACTGTTGATGCGGCGGCCATCGACCAGCACCGTGCAAGCGCCGCATTGGCCATGGTCGCAACCTTTCTTGGTGCCGGTGAGGTCGAGGCGATCGCGCAGCAGGTCGAGCAGGCTCACCCAGGCTTCGAGCTGCAAGTGATACGGCTGACCGTTGATGCGCAGGTTGACTGGGTAGGTCGGCGCACTGGTGGTGGCAGTGGCCGGCGCCGTGTCATGGGCAGTGGCGGGTGTGGCAGTCATGCGAACCCCGTGGCGATGGCTGAGGAGGAACACCACCTTGACGGCGCTGCGGTCAACGCAAAGTGACCACGGCTGCGATTGGCGGCGATACAACGCGGCGTACGCGCATTCAGGAGCGGCATCGTGGTCCTGCACGCTCGTGCCTGCATGCGGTGCGTGTGAAGTGCCATCCCATGCGCTGAATTCGTCAGCTTTCCGCGCGCGTCAGCGCGCTGGTGTCCCAGTTGTTGCGACGTGCCGCCGTTATCCTGACCGCATGAAGAAGAGGCGGCAGCAATGAGCCGGCGTGGTGGCAGTGCGGATCTTCCCTTGCATGGAGGTCGCGTCCCGCGTTGGTTGGGCGAGCGGATGACGCGGCTTGGCGCAGTGATGTGCGAGGCGATCGTGCACAGCTATGGGCGCGATGAATTGTTGCGGCGGCTTGCGCACCCGTTCTGGTTTCAGTCATTCGGTGCGGTCATGGGCATGGACTGGCATTCGTCCGGCATTACCACCAGCGTGATCGGCGCGCTCAAGCGTGGGTTGACGCCACTGGCCGGCGAACTGGGCATTCATGTCTGTGGTGGGCGCGGCCGGCATTCGCGTGCCACGCCTTCCGAATTGCTGGCGGTGGGCGATGCGGTCGGGCTGGACGGCGCCGCTTTTGCACAGGCCAGCCGCCTGGTCGCCAAGGTGGACAGCGCTGCCGTGCAGGACGGCTTCGATCTGTACCTGCATGGTTTCATCGTCAGCGACGATGGCCGATGGGTGGTGGTGCAGCAAGGCATGCACGGGCAGCGCAAGCAGGCGCGCCGGTATCACTGGCTCTCCGAAGGCCTGAGCAGTTTTGTGGATGCGCCGCATGCTGCCATCGATGGCGCGCATCAAGGCAACATCGTCAATCTCGCCGACCACCGTGCCGCTGCCTCGCGCGATGCGCAGGTGGAACTGCTGCGCAGCACAGCGCCGGACCGGCTGGCACGCCAATGGCAACGGATTGCGGGTGTGGAGGCGCCTGCGGCACGAGGTCCGCTCACCGGCGATCTGTTCGCCGGCCACGCCTGGGACCCGGCACAACACCCGCATCTGTCCATGCCCGATCATCATGACGTGCGCAGCGAAAACGTGATTACACGACGACTGCACGCAAGCTTGGCCGCCGCTGCCGAGGCGGGACCGCGCGATTTCACCGCGCTGCTGCAAGTGCCTGGTGTGGGTGCGCGCACGTTGCGCTCGCTGGCGATGGTGGCCGAGGTGATGCACGGCACGCCATGCCGTTTCAGCGACCCGGCGCGCTTTTCGCTTGCGCATGGCGGCAAGGACCGGCAACCGTTCCCGGTGCCCACACGCGTGCTCGATCACACCATTGGCGTACTCAAGCAGGCGATGCAGCAGGCCAAACTGGGCAACGACGAACGCCTGCAGGCGATTGCGCGGCTGGACGCACAGGCGCGTCGGCTCGAAGCCAGCGCACGAGGGCCGACGGTGGACGACTACATCGCGCAGGAACGTCGCGATTCGCATCGCTATGGCGGGCGCAGCGTGTTCGGCTGGGAGCCGGCGCCGGAGGATGCGTGCGCGGTGCAAACCCAAGCGCATGCAGGTCGCCGATGAGCGTGCGCGCACGTAGCAGCACGCCAGTGGCCATCGACGGACGCTGCTTCACCTATGTGTTCCCGTGCCAGTGGGAAGACCATTGCAAGATCGGTTTCTCGCGCGACCCGCTGGGGCGCATCGCTAGCCTGCATCCGCGCTGGTTCGATTTTTTCGATCTGGAGCACGGGCTGCTGGTGGAAACCGAGCGCGAGCGCGATGCGCGCGATCTTGAGCTGCAACTGCGGCGCCCGCTGCTTGCGCACAACGCACCGGCACCGATGGCGATCCGCGCAGTGGCCGGTGGGCATACAGAATGGTTTCGGGGCGTGGGCGATGCATTGCAACGTGCAGTAGCGCAACTCCAGCAGGGCGGGTATCGCGTGTTCGTGTTGCGCGAGTGGCTGCAGGCGGCGATGGCTCAGCGTATCGATCGGCTCTACTACTGGGCCGCGGTGCAGTTGAGTGCGGACGAACTGGATGGCCTGGTCGGTCCTACGCCAGCACAACGTGCGCTGCGCGATGTGCTCGATGGCTATCGCGCATTGGATTTTCCCATGCAGCAACATCTGCCCGAACACATTTGGGCTTGGTATTGCCGCAACAGCTGAGCATGTTGCCAGCACGTTGACGTGCGTCGCCTCAGCATCGCCTCAACCCTGAGGAGTGCCTTATGCAGATTGCACAACTGACATTGACCGACGCGTTCAAGGTGCTGTTTTCGGTGCGCCAGGTGCAAGCCGCCGAAATGGTGATTGCACCTGGCGAGGGCGAAGGCGGGCCAGACAATCGCCACCGAGGTGCCGATCAATGGTTGTACGTGGTGGATGGCACCGGCGAGGCGGTCGTCGAGGGGCAGACGCATGCACTGCAGGCCGGTAGCCTGATCGCCATCGAGCGCGGTGAAACGCACGAGATCCGCAATACCGGGAACACACCGCTGAAGACGGTCAATTTCTATCACCCGCCCGCCTACGATGCCCAAGGCGAACCCTTGCCAGCCGGTGAGGCGCAGTGATCGCTGGCGGTGCCGCATGTGGTCGATTGGATCGGTCACTGCGCAAGTGCATGACTTTGGAGAAGCGACAGGCGTGCTTCAACGCCAGGTGAGCAATGCGCCCACTGCGCGTTGACGCCGCGCTTGTTACATCGAGCTGCCGTTCACAATCTGGGAAGTGCCATGCCACAGACCAAGACACGCCGCGCTGCTGCCAAGGACAAGCGCGAAGGAAAATCGGCCAGCACCCAGGCCGGCGAATATGTCAAAGAAGAAATCGACCAGGTGCGCGACGGCGCGCATGGTGTGAAAAGCACCAAGCAGGCCATTGCGATCGGCTTGTCCAAGGCGCGCCGCGATGGCGTGGATGTTGCACCGCGCAGTTCCGCGTCCAAGGCCACCAAGAAAAAAGCCGCGCAGGACAAGGCAGCTGCAACCTCCAAAAAGCCGGTGTCGCCTACGCGCTCGGCCGGTGCCAAGAAAGCCCTCAAGACCGCCAGCAAGGGCACTACCGCCAAGAAGACGGTGGGGAAAAAGGCATTGTCCAAACAGACCACGAGTGCCGCAAAAAAGCGCACCGCCAGCGACCGTTCGACGGCAGCAAAGAAGGCGGCAAAGACCAAGGGCCCGGCAATACGCAAGGCCGCCGCGAAGAAAGCGGCAGCGACGCGCAAGCGTGCCGAAGCCAAGAACGCTTAGCGCGACAAGCTAAGCGTGGCGAGCAGTTTTCAGGTGCGCAGGACGGAGCGGAGTCGTTGAGGATGAGTGGTAAACGCCGTCTCGGGTATCGACCTTGCCCGCCTGTTTGCTGTGCAGCCATTTTTGAAGTTGCTTCTAGAATCCGGCAAATAGGTGTCCGCGCATCAGGCATGAGTAGCGGGTCTGATGCGGCATGTCTTTCACTTCAGCCGTAGTTCGGTGCTGACTCATGTACGCGTTGCTGGTGCCGGGATTGCAACCGTGGACGTAGCCATGCTGCGCACGCTGCTTCATCGAGCGAACCCTCTGCCAGACCGATATAAAAACCGTAGAGTTCCAGGTCACCTGCCTGCAAGGTGGCTCCATTGAGCACGATGAAGGTTTCGCAGGCCACCGCTGCTGTGCGCTTGTTGCCGTCGACAAATGGATGATTACGGGCCAGGCCATATGCCAGGCTCGCTGCTAGCGCCGCCAAGTCCGGAGGTGGGTCGCCATATGCCGATAGTTGTTTAGGGAAGGTCTGATCAAC
>NZ_JAGHWU010000075.1:0-28481 GCF_017746145.1 Xanthomonas sp. D-99 | reverse complement strand
TTGATCAGACCTTCCTTAGATCCCTGTTCGCGTAATTCCAATCAGGAGGAAAGAAATGGCCGGTCTCGAGAATTTCCTGAGCAAGCAAGTTCTTTGTCGAAGCATCGGTATGGAAATAGTTCTGGTATCCGACAAAAAGATAGCCGATGAGGACAACCAGGTTGACGACCAGGAATGCCCCGACAGTGAATAGGAGCCAACGCTGATGGCGAGGGTTCGTCCACCATTGCGCGATACGCGCCAGCAAATAATTAACTTCCACGCCGATCATTCCTGGTCATCTCGTCTTCTCCAGTCATTTCAAACATCCATCGCAGCGTGCTCTCAAGAGGCCTGGCTGCAACTGTGCCGACTAACTCTTTAAGCCGGGAGCCATCGCCCACGAGACGCCTCACATCGTTAGCGCGTACAAATTTCGGATTGATACGCACATCGAGCTTGTGGCCGGAGATACACTCCATCATCTCTATGACATCAGCCAGCGACGTCTCGACTCCAGAACATACGTTGAATACATCTCCCTGCCCCACTGAAGATAACAGCGCGACATAGGCTTCGACCACGTTCCTAACGTCATTGAAGTCCCTGACGACATCAAGATTCCCCAACTCGATGGCAGGCTCCCTCCGACGAAAGTGCCCGACTATCTTTGGTAGCAGATACTTTTCATTCTGGCCTACACCTGTATAGTTGAACGGTCGCACGAACGTGATCGGAAGCTTCTGCGTCCATATCCTCGCCATGTATTCCATAGCCACCTTGCTTACCGCGTAATCATTCTGCGGCGCCAGAGGCAATCCCTCGTCAATGCTGCCTTCCACATTCCCATACACATTGGCGCTACTGACAAGCAGCGTGTGCAATGGCCGTTCCGGAAGCGCTGCCAGGCCTTCAAGTAAATTCCTGGTACCCAGCACGTTCACTCTATAAAGTTCATCAACATCGTCGTGGTCGACGAAAGCTACAGCTGCAAGATGTATGACGTAGTCGGGCGGCGACTGCATCAAGGCATCCAGCACCTGATCTCGTTGATTGATATCCACCTCGTGATCTGATGTGCACCCCCAGGCGATAACCCTGTATCCGGCTTCTGCGAGGGCTTGAGTCAGATAACGGCCGGTGAATCCAGAGGCACCCGTGACCAGAACCCGGCCGAGACGATCAGAACGAAGCGCCACGTTGATTCCTCAGTAGATCGGCGTCCACCATCATCTGACAAAGCTGCTCCAGTGTTGTCTTTGCCTGCCAGCCCAAGACCTCCCGAGCCTTGCTTGCATCGCCCACCAGCAGATCCACCTCAGCCGGACGATGGAACTTAGCGTTGATTCGTACGACCGTGGCGCCGGTCGCAACATCGACAGCAATCTCGTCCTCGTCGTTTCCAGTGAACTCAACATTCATTCCAGCTGCTTTGAATGCCATGCTCACAAAATCACGCACCGTCTCGGTCCGATTCGTAGCAAGAACAAATGTGTCCGGCTGCGCTGCTTGCAGCATCCGCCACATGCCTTCAACGTATTCCTCCGCGAAACCCCAATCGCGCTTGGCATCCAGGTTACCCAGCTCCAGCACGTCTACTTTTCCGAGCTTGATCTTGGCTACCGTGTCAGTGATCTTTCGAGTAACGAATTCACGGCCCCGAAGCGGACTCTCATGATTGAACAAGATTCCGCTGCTTCCAAAGATTCCGTAACTCTCGCGGTAATTGACCGTCATCCAGTGCGCGTAGAGCTTGGCGACGCCGTAAGGACTGCGCGGCCAGAACGGCGTATCTTCCTTCTGCGGCACAGCCTGCACCTTGCCGAACATCTCCGAGGTCGATGCCTGATAAAAACGGATCTTTGGGTTGACCAACCTGATCGCCTCGAGCACATTGAGGGCCCCTACGCCGGTGATCTGAGCCGTAGTACTTGGCTGTTCGAAGCTCACCCCGACGAAACTCTGTGCAGCCAGGTTGTAAACCTCGTCTGGCTGTACCTTATTTAGCAGAGAAATTGTCGCCCCCAGATCCGTGAGATCGTACTCGACCAGATGCAGATTGGGATGATCGCGAATTTCCAACTCTTCGATTCGCCAGAAGTTCACCGAACTTGTACGTCGATAAGTCCCGTAGACGATGTATCCCTTATCGAGCAGGAGCCGACTAAGATAAGCTCCATCTTGCCCAGTGATTCCAGTAATGACTGCAACGCGCATAAAATGTTCTCATTCCTAAATGTTTAAGCGTTCTGTTCTGAGATGGCGTCATGATCCAATACAAGCCCCCGCGACATATCGAGCAGGCGTATCATTAGTCGTGGCCAGCTTCGAACCTTGATCCACTCATCCTGTCCCTGCACCACACTCTCGATATTATCGTCGTTTAGCCATTGTCGCAGATCTTGTGCAAGCTCCTCAGGCGTGCACCCTCGGAATCGTAGCCCTTGACCTTCCAAGTCGGAAAATATTCCCAATGGAGTGCAGGCTACCGGGCGATGCGCCGCCAGACCAAAGCGCACTGCGCCACTTGCCGATTCGGCGGTATCCTGATATGGAAAAACCACAATGTCCGCGGCCTGTAGCAGGTTGAGACCGGTCTGCTCAGGAAGAAATTCAGTAAAAAATCTAACCTTTTCGCGAATGCCAAGCCTTTCGATTCGAGCAAGAAGCTTATCGCGCAACTTCTCGGATATCGGGTCGGGGAAAAGCGAATTGATCATGAACAGATATGCGTTTGGCTCCTTACGACTAAGCTCAGCAAATGCTTCAACTAATTCTGGAAGCCCCTTGTGCGGCAGCATGAAGCCATAAGAGGCAATAATCTTTGCATCGCGGCCAACCTCAAGGCGGTCACGTGCCTCCTGCCTACTTATGCGAACCCCGTCCATTGCTCCGTGGGGGAATATCGCTGCATTGCCCCCCAAACCGTAATCAATCAGTCGATTCAAGTCGTCAAGCGAGTGAACGAGTATCCGAGTAGCGGACTCAACGCCCTTGGCATCTCGCAAAGTCGCCTTGAAATCTGCCTTGTCCACGTCCTTGGTGGAATGCAGCACCAAGAGAACGCGCACATTGGATTTCTCGAGGCGAGACGTCAATGCTCCAAGCGCATCTACATTGAAGAAGCCAAAGTTGAACTGAAACACCACAACTTCGATGTTGTCAGCCAGGATTGTATCCGCAAGGCGCTCAAGAGAAGCCTCGCTTGCATCGGACCACTGATTGTTCAGAGAAAAACGGCCATCCGGTCGCGACGTGCCTATACGGCCATAGATGTTGATAGAAACTTCATCCAGGGGTAGATTCTCAAGCAAGTAGCGAGAGTAGGTGGCTATTCCGCAAGTCTCGTTCCAGGTGGATACCCAGCCTAGCCGTAGCGGTTCCAAGGAAAAATCACGCGCACGCCGCCTGACCGCCGCGCTCGCAGAAGTCACGCGACGGGCAACGCTTTCCCAACTGTACTCCCGCTTTATCAGGCCATGCGCATTAGCAACTCTGGCGGCAGTTCCTTCAAACTGTCCGCCTTGCACCTGACGCAGCAGTTCAACCAAGTGATCTTCGTCGGGCTCCGCCCACAGCGAGGAGTCACTGCCTGCAACATGGCTAGACGACGGTTTGAGTTGGTAGCGGATAGGGAATGCGGTCTGTTCCGTGCAGAATTCGGAATGCCCCCCCCAGCCCGTCGCGATTACGGGAAGGTCATGCAGCATGGCCTCTGCCATAGGCAGTCCAAATCCTTCACCGCGCGATGGGGCGACGTACGCATCGCATT
Organism: Xanthomonas sp. D-99; assembly: GCF_017746145.1. Lineage (NCBI taxonomy): Bacteria > Pseudomonadati > Pseudomonadota > Gammaproteobacteria > Lysobacterales > Lysobacteraceae > Xanthomonas > Xanthomonas sp. D-99. The sequence continues at coordinate 24,730 of NZ_JAGHWU010000075.1, read as the reverse complement.
CCCTGTATAAATTCCGCAATTGACCCGGCGTGTACTCATCCAGCAGCAAGGTGACGGGTGGATAATCGGGCTGGTTTTTGCGAAGTTCTTTCAATAAACCCGGCACTTCGTTGTGCGGGTTCGAGAACGTCTTGATGACAAGATGTACATCTTTACGTCCAGCAAAGGCTCGCCCCCAAGCGCGAAGTAACACATCCGGACCCTTGCGTGGGAAGCAGGAGGAGATATGCAGGAAACGATAGCCCTCCGGCAAAGCAGTAGGCAGCTGCTCCGCGGCCTGATCAAGGATATGATCGGCGCCTGTCCCAACGTAATGAATTGGAACGTTGACACCTGAGTTGCGCCAAACATTCATGACGAACCTAGATGGCGCTAGCAACACGTCGAGAGAAATGTTGAAGTCCGCTGCATACTGGGCCGGGAATGAAGACTCCTCCCAGAAGAAATAACCAGCATTGACTTGGCCACGCGCGTCACGAACGCGTGGCGGATACAGATTTCTGATGACCAAGTCAGGTATCGATCCCGGAGCATCAGACTGCAACAGTACGCGCACACGCGGCTCAAGAGCATCAATGGCCTGTTCCGAAGGCTGATAGTCACCTGGGCCCTCGGTACAGAACAGACATGTTTGCGCGCCAGCGTCATCCAATGCCAGCCCAAGTTCGCGATTGACTATCGCGAGACTATAACTGGAATCACATGGCCCTTCAATTCGCACTTCCGTCGCTGTGGAAATACCGGTTGCCAACTCCGGGCTCGCAGGCAATCTAATGCCCATACGCTCCAGGATATCGCCAAGAATTACCCTCATGTTGTTGCTGCGGAAATTATCCGCTCGAATCCGTTGCGCGTTGATTATCTCGCGACGCCGCGACCGACTCCTCATCAAGTGGAATAACTCGCGTGAGACGCGTTGCGGATCGGCATCCGGCAGAAGGATTCCTGCCCCACCCATCGTTTCGGCAACTGCGGCGGCATCCAGCGCGATGACTGGAAGGTCACAGAGCATTGCCTCGATCAGGGGAACTCCAAATCCCTCGTGTCGACTGAGACTGAGATAGCAGTCGGCACGCGCATACCAATCCAGCAATTCTTCATCCGTGATCTTTCCGGTGAACCTGACGATACCGGACAAGCCGAAGGAAGCAATGCGTGCATGCACATCGGAATAGAACTCCGAACCAATCTCATGGCTGCCCACGCAGACAAACTGGATTGGAAATGCCGGATAACTCTCCAACCACGACTTGGCAGCCTCTACGAGCTCCAGATGTCCCTTGTTCTCGCAAATCCTTCCCACAAATAGAACGGTCCATGGGCGTCCTACCGAAGCCTCCAGGCATCTCGGAGCGAGAACTCCAGCGTAGTGATCGTCGCGCACTAGAATGGGCAGCACGTCGACCCGTTCGAATCCAATTTCCCTGAGCTCGCGCGCATTGTAATCGGATACAGCAACGGCACCTTCCACTGCCGACTGAATTTGCTTCAGTTGCTTTCGACCAATCAACGAGTAGCGATGGAATGCCGATCCTACGGAAAAGAAATTGGCAGGCGTAATGTTGTGATACATCAAGACTTTTCGCGCCTGCAACGACAGGACCCAATCAAGAAGATCGTGCCCCATCGAATGCTGCACGATCAAAATGTCCTGCGGAGAAAGACAAACCGGTAAATCTGTATGCTGGCGCAGTTGTCCCGCAAGCCTCGGATCCAAATGTTCAACAAAAATTTCGGAGTCGAACCCCAATGCACGCAGTTGCTTCTGCAGCAGCAGCATCGAGTTCGTTACCGCATCGCCGTAGGCAGATCCTGAGTGAAATTGATGAATACGAATGAGTGGCACGGAGACCTTCCAATGAACTGTTAGAAACAGTCGATTTAGTTTCTGGCGTTCTTCAAAAGCTCAAGCACTTCGATGATACGCGCATTGATTAAAGCCTGCTTTCTAAACAAACGCTCATAGATTCTCAAGACAGGCTTGCTAATAAGAGAAACGCCAGGCAGTCTGCGTAAGGGAGCGGGCATTTCCCGCGGTGGAAGGATCATCCTCCTTAGCTCATCAACCACAACGTCGACGCGCAAGCTTGTTGCGGCACTGGTTACCGCTGGCTCGCTAACGCCAATCGACATCCTTTCGGGAGAGTAAGCACTTGCTAGCTCCAGCAAACGATCTTCCGCTGGAACTCCAAGAGCCGACACTGTCTCAACAGCGGCGCCAGACGAAAGATCCAGCTTCCGGGCAACACCCAGGGTTACTGTTAGCTTCCGCAATGGAGCTGTAATCTTCCAACTGCGTGATGACAGTATGAGCGCCAGCAAACGGCCTTGATCCGACAATTGATCCGACAGCTGATGACGCTCGTTTTGCAACTGCTGCAGCTGATTGACCAGCAGCTTCTGCTCCTCGATGAGCCTACCGTTAGCTAGCTGTAAGACTTGGATCTTCTCTTCGGACGCTTCAATCTTTTCTTCTAAAGTGACGAGGGCCTGCTGCTGCTCTTTAAGCAATGCAACTTCTTCCTGCAACCTCCGTGCCATCTCTGCACGTTCCCAATCAACGTGGCGAACGAACTTATCAAAGAAGTTGGGAGGCGTAGCGAAGTGCTTGCGCAGATCCAAATGTTCCTGCGCTATATAATAGCGATTCAACCCGTCGAAGTAAGCACATTCGTAGCCGGCATCGGTCAGGAAATGCTCCCATTGCGCGGAAACATCTACCTGACTATTCGGGAGCGTCGCTTCGACCAGAATGATCCAGGGGCGGTGCACAGCCAGTGTCAATCCCTGAAGCACTTGAACTTCAGCGCCCTCGACATCTACCTTCAGGAAATGAACCGGCCCCTTCGCGTACTCGGCCAGGACCGAATCCAGCGTGCGCACCGGCACGCTTTCGACCAGCACTTTCAAGCCATTCGCCGAATGTTCGGCAGCCAACTGGGCGTCCATCGTGGAAAGACCGGTGTCCGCGACCTCGTAGAACAGCGCTACACCGGTATCGCTACCGATGGCCGCACGCAGATTTGTGTCCAGAGGACGGTCAACACAAAGAAGTCCATGCCATGATGCTACCGGATCGATATTGACACCACGCCACCCACGCTCGTAGAAGGCACGGGTAACGGAGTCACGCAATGGATGCTGAGCGCCCACATCTACGTAAAATCCATCCTGAACATTCTGAAGCGCACGCCACAGCATGACATCTTCGAAATTTTGAGCGTAACTGACAAACGTAGACATCAACTAACGATCTCGATGTGTGGTGGCACCCATGCAGTCCCGACGAAATCGGGCTTGCTTATATTGGCAACGGTGAAGGTTAGAGCAAGCTCTCTCCACTCGTAGTTATTGACCAAATGCGTTTCCGTGCTAACTAGCGCGGTAGAGACCGAATAACTTCCCGCACCTAGGTTGGCATCGAATTTGATTTTGAAATTTACGAGCATACCGGCGCTTACGGTGTCCAGATGCTGCTTCGTGTAATGAGTGTTAGTGCCGAAAACTGGCTGACCCAAACGATCCTTGATCATATAGCCAAGGACAAGCCGTGCGATGTCAGCCACTGCGCGCACTTTTATCCTTAGCTCCACGCACTGCCCGACATCAATCATCTCGACGGGATTGCCATCATGATCGTATAAACCTATTTGATCGACAATCGCCTCCCCGGTTCCCGAAACGATTTGGTCCCTTCCTGATTCGTGCTTTCGAATGATAAGGGAAGCATTTTCGCGCTCTGCGATAAGCGCGTTGTAATAATCCATGACATCGTCCGGCGCGCCGTCTCGAACAATTTTCCCGCCGTCCAAAAGAATGGCACGGTCACAGATCGCCTGTATGGCGGAAGCATCGTGGGACACGATCAGCAAAGTCGTACCCATTTCGCGAAACTCGCGGATACGCTTGAAGGATTTATGTTGAAAATATGAATCACCTACCGAAAGTGCTTCGTCGACGATCAAAACATCGGGTCGAAATGCGGTTGCAACGGCGAACGAGACACGCATTTGCATGCCGCTTGAATAAGTCCTCACCTGTTGGTCGAAATACTCGCCAATCTCGGCAAATGCCTCTATCTCAGGCATGACCGCTTCTATCTGCTCCTGGCTATAGCCCATCAAGCCGGCAGAATGAAACACGTTCTCACGCCCAGACAACTCGGCATTGAAACCCATTCCAAGCTCAAGAATCGCTGCAATTCGACCAGCGCGTGAAACCTGCCCCTCGGTAGGATGGGCCGTCCCTGTAATGAGTTTGAGAAGCGTGCTTTTACCCGCGCCGTTTTGGCCAACTATACCCACAGTCTCGCCGGGGCCTATAGAAAAACTTATGTCGCGTATGACCCAATGTTCTTCGGCCGGCTTTACGCGGATACCGAACCATGAGGCAACCCGCGCCCACTCGCTCCCCCATTTGCGATAGGCTTTTCCAAGATTACTCACCGAAAGCATACCACTCATAGCGAGTCCACCATTTCAGGGCCGGCACGCCGAAACATCACGAGTGCGACCACCAGAAGAACAAGGGATACCAAAACCAGTTCAAAGATATCACCCCACAATGGGGGCTTACCGTATACGAGCACATTTTGGTAACTCGTCACGAGCGGATAAAGCGGGTTGTACTTGAACCAACGCTGTACTGCGTCCGGGAGGATATTAATGTTGTATACGATAGGAGTCAGCCAGAACAGCGCCTGCAGCACAACGGGCACTACCTGGCCGATATCGCGCATGAAGACATTCAATACACCCAGGATGAGGCCGACCCCCAGGGAAAGAAGTAGCGTGGTCAGGATCAGTGCAGGCAGCCAGATCAGGTGATGATCTGGAAAGTGCCCGAGCGCTGCGAAGACAACGAAAATCGCAACCAGCAGGAGCAGATTGGTCACCAACGTAGTGCCTGCTGCGATGAAAGGCAGGCATATTCGTGGGAACGCCATCTTTTTCATCAGGTTGCCACTATCAATAAACAGGCTGACACATTTCCCAATCGTTTCCGCAAACAGGTTCCAACCCAATGTTCCAGCCATCAAATAAAGCGCGTAGGCGTACTTATTGTCTATGCCAGGAAGCTTCGCTGAAAGAACCTCAGAAAGGATCAAGGCAAATATCAAAACCTGCATCAGCGGATGGATGATCATCCATAGACCACCGAGCCTGCTTTGCACAAAGCGAATCCTTAACTCATTCTTTATCGATGAGAAGATGAAATATCTGTACGCCCAAAGAGCGCGCAGCATGTCCTTCATGTGGATGACCTTTCTACGACAGGAAAACCCGCACTAGGTGCAGAGCCCTGATTAACTGGATGCTGCACTAATGCACAGCACTGCTCCTGCGCGACTGCCGCCGTTTCCTCTGCGGAGACATCACGCCTATCGATAAACTCTTGCCATACAATGGCACTCAACATGTTCCAGAAGCGAACCCCAGTCGCAGCCTTCTTTTCCTCAGCCGCATCTCTAGGGAGAATGACTGCGCAATCGACCACCCCGTGCCGCTTAAGCATATTCATTCCGCACACATCAGCCACGATCACACGCCTACACATCCTCAACTGCGCCAGTAAATGCTGCGGCCACTCCCCAATAAGGGATGGGTTTTCCAGAATCAGTAGCGTGGTAGAACGGCTACCATGCAGATAGGCAAGAAGTTTCTCAAGCTGCCCGGGCGGGAGAAGACTTTGATGATAATGGACGACTACCGCTGTGGCGTCCAGCCCGTCCAACTCGGCTATCAATTCGTCTGCCGCAGCTGTCGAATTCGGCTTCCAGCAGCAGCGTATGTCAGCGGACACCGGAACAAGATCGTCGCCGCCTTCTGCGGTCAGTGCCATGACTCGATACGAGCCCTGGCTAATCCAGGCCTCAATATCGGAAACGCCCTGGCACTCGGACTGCAGGGAGCCTATCCATGCGACGGAAGGGTGGCAAGAATCGAGTGGCCTTTCATGCACATCTCTGGAAAACTTAATTAATCTGAAGGCAACGTCATGCCAGTTGAAGTTGCGACGCAATAGCCTTCGCCCTGAGTCGACGCGGCGCATGCGTATATCCGCCGGCATTTGCGCCAGTTCGCACAGAAGAGCCGAAAGATGAGCTCGCGACGGCTCAGCCCATACAGAGAGCGGCATGTCGAAAAGCGTTCTGGCATAAGCAAATTCGTAGTCGATCAGCCATGCAGTTTCCGGCGTACAGAAGTCGGACTGCCCCCCCCAGGCGGTGGTGATCACCGCCAAGCCAGCGATCATGGCTTCGGCCATTGGCAAGCCGAATCCCTCCGCCCGGCTCGGGGCGACCATGACCTGGCATTGCGAGTACACGCTCTTCAATTGTGAGCCACTGAGATCGCGCTCAATGATCACCACATCGGGAAAACGAGGATGCGCTGACTTCAAATCCTGCAGTAACCGGTGGACGTCTTGCTGCGGATTGGCAAAAGTCTTGATGACCAGCGACACATCATCTTCATCGGTGAATGCATCTCCATAAGCCTGGAGCAACACATCGACGCCCTTGCGCGGCAAGCCCGATGACACGTGCAGAAAACGAAAGCTGCGCGCCTGTATCGGGAAATCCTCCCCATCTGCAATGCGGTCCCAATGATCTACTCCGGCGCCGCATACCGATGTCGGCAGCCCCACACCGCTATCGATGAGAACCTTCCTTACATGGGAGGATAGTGCCGAGACGCCCTGCAAAAACTCATTGAAGTCTTCTACCCAAGGAGTCGGAAGTTCCGACTCCTCCCACGCGTACGCATGCAGGAGGTTGAACCGAGAATCCATATCGGCCACGCGAGGTGGATAGAGCAAGCGGCTACTGACGTCAACCTTGCGTGCAGGAAGCGACGCTGCCGCAACATGCAGACGTGCAATCGCAGGGTCGGCGGAAAAGATGCGTGCGTCCGGGACGCTATCACCTGCACCGTCCGTTGAATGCAGCGCCACCTGCAAGCCTTGGGCATCCAATGCACGTGCCACTTCCCGATTAACCAGCGCCAGGCTGTAGCTGCTATCGAAAGGCCCCTCGATTCGCCATGACGGTTTGCTGGGTAACGGCTCGCTATGACGCAGTACGGCACGAAGAACATCTTCATTTGCAGCCATCGCTGCCGCAGCCTTGACCAAGTCCTCATCACTGACAGGCCCGGACTCAGCGCGCGCGTCAACAAGCGCCTCGATGACACGCTCGCGCTCTGCATCCGCTTGATCCAGTCCGGCACTCCAGCCAAATCGCATATGCGCGTGATCAGCTCGTAGTTCGAACGCATCCAACGCACGCGAAGCGCTGGACGCCCAGGAAAATGCCCTCGCACGTAACAAACCATATTCGCGCAGATCACGTAAGAAATCCGGCGTTTCGATGACATGCTGGATGGCTGCCGCCATCTCCGTGGTATTTGTAGGATCAAACAGAGCGTCATCGCGACCGATCACTTCCGGGATGCTACTCATTCCAGAACCGATCACAGCTGTGCCGCAAGACATGGCTTCAAGAACCGGCAAGCCGAATCCCTCCTGCAACGAGGGAAAAACGAACAGCGTAGCGGCGCAGTACAATTCGACCAGAGCACTGTCGCTCACCTGTCCAACCCGGACAAGGCGATCGGACGCAATCGCAAGACGACGAGCGACCAGCATCATCCGATCGTTTTCTAGAGCGGTGACATGACCCGTGATGACCAACTGATATCGCGCACGGGTCGACTCTGGAAGAATCGCATAGGCGGCAAGCAGTCGCTCAAGATTCTTGCGCGGATCCATTGCCCCGCTGCACATCAGATAGTCGCCGTGGATGCCATAATCAACCCGTAAGCGATGACGGAGCTCGTCATTGACAGCGATCGGCCTGAAGATGTCGGCCGCGGCCGATGAAATATTGACGACGCGTTCTGGCGATACCGGCAGGCGCTCCTCCACATCCTGCTTGACATAGTCGGAGATGGTGAGCAGCAGGTCGGCGCGCTGCAGCGACGCCATCTTGTCCGTGTACCACATACGGGCCCAAACTGCCTGTAGGTACGCAGGGTCGTGAAGAGGTATCAGGTCATACAACGTCGCTGCCGTGAACGGAGACGATTGGCGAGCCCCAATCGAGGTGACCGCATAATCTTGCGCGCCTTCCACCAGGCTAGACACGTGCACGACATCGGGCTGCAGCGCCCTGATGAAGGACTCACGGGTCTGCTCGGATGCAATGCGACGCCAGCGATTTGCCGGATCCTGCCAACAGGCCGGTTGCACCGAATGAAAGCAGATCATGCGCTCTGGCGGCAGCAACGCTGCCAGTTGGCCAAGTTCCGGCGCCTGCATATCCGCATTGGTAACGATCCAGAACTCGTGGCCTCTGGACTGGCGCAGCATAGCGTCGGCCAGTGCCAAGGAGTAGCGGCCGATACCGCGATGCCGGCTTGCCGTCTGCGCCCCCTGAAGATCGATCACGATGCGCAAGATTCAACCTCCACGTTTGACGATGGCCTTGCACAACTGTTCATGGATACGGGCACCTCGCGCCGACAGCATGTCGGATTGCCAGGAACCACGACGGCGCCCATTGATGGTTATATGACCAGGCCCCATCGACTGCGCCAGTCCGATGCGTACGCCAAAGCGCTTGATTGCCAGAAGCAAACCCGGCGTTAACGAAAGACCACGCATGACCAGCTTCTTCAAGTACGGGCGCAGTAGAACGTAGCGCATACAGGCGGTAACCCAAGCGCGAATACGACCGGGTCGGCTTACGCCGTCAGTATCCGGATGCAAGCGCCCGCTCCAAATCCGCCCACAAATCCCCCACATCCTCAATTCCCACGCTCAACCGCACCAGCGCATCGCTGATGCCGAGCTGCTCGCGGCGGGCCACGGGAATGGAGGCGTGGGTCATGACGGCGGGATGGTTGACCAGGCTTTCCACGCCGCCGAGCGATTCGGCCAGGGTGAACAATTCGGTCTTCTCGCAGAAACGCTTGGCTGCGTCGAAGCCGCCCTTGAGGACGATGGAGACGATGCCGCCGAAGCCGGACATCTGGCTTTTCGCGAGCGCATGTTGCGGGTGCGAGGCAAGGCCAGGATAAATGACCTTTTCGATCGCAGGGTGGGTTTCCAGCCATTGCGCAAGCACCAGAGCGTTTTCGCAGTGCGCACGCATGCGCAGCGGGAGGGTTTTGAGGCCGCGCAAGGCGAGAAAGCTGTCGAACGGGCCCTGGACCCCGCCGATGGAGTTCTGCAGGAACGCCATCTGCTCGGCGAGCTCGGCGTTGTCGCCAACGACCGCGATACCGCCCACCATGTCCGAGTGGCCGTTGAGATACTTGGTGGCCGAGTGCACGACGATGTCCACACCCAGGCTGAGCGGGCGCTGCAGCATCGGGGAGGCAAAGGTGTTGTCGACCACGATCAGCAGGCCACGCTTGCGCGCGATCTCGGCAATGGCAGCGATATCGACCAGCTTGAGCATCGGGTTGGTCGGGGTCTCGATCCACACCATCTTGGTATCGGGGCGAATCGCCGCCTCGAACGCAGCCGGGTCGGTCAGGTCGACGAAGCTGAAATCCAGACCGGCAGTGCGGCGACGCACGCGCTCGAACAAGCGAAAGGTGCCGCCGTACAGGTCGTCCATCGCCACCACGTGGCTGTCGGCATCCAGCAACTCCATCACCGTCGAGGTGGCAGCCATGCCGGAGGCGAACGCAAATGCGCGCGTACCGCCTTCCAACGCAGCAACACAACGCTCGTAGGCAAAACGCGTGGGGTTATGCGTGCGGGAGTATTCGAAACCCTGGTGCTCGCCGGGGCCGGACTGCGCATAGGTGGACGTCGCATAGATCGGCGGCATCACCGCGCCGGTGCTCGGATCTGGCGACTGCCCTCCATGGATCGCCAGCGTTGCGAGCGACAGCGCGCGCTCGCCGTCATGGCTATGAGTGGTGCGATTGGACATGGAGGTTCCCGAAAAAGTGGGCGATTGTAACAAGCAGGTCTGAATGGCCCGTGCCGCGCGTCTCATCCGAGCGCGCGGCGGAGCGGGGTCACTGCACGCGGCGGCGCAGATAGTTGAGCAGGTCGATGCGGGTGATGAGGCCAAGGAATTGCGTGCCGTCCATGACAATGGCGACCTGGCCACGGTCGAACACCGGCAGCAGCGCTTCGATCGGCGAAGCCACGTCCAGACGATCCAGCTTGCTGACCATGGCCGTGGAAATCGGGTCGCGGAAGCGGGCTTCGTCGCCATAGACATGCAGCAGCACGTCGCTTTCGTCCACGATGCCCACCAGTTCGCCGTCGTCGATCACCGGCAACTGCGACACGTCGTACAACTTCATGCGCTGGTAGGCGGTGGTCAGCAGATCCTTCGGGCCCACCACCACGGTGTCGCGCTTGTTGTACGGGCGCAGGATCAGGTCGCGCAGATCGCCGTGTTGCGGGCGCTCCAGGAAGCCGTTGTCGAGCATCCAGTAGTCGTTGTACATCTTGGACAGATACTTGTTGCCGGTATCGCAGACGAACACCAGCACGCGCTTGGGCGTGGTTTGTTCGCGGCAATACTTCAGCGCAGCGGCCAGCAGGGTGCCGGTGGACGAGCCGCCGAGGATGCCCTCCTTGGCCAGCAGCTCGCGCGCGGTATGGAAGCTTTCCGCGTCGCTGATGGAATAGGCCTTCTTGACCCGCGAAAAGTCGGAGATATCCGGGAGGAAATCCTCGCCGATGCCTTCGACCAACCAGCTGCCGGACTTCTCGCTGACCGTGCCTTCTTCGATGTACTGGGTCAGGATCGAACCGACCGGGTCGGCCAATACCAGTTCGGTGTGCGGCGAGGCACTGGCGAAGGCGCGCGACAGGCCGGTCATGGTGCCGGAGCTGCCGCAGCCGAACACGATGGCGTCCAGCCGGCCGTCCATCTGCGCCAGGATTTCCGGGCCGGTGCCGAATTCGTGCGCGGCCGGGTTGTCCGGGTTGCCGAACTGGTTGATGAAGTAGGCGCCAGGGGTCTCGGCTGCGATCCTGGCAGCCAAGTCCTGGTAGTACTCGGGATGGCCCTTGGCCACATCCGAGCGGGTCAGCACCACGTTGGCGCCCATGGCCTTGAGATTGAAGATCTTCTCGCGACTCATCTTGTCCGGCACCACCAGGATCAACTGGTAGCCCTTCTGCTGCGCCACCAGGGCCAAGCCCAGACCGGTGTTGCCGGCAGTGCCCTCCACCAGGGTAGCGCCGGGCTTGAGATCGCCGCGCCGCTCGGCCGCCTCGATCATCGACAGACCGATGCGGTCCTTGATCGATCCGCCCGGATTATTCGCCTCCAGCTTGAGGAACAGCTCGCAGACGCCGGTGTCCAGGCGCTGGGCCTTGACGATCGGCGTGTTGCCAATCAGTTCGAGTACGGAGGAATGAATCGCCATCGGAGTATCGTCGCTGCGCCACGCGGGCTAGACCGGTCATTATCCGACGAACCGCCGGGGAATGCTCATTCAGCATTGAACCGATTGCGCAGGCCGATGAACAAACAGGCTCAACCGGCCACCGATGCGCTCTTCGCCAGGAGACCTAGCGCTACACATAAAGACGCGGACGGTGGCAAGCCGACGAGGAGGCCGCCACCGCCCGCGACGGTGAACTTGTTCTAACGGTGGGGAAGGATCAGTGGGTGAGCTGGTCGTACATGCGGGTGAGCTTTTCTTTGGCCTGCAACTTCTCGCGCTTCATCTGGCCCAAGGTCACGTCGTCGATCGGGAGCACCCCGAGTTCGGCATCCATGCATTTCTTGTTCAATAGCTTGTGGCGTTGGTAGAGCTGCTTGAACTGGGGATCGGACTTCATCAATGCGTCGATTTCGGTCTGCGGTTGCCCTTCGAACATGGCGTTACCTCCTTCACTTAAAACAAGAACGCCCCGGCCAGCGAAGGCACGGGGCGCAGCTTGGGGATGGAAGACCAACGCGTTGCAAAGGCCGACACACGGGCGGAACCACCGACAACCACTCCACCCTCTTGTCTCGTTGCGTGCCTCTGCATCACTGACCCGGCCCTCCGTACTTCCCGGGCGGCGAAGTTGCTACCCGGAGGTACGACCCTACGCCGGTCGCGGAGGGGGTTCAAGACCGAAACGGCCGCATTTGCCGTTCCCTGCCTCAATCAGTGACCGCGGTTCAACCAGGCGTCATGCCCGGGTTAAAAGACCTTAACTTCCAATCACTTGCAACAATCGACATCAGGGCGCGACAACGACCTCGGCCGCGCGGGCCTTACTGGCCGCGCCCTTGGTGCCGCTGACCTGCAACCGCGAAGCCGACACTCCGCCTGCCACCAAGGCATCGCGCACCGCTTCGGCACGCTTCCTGGCAATGGCTGCATCGGTGTCGAAGCCGACGATGCTGACCCGACCCTTCTTGCCGATGTTCAGATATTCGGCCAATGCCTTGGCCTGCCCGGCGGCATCCCCGGACAACGCCGCCTTGCCACCGAAGGCGCCACTGCCCAGGGAAAACACTTCGCCGCGGCTGTCGAACTTGGCCGCCGGCAGCTTGGCCCCGGCCACCAGCTCGGCCTCCTCATGCGCCAGCTGCACCGCCTTCTGCTGGGCCGCGTTGAGCTTGGCGGTCTGCTTGCCGGCCACGCTGGTCAACGCCAGCTCGGCGTCCTGGCGGGCGAGCGCTTCCTGTTCGGCGGCCTGGCGTGCCTGCTCGGCAGCCTCGGTCTGGATCTGCGCCTGTACGCGCAAGCGTTCGGCTTCCTGGCGCGCCCGTGCCGCGTCGCGGCGGCTGGCTTCGATCAGCAAGTCGTTGCGCGTGCCTTCCAGGCGGTCCAGCTCGCGCCGCGCCAGCGCGGTACGGGCGGTGAGTTCGGCGATTTCGACCCGGCGGTCGGCCAGAAACACCAGCTCGTCGCGGTCGCGCCGCTTGGCTTCGGCCAGCGCAGCCACGCTTTGCTGTGCCTGCAGCCGCTCAAAGCGCGCCAGATCATTGGTCTGCGGGTCGTTCTGTAGCGCGGCCAGGCGCCGGTTGAGCGCGTCGGCCTGCGGGTCGTCCTTGGCCGCCATCGCCAGCGGCGGCAACGTGACCAGGCTCAACACACCGAAATACAGCAAGGGGCGCAGTGTCATCGGCCGCCCTCCCCGGTATTGAGGGTGTTCTGCAACTGCGCCACTTCCTTCCTGCGCTGTTCCAGTTGCGCGGTGACCACCGCTTCTTCGCTGCGGGCCTTGGCCAGGTCGGCGTCGGCGGCTGCGCGCAAGGCGATCTGGGGCACCTGCTTGCGCTGGCGTTTGTCCAGTTGCGCCTGCTGGGCCTGCATCAATTCCTGGCGCGCCAGGTTGACCAGATCCGGGGCGTATTGGTCGGCATCGGCCTGGGTGGCGCGTTGCACGGCCTGTTCGGCGGCGGTGAGCTCCGGTGCCACCTGGGCGGCAGCCGGAGAGGAAAGAACCATGAAACAGGCGATGCCATACAGGGATCGCCGCAAGTATGCGAAGCTAGCCGTCATTAGGGGAGCCGTAGCGAGAAGTCTCGAGCACGGCCATTGTCGGAAGCCTGCGGCGGACTTGCAACGAGACGCTGCTGTTTGTTGGGGAACCATTGCGCATGGATATCGGCTACTTCCTGAAGCTGATGACCGAAAAGAATGCCTCGGACATGTTCTTGACCACCGGCGCGCCGGTGTACATCAAGATCGAAGGCAAGCTTTACCCGCTCGGCAATACGGGGTTGCCGCCGGGGATGGTCAAGAAAATCGCTTACTCGTTGATGGACGAAGGCCAGGTGCCGCAGTTCGAGCGCGAGCTCGAGCTCAACATGGCCATTGCGCTGCCGGACGCTGGCCGCTTCCGCGTGAACGTGTTCAAGCAGCGCGGCGAGGTGGGCATGGTGATTCGCGCCATTCGCAGCCGGATTCCCAGCATCGAAGAGCTCAATCTGCCGCAGGTGCTCAAGGACGTCATCATGACCCCGCGCGGGCTGGTGCTGGTGGTGGGTTCGACCGGCTCGGGCAAGTCGACCTCGCTGGCGTCGATGATCGACCACCGCAACAGCACCACCACCGGGCACATCCTCACCATCGAGGACCCGATCGAATATCTGCACAAGCACAAGATGTCGATCGTGAACCAGCGCGAGGTGGGCCTGGACACCCACGCCTTCCAGAACGCGCTGAAGAACGCCATGCGCGAGGCGCCGGACGTGATTCTGATCGGCGAGATCCTGGACGCCGAAACCATGGAGGCGGCGATCGCCTTTGCCGAAACCGGCCACCTGTGCCTGGCCACGCTGCACTCCAACAATGCCGACCAGACCATCGAGCGCATCCTCAATTTCTTCCCGGAGAGCGCGCACAAGAACGTGTTGATGAACCTGGCGCTGAACCTGCGCGCGGTCATCTCCCAGCGTTTGGTCAAGGGCGTGGACGGCCGTCGTCGACCGGCCACCGAAGTGCTGCTCAACACGCCGATGATCCGCGACCTGCTACGCCGCGGTCAGGTGCACGAGGTCAAGCAGGCGATGGAAGAGTCGCTGGAAGAAGGCATGCAGACCTTCGACCAATGCCTGTTCCGGATGGTGAAGTCGGGCGAAATCGAGCAGGAAGAAGCGCTGCGCGCTGCCGACTCGCGCGACGGCCTGGCCCTGAAGTTCCGCCTTTCCGAAGGCGGCTCCGGCGAGCACGACCCATACGCGGACTACGAAGCGGCCGCGGCACCGAAGATCAGTCACGGGTTCATTTAATCGGTTCGGCGGCAACGAGCGGCGATCTCGCGGCGCCGGGGCTGCTGGCCCTTTCAGGGCGACTCTGCGACGCGCCCCTCGTTCGCGATGCCGATGCGACCAGCGCCCTCATCCGGCGCTGCGCGCCACCTTCTCCCGCCTGCGGGAGAAGGGAAAGATGGGCGGCCTCCCGTGTGCGGGAGAAGGGAAAGATGGGCGGCCGCGTAGTGCTTTTGGGTGTCGGTTTCGAAGCCTTCGAACATACGTTCCGACGTCGGCCTGGCGTGGTGCCGACAGCCCGAACCGGATGGGTGCCCGCCTGCCCTTCTCCCGTGTGACGGGAGAAGGTGCCCGAAGGGCGGATGAGGGCTGTGACAGCCTTCCCTCAGGCCACCGCGTCGGCCTGCATCTCCGGGCGCGCCGCATCGAAGGCCGGCAACTGCAGGCAGGCCTGCTCGATGCGCCGCAGGGTCGGATATGGCACCAGATCCACCTCGAAACGGTGCGCGTTGTAGAGCTGCGGAATCAGCACGCAATCGGCCAGGCCCGGTACATCGCCGTGGCAGAAGCGCCCGGTCTGCGCATCACGCGCCAGCTGCGTTTCCAGTGCCGTAAAGCCACGCGCCATCCAGAGCCGTGTCCACTGCTGGCGTTGTGCGCCCTCCAGCGCGAACTCGCGCTCCAGCGCCTGCAGGACGCGCAGGTTGTTGAGCGGGTGCACATCGCAGGCGATGAGCTGCGCCAGTGCGCGCACCCGGGCGCGTTCTTCAGGCGCGCGCGGCAGCAACGCCGTGGTGTCCGCAAATGCCTCTTCCAGATACTCCAGAATCGCCAGCGACTGCGCGATCACCACAGCGCCATGCCGCAACGTCGGCACCAGTTCCTGCGGATTGAGTTGCGCATAGGCAGGCGCGTGCTGCTCGCCCCCGTCACGCACCAGATGCACCGGGTGAGCGATGTAGTCCAGCGCCTTCAGCCCCAGACCGATGCGCACGCGATAGGCCGCGCTCGAGCGCCAGTACGAAAACAGTTCCAGGGCCGCGCTCATATGCGACCGCCCGCCGTCGCTACGCCCCAGGTCATGGCAGCGGCTGCCGCTCGACGCGCTGCTCGATCGCGCCGAAGATGCTGGCGCCGCCGGCATCGAACATCTCGATCCGCACCACGTCGCCGAAGGCCATGAACGGCGAGCTCGGCTTGCCATCGCGCAGGGTCTCCACCACACGTTGTTCGGCAAAACACGAGGCGCCCAGGGTGGTGTCCTGATTGGCGATGGTGCCCGAGCCCACAATCGTGCCGGCCGACAGCGGACGGGTCTTGGCGGCGTGGGCGATCAACTGGGCGAAGTCGAACTGCATGTCGTTGCCGGCTTCGGGAGCGCCGAACCAGGCACCGTTGACGTGCGTCACCAGCGGCAGATGCAGCTTGCTGTCGCGCCAGGCATCGTCCAGCTCGTCGGGTGTGACGAACACCGGCGACAGCGCCGAACGCGGCTTGGATTGCACGAACCCAAAGCCCTTGGCGAGCTCGGCCGGAATCAGGTTGCGCAGCGAGACATCGTTGACCAGCCCGACCAACTGGATGTGCGCAGCTGCCTGCTCGGGCGAAGCGCCCATCGGCACATCGTCGGTGACGACCACAATCTCCGCTTCCAGGTCGATGCCGTAGTCCTCGCTGATCACCTTGATGGCATCGCGCGGGCCGTAGAAGCCGGCGCTGGTGGCCTGGTACATCAGCGGGTCGGTGTAGAAGCTTTCCGGCACTTCGGCATTGCGCGCGCGGCGCACCCGCTCCACATGGGGCAGGTAGGCGCTGCCGTCGACGAACTCGTAGGCGCGCGGCAACGGGGCGGCCAAGGCCTGCACATCCAGATCGAACACACCATCGGCGCTGCCGTCGTTGAGCGAGGCCGACAAGGCATTCAGGCGCGGCGCCACATTGCTCCAGTCCTCCAGCGCGCGCTGCAGGGTGGGCGCGATGCCGGTGGCGCGCACGGCGGTGCGCAGGTCGCGCGCGACCACGACCAGGCAGCCGTCGCGACCACCTTCCTTCAGGGAACCTAGCTTCATGACCATCCTGTGCTGTGGCTGATCGGACGATTGTACGGCCTGCCGCAACAGTGGTTGCAACTGAAACAACTGACCGTGACCACAACCGCGAAACCGCGGTTTTGTGCAGCGCGCCAAACGCGAGTACACTTGCCGGGTCTGCATGCGGCCGTCCGTTTCCCTTAGGGACAGCCGGCGAGGCCAGGATCGATCGATCCGCTCGCCCGCCCCACCCGACGCCTTTCGTGGTGCCGACAAACCCATCGTTTCTTGATCGGGTTGATCCACCATCTCGCAGCGCGGTTCACGGGAACGCTCCGAGCCTCACTTTCTTGCATCTGCAATGCGTTTGCGCTCCGGGCTTGGCTTGGCGGCGACGCTTTACTTGGAGCTTCCTGATGTCTTTTGAATCCCTGGGCCTTGCGCCCTTCCTGCTGCGCGCGTTGGCCGAGCAGGGCTACGAAACCCCCACCCCGATCCAGCAGCAGGCGATCCCGTTGGTCCTGGCCGGTCACGACCTGCTGGCCGGCGCGCAGACCGGCACCGGCAAGACCGCTGCCTTCGGCCTGCCGCTGCTGCAACACCTGGGCACCGCGCCGCAGACCGTCAACGGCCCGCGCAAGCCGCGCGCGCTGATCCTGACCCCCACCCGCGAACTGGCCACCCAGGTGCACGACAGCCTGCGCGGCTACAGCAAGTACCTGCGCATTCCCAGCGCGGTGATCTATGGCGGCGTGGGCATGGGCAACCAGCTCGATGCGCTGCGTCGTGGCGTGGACCTGCTGATCGCCTGCCCGGGCCGCCTGATCGACCATATCGAACGTCGCAGCGTGGACCTGTCCGGCATCGAAGTGCTGATCCTGGACGAAGCCGACCGCATGCTCGACATGGGCTTCTTGCCCTCCATCAAGCGCATCCTGACCAAGTTGCCGCGCCAGGATCGTCAAACGCTGCTGTTCTCGGCGACCTTCGAAGAGAACATCAAGCAGCTGGCGCTGGAGTTCATGCGCAACCCGATGCAGATCCAGGTCACCCCGAGCAATACCGTGGCCGAGAGCATCACCCACCGCGTGCACCCGGTCGACGGCGCGCGCAAGCGCGACCTGCTGCTGCACCTGCTGGCGCAGGACAGCCGCGAGCAGACCCTGGTCTTCGCCCGTACCAAGCACGGCAGCGACAAGCTGGCGCTGTTCCTGGAGAAGTCCGGCATCAAGACCGCGGCGATCCACGGCAACAAGAGCCAGGGTCAGCGCATGCGTGCGCTGAGCGACTTCAAGGCCGGCCGCGTGACCGTGCTGGTGGCCACCGATATCGCCGCGCGCGGTATCGATATCGATCAGCTGCCGAAGGTCATCAACTACGATCTGCCGATGGTGGCCGAGGACTACGTGCACCGCATCGGCCGCACCGGCCGTAACGGCTCAACCGGCGAGGCGATTTCGCTGGTGGCGCAGGACGAAGCCAAGCTGCTGCGCCAGATCGTGCGCATGCTGGGCCGCGATGTGGAAATCCGCGACGTGCCGGGCTACGAGCCGCAGACCCCGATCCGCTGGGGCAACAGCGCGCCGGGTCGTGCCGAGCAGCCGGGTGGCGATCGCGCGCCGCGCAAGAGCCACGCCCGTCGTCCGCACGGCGATGCACCGCGTCAGGCGCACGCGCATGCCGGCCCGAAGAAGCCCGGTGGCCAGCGCAGCAACGGGCCGCGTCAGGCCAACACTGGCGCGGGTGCAGGCCGGCGCGATGGTGGTCGTGGTGGTCAGCGTCCGAGCGGTACGCGCTGAATCCTGCGCGCCGGCACATCCGGCGCCAGGTTGGCATTGAACTGAAAAGCCGCCCTTCGGGGCGGCTTTTTCGTGGGCACACCGCAGCAACTGCGCTGTGGCGAACCCGGTCGCGTACAACACGCATCCTCCACGCCTGGCGGCCGTGGCGTCATCGCTGCCAGTCGTGCCGTGCTGCGCCAGGTTAGCCTTCGATCAGCGCAGTATTGCGATCGATCGCCTCGCGGTAGCGGTCCAGCACTGCGGCGGTCTGCACGATGTACCGGCTCAGGTCCTCCCATCGGCGGTCTTCCAGCGCTTCGCGGATACCGGGCAAGGTCTTGACCTCGTAGCCGGTGGCCAGACCGGGGGCGTAGATCAGATTGCGGTACCACGGCCGGCCCGGCAGACCAGCCTCGGCCAGCAGGGTTTGATCGATGCGCTGCAGCGAGGCGTTGAGCTTGCTGCGTACGTGCGCATCCAGTTTGCCGCCGCGTGCGGCCAGTGCGGTGTCGTAACGCTTGGCACTGCCCTGCAGGCGCGTGATCGCCTGATCCAGTGCAGCGAAATCGATCTGCGGCACCGCCGCTTTCGGCTCGGGCGCACGCTGCGGCCGGTTCGGGTTATCCACCGCCGCGTAGGCGCCGGCCTGCAGCAACTCGGCCTGCGTGCGCGCCGCAGTGCGGTCGCTGTCTGCCTGTTGTTTGAGCTCCTGCGCATAACCGGCCACCGCATCGGCGAAGTCGCCGAAACGCTGCGGCAACACCGGTGCGTTGGCGACGCGCAGGACCGTACGACCCACGGTTTGCGACAACAACGGCAGATAGGCGAACTGCGGATCGATGAAGCGTGCGAAATAATCGTAGGAGTCGTACAGCGAGTGATAGACACCACTGCCTCCGCCCTGCCCGCCGTAGCCCAGATCCAGCGTGGCCAGTCCCAGATGCTGCAGAAAAGGGCTGTAGTCGCTGCCCGAACCGAGCGCCTTGAGCGGAATGTCGCCGCCGGCCGCAGCGGTTTTTGCGATGTCCTTCTGCGCCGGCTTGGCGGCGGGTGCCAGTGCGTCGATGCGCGCACGCGCGCGCTGACGTTCGAGCACGCTTACGCCGCTGTCCGGGTCCTGCACGTCGGCCGCCACGCTATTGACCAGGCGTTGCAACGCGTGACTGCCGCCGGCGTTGAGAAAGCCGCGTCCATTGCCGTCGGTGTTGACATACAGCACCGCTTTGCGTCGCAGCTCGTCGGCGTGTTGCTCGGCCCATTCGGTGGAGCCGAGCAGGCCGGCTTCTTCGCCATCCCAGCTGGCGTACACCAGCGTGCGCTTGGGACGCTGACCCTGTTTGGCCAGCTCGCCAATCGCCTTGGCTTCGGCCAGCAGCGCGGTGGTGCCCGATAGCGGGTCGGCCGCACCGAACACCCAGCCGTCGCGGTGATTGCCGCGCACGACCCATTGGTCTGGATATTCGCTGCCGCGCAAGGTGGCGATGACGTTGTAGATGGTCTGGCTGCCCCAGTCGGCATCCACCTTCAGATGCACGCGTGCGGTTGCATCGCCGCCGATGCGGTAGGTGATCGGCAATGCGCCGCGCCAGTCTTCCGGTGCTACCGGGCCGCCCAACGCGGCCAGCAGCGGCTGTGCGTCGCCCCAGCTGATCGGCAGGGTCGGGATCTTCAACACGCTGCCGGCCTGTTCGATCTTCAGGCGCTTGGCGCCCTTGCTTGCGCCCACGCCCGGCGTCAGCGGATCGCCTGGGTAGATGGCGAAGTTGGCAACCGAGCCGCGTTGCACGCTCCACTGATTGCGCGCCGGTCCATAGGGATAGGCCTGATCCTGAAAATAGCCGTCATCGCGCGGATCGGAATAGATGATCGCTCCGATCGCGCCATGCTCCTGCGCCAGCCGCGGCTTGAGCCCGCGCCAACCCTTGCCGTAGCGCGCAATGACGATCTTGCCGCGCACATCCACGCCGTTGCGCGCCAGCGCTTCGTAGTCTTCGGCAATGCCGTAGTTGACGTACACCAGGTCGCCGGTGACATCGCCGTTGCCGCCATAGATCACGTACGGCGGCAGCACGTGTTCGGTCTGCGTGGAGGTGTTGTCGCCTGCCAGGGGCGGCTCTTTCAAGCGTGCGACATAGGGCTTGGGGCCAAGCAATTCCAGCTGCGAGCTCCTGGGCGACGGCCACAGCACCTCGAAGGTTTCGATCCGCGCATCCCAGCCGTAGTCGCGCAGGCGCGTTTGCAGATAGCGGGCGTTTTCCAGGTTGTGCGGCGCGCCCACCTGATTGGGCGCCGACGACCATTGCTTCAACCAGCCACGATAATCGGCGTCCTTCAGCCCGTCGTCGAAGCGTGCCTCCAGCGCGCGTTGCGCCTGGGCGGCCGCGGCGTCGTAACCGGGCAGCGCGGCCGCTTGCGTTGCAGGTTGTGCAGCCGGTTGTGCTGCAAGAGAAGGTGTGATCAGGGCCATGGCGATCAGCCAGGCATGCTGCGAAGAAGTCATCGTGAGTCCTTGAAGAACGTGTTTGGGGCCAAGCGCGGTTAGTCGTTCAAAGCGATGGCAGGCAGGCCACCATCGCATGGCCAAAGTCGCGAACCTGACGGTGCAGCGGGCGATGGCGCGATGGCGGCGTTACCGGCAACGCGCCATCGCCCGCATCGGCGCTACGTGCGCGAATCAGAACCGGTAATCCACCCCCACCGTGAAATAGCGCCCGCGCAAGTCGTATTGGGTGAAGTCGTAAGGCGCGCGAATCCCCGGAAAGGATGCATCGACCGGCGGCTGCTTGTCGGCCAGATTCTCGATCTTGGCGTACAGCGTGAGCGCGTCGATGCCGGTGTAGCCCAGATACAGGTCGAACTGGTTGTAGTCGCCCACGCGCGACTGCACGGCGCTCGCTGCCGCGCTGGCCTTCTGGTCGTAGCCGCCGGTGTAGTACCAGGTCAACGCGGCACTGATGCTGCCCAGATTCCAGTCCAACGTGGTGGTGGCCTTGTTGCGGGGCAGCGACGGGCCGAGATTGCTGCCGGCGTAATCCTGCAGCGGGCCACCGACCACGGTGGGGCGACGGTAATCGCGGACATGCGTGTAGGCCGTGTTGAGCCCGAAGTTGCCGGCCGCCTCGGTGCGCCAACGCTGGCGCAATTCGACATCGATGCCGGAGGTGCTGAGCTCGCTGAGATTCTGATAGCGGTTGTACACCGCCACCAGGGTGCCGCGCTCGTTGCGCACGACATCGGCCGGATGATTGTTCTGCACGATGGTGGCGTTGTTGCCGGTGCCGATCAGGTTGTCCAGTTCGATCTTGTACCAGTCCACGCTCAGGCTGGTCTCTGCCCATGGCGACAACACCACGCCCAGGTTGTAGCTGCGGGTGCGCTCGGGGTCGAGCGCGGTGTTGCCGACAGTGAAAAAGGTCGGGTTCTGGCGCGAGCCCGGCACATCCGGATCGTAGGGATCCACCACCGATCCGTAGGAAATATTGGTGCTGGCCGCATTCTCCGACAGCGACGGCGCACGAAAACCGCGCGAGGCCGCCGCGCGCACCAGCACTGCATCGAGCGGTTGCCAGCGCAAGCTGGCCTTGGGCGAAAATGCATCGCCGAAATCGCTGTAGTGATCGCCACGCCCGGCCAGTTGCAGCTCCAGCGATGGCAGCAGCGGTACGTTGACTTCGGCATACAGCGCCGACACCTTGCGCTCGCCGTCCACCGCAGCAATTGCCGGGCGGATCTGCAGGCCCTGATCGATCTGCAGCGGATTACGCGACACCAGTTCTTCCTGCCGCCACTCGGCACCGGCGGCGAATCCGACGCTGCCGGCTGGCAGCTCGAACAGATTGCCCGACACCTTGGCATCGACACCGCGCAAGGTCGATTGCGCAGGCCGCAAGGTGGCGAGGTTGATGCCATCGATCACCGCCTGCGGTGTGGCCGCTGGATCAAGCAGGTTGTAGCTGCCGTCGGCCAACGCCTGTGCCAAGGTGAAGCGGTTGGCAAAACCGCCGGACACGGTTTCGTGCTCGGTGCTGCGTGCGGCGAACGCCGCCGCCTCCCAATCCCAGCGTTCGGTGGTGCCGCGCACGCCGCCGAGAAAGCGGTAGGACTGCGAGCGATTGGTTTTGACCGTCTGGCCCAGGTCGAAGAAGGTGTATTCGATCGGCACCGCCGTGCCGTACGGGTTGTAGGGGCTGGAAGCCGGCAGCAGGTTGGAGACCGGCTCGGCCAGGCCGGTGCTGGCGTTCAACGCAAAGCGGCCGCCTTCCAAGGTGAAGTACGGGCTGGAGCCGAAGATCGACACGCCCTTGACCTCGCTGTAGAGCGCTTCGCCGAACGCTTCGACAGAATCGCTGAGCCGGAAGGTGGCGTTGGTGTAGGCCTGATAGCGCTTGGTGGAGGGAATCAGCGTGGTGAACGGCGCCTGGTTGAAGCCGCAGGTGTCGCCGGCCAGCCCGTCGATCGGCGCGCTGGCGGTCAGCACCGTACCGGCGGGGCAGTTGCCCTGCGCATCGAGCATCGGCACCGAGCGGCCGCCGACCAGGTAACGCGCGCCTTTGGCCGACCAGCCGTTCCAGCGCCCGCCCGGCAGATCGCTATAGATGCCCGAGCGGGTCAGTGCGCGCTGGTCCTGATCGAGACGGTCGCGGTTGTAGGCGTCGAAGCTGAAAAGGATGTTGTAGCCGTCGCTGTCCAGGTCGCCGATCCCGCCGATGAATTTGGCGCGCTGCGTGTCCATGCCGCCCTGATCGGAGGTACCGCCGCTGAGGCCCAGTTCGGCGCCCTGAAAATCCTGCCGGGTGATGATGTTGACCACGCCAGCCACCGCGTCTGAGCCGTACACCGCCGAGGCGCCGTCCTTGAGCACTTCGATGCGCTCCACTGCCACCAGCGGCAGCGCGTTGAGATTGACGAAGGTGTCGCCCAGGCCATTGGCGGGAAAGCCGTAATTGGCCAGACGGCGACCGTTGAGCAGGACCAGCGTGTTCTTCTGCGACAGCCCGCGCAGGCCGATGCCCGCCGAGCCCGACGCCCAGCCGTTGTTGGTGGTCTCGTTGGTGGCGTTGCCGGTGTTGGCCGAGATGGAACGCAGCGCGTCGGCCACGGTGACCTTGCCGGACTGCTCCAGTTGCTGGCGGTCGATCACCTGCACCGGGTTCGGGCCTTCGCTGTCGCTGCGCTTGATGTTGGAACCGGTGACGCTGACGGTGGCCAGGGTCTTGCCGGTGGCGGGTGTTGCCTCGTCGGCATGTGCAAGCGGAATCAGCACCGAAAACACGGCAACAGACAGCAGATAAGGCATAGGGCGCTTCACGCACGGCATCCATGAACAGGGGGCCGTGCAGTGGGCCATGTACGCTTTACTAACAAAAATTACATATCTGCATACAGATATGCGTTACGGTGACACACGCTGACACACGGAGACGCTTGCCAGCGCATCGGAGCTGGCCCGGTGCTGCCCTGAACTATCGCGTGCAAGCGGTCGCCATCGCTTGAAAATGCGAAAAGTACTGCAGCGTTGCGCGTGGCGTGGGCTCCATACGGCCCGGCCCACTTACAATGTCGCGCATGGATATCTTCAAAGTCTTCACCCTCGAAGCCGCGCACCGGCTTCCCAACGTGCCCCCTGGGCATAAATGCGCGCGCCTGCACGGCCATTCGTTTCGCGTCGAGCTGCATGTCAGCGGCGAACCCGGCGCCGAAACCGGCTGGATCATGGATTTCGGCGACATCAAGGCCGCTTTCCAGCCGATCTACGACCGCCTGGACCACCATTACCTCAACGAGATCGAGGGACTGGAAAACCCCACCAGCGAGCGCCTGGCGATCTGGATCTGGCAGCAGCTCAAGCCGGCGCTGCCGCAGCTGAGCGAGATCGTGGTGCACGAGACCTGCACCTCCGGCTGCCGCTATCGCGGCTGAGCGCGCAGCGCACTTGTGTGACCTGAAGCCGCCCGCTTGGGCGGCTTCTTCACCTCAACGGCTGCCTGACGTGTTGCTGTAAGCGTGCCCTGGTCTTCCAACCTATAAGCGGATCTGCAACACCCTTCACCGGCTAGGAGACGAGCGCAGCTTCAAAAAACAACGCTGCAGTTGACCGACACATTGGTCGCTGCCGGAGTGACATCTCGTCTGACAACGGTGCGACTGGCTGAAACGCTCAGACCCACCCTCGGCGAAAACGCATAGTTGCCACTCACGCCCATCTTTAGGGAAGGTCTGATCAA
>NZ_JAGHWU010000074.1:0-5510 GCF_017746145.1 Xanthomonas sp. D-99 | reverse complement strand
CGTCGGCGACATCGCAGAATGGCAGTTGCTCGTAGAACGCTTTTTCGCGTGCCTTGTGGTTCTCGCCCTTGGGCTTGCGCCAGATCAGCGCCTGCGTGTCCTTGTCGTATTCCAGGTGGGTCAGCTTGCCCTGTTTCAGCTCGCGATTGAACGCCAGCCACTGCGTGCGCAGTTCAGTTGCCAGCGCATTGAACTGAACATCGACCGGTTTCCGCAGGAAGGGGATGTCCATTTGCACGAGCACGTCGGCCTTCTCGTCCAGCGAGACCAACTCGTCGGAGAAGTGGCGGTGTTGCAGGCTGTCATCGAGAAACAATTCACCTGACTGAAAGCGCTTCCTGATCTGTCGATAGAGCCAGAATTCGTAGCGGTCGGCGTGCAAGCCGGTCGGCTTACCGTCTGCATCGAAGGTCAGCAGATACGGACGAAGCCGTTTCGGCAGCGTAGCGTCCGGGCATTCTGCCAGCGGCCGTTGCGACAGCCGCTGCTGCTTGGCAAACACACTCTTGGACCAAGCTAACGCTGCCAGCCACGGGCTGTCCGGGTGGGTGCCCGCGAAATCGAGCGTGACGTACAACGGTCGCAGATGGCGGCGTATGCGCTCAGCCAGGCCGTCCGCCGCCTGCCAGTGCATCGCCAACTTGCTCATCGGCTTTACGCTCATGCGCTGCGCGGTGGTTTGCAGCGTGTCGCGGGGCATGATCTTGTAGGCGCGTTGACGTACCTCGCCGAACGGCGTTGGATCGGCGACGCTATGGTCCACGTAAAGTGACAGCAGGCGGCCGACCTGCGGCGTGTCCTGCTGGCGGCGTACCTGCTCGGCGATGAAGGACTGCTTTGCCGCCGCGCGGCTTTCATCCTCCAATTGCTTCATGTGGTAGGCCATGGCATCGACCAGGTTGTCGGTAAGCTGCCGGTAGCGCACCCAGGCATAACACAGTAGGTAGAGCCGGGCCTGATCCCCCTTGAGGTTGCGCAGGTCGTGGACGGTATAGAAGTTGGCCAGGCTCGCGTAATACAGTAGGTTCTGCTGCGAGACGCCGAGCTTTGGCAGCAACGCCTTGGTGATCCTGTGCAGCGGTTCCAGCGTGGCGCGCTTCTCGCGCTCTCGGGCCATCTGACGCCAGCCAAAATCCTTGGCGTCCTGCTGGAGTGCCGCCAGTTGCGACAGGGTGTCCTCACGCACCAGTAACTGGGCCAGCGCGGCCTTGGCCGATTCGTCCAACACTTCTGCCAGCAGGCTGTTCAAGCGTCGACGTTCGGCGGACAGGGCTTCACTGACCAATTCTTGCAGGGTGGTGTAGCCGGGCCGGATGATCTTGTGCTCGTTGAGCCAGCCGATCAACTCGGCGACGACGAATCCCGGTGTCACGTCGCGGCGGACGATTTGCACGGCCTGCTGCGCGAGTTGCGGCAGGAAGTCGGCCGCCCACGGCCGATAGCCGAACAACTCGGCCAAGCGCTCGCGCTGGGCGTAGTGCTCGTGCTTGGTGATCGCTTTATGCTCGAACGCCTCGCCGTGGAAGTAGCGGCTCAGCACGAAGGCGCAATCGTCCTCGACCTCAGTCCAGTCGAAGCGGAAGAAGGCGTGCTTGGCCTTGAAGTAGCCGATCTGCAAGACGCAATAGACCTGGGCATGGAGGCCGGGGCGGCAACTGGCGAGTGCCAGTTCGGATTCGGTCAATGCCAAGTATTCCAGCCGTTGAGCATCATCAAAGTCAGGCAAGCCGTACAGGGCTTCCTGTTCGGCGTCCGACAGCACCGTCAATCGTTCGCTCTTGGCGATCATCGTGACGACGCTCCATCGGAGCCCGCCCAGCCGATCCGCGCCAACGTCTCGATCAAGGTAGTGCGCTTGACGCCGAAGTTGCGGCACACCGCCGCCTTGGACATGCCACCATCGAGTGCGGCGATAATGGCATCCAGCTTCTCGCCAGTGATTGCCTGTGGTCGGCCACCGATCCGGCCACGTTTGCGGGCGGAGTCCAAGCCGGCAACGACACGCTCTCGGATCAAGGCGCGTTCGTACTGCGCGAGCGCACCGAATACGTGGAACAGCAGCTCGCCCGATGCCGTGGTGGTATCCATACCTTCGGTCAACGAGCGGAACGCCACCTGCTTTTCCTTGAGCGAGGTCACGATGGTGAGCAGGTGCGATAGTGAGCGGCCGAGCCTATCCAGCTTCCACACCACCAGCACGTCGCCAGGGCACACGAATTCGAGCGCCCGCACCAAGCCAGCCCGGTCATCCTTCGCGCCGGAAGCACGATCCTCGAAGAGGTGCCGGGCATCGACGCCGGCAGCGAGCAGGGCGTCACGCTGCAAGTCTGTGCTCTGGCGGTCGGAATCGGACGACACGCGCATGTAGCCCACTAACATGAGCGGATAACCATCAAGATTAGGTTTCCGTACAATAGCGCATGGCGACACTGTTTTCCGCACAAATTTAGGGCCACCGAACGAGCGATTCGAGAGGCTGTTGCAAAGATGCCGCAAAACATGTGTTTGGCGACAGGGTCCGGCCCTTGCAATAATGAACTCAAATAAATAAAATGCATGCATCGAATGCATTTTCGAAAAGGCGAATGCTATGGCAATGCTGACAGTACGTAATCTGCCGGATGATGTGCACCGCGCATTGCGCATGCGGGCCGCTCAACATGGGCACAGCACCGAGGCCGAGGTCCGCGAGATTCTGGCGACCGCAGTCAAGCCAGAGACGCGCGTTCGCCTAGGCGAAGCCTTGGCGGCTTTGGGTCGCAAGATTGGCCTGACGAATGAGGACTTCGAGGTCTTCGATCGGGTAAGAGACAAGACGCCGGCCGTCCCGCCGAGGCTTGAATGATCGTTCTCGATACCAACGTCGTTTCCGAGGCGATGAAGCCCGAGCCGCACCCATCCGTGCGGACCTGGTTGAACGATCAAGCCGCTGAAACACTGTACCTGTCCAGCGTGACGCTGGCCGAACTGCTATTTGGCATCGCTGCGCTTCCTGCCGGTAAGCGCAAGGACATGCTGGAACAGGCCCTTGATGGCCTCATGGGCCTGTTTAGGGATCGGGTGTTGCCATTCGACATCGATGCAGCGCGGCGTTATGCCGAATTGGCCGTGACGGCAAAGATCGGAGGGCGAGGATTTCCGACACCCGACGGCTACATCGCAGCGATTGCTGCCTCGCGGGGTTTCATTGTGGCGTCACGCGACACGGCCCCTTACGAAGCGGCCGGCGTAACCGTCATCAATCCGTGGGAAGGGTGAGGAATCCATGACGATGCGCAACCCTACACCCGTGTGGCGTCTCAAGGTCGAACTGCTTGGCGTAGCGCCGGCCGTGTGGCGTCGTTTCGATACCCATTCGGATGCGAAACTCGCGCAATTGCACTACTTCATCCAAGGCGCTATGGGCTGGGAGTTGATGCACCTGTTCTCGTACCAGGATGGGCGCGGGTACGGCGGCGCGATCAACAGCGAACTGCGATTGTGCGATGTCTGCCGCATCGGTGATGCCCTGACGTACACCTACGATTTTGGCGACAACTGGCAGCACAGAGTGACGGTCGAGAAGGCGATGGCACGACCGACAGGCACCTATCCATGCATGGTCGCCGGCAAGTACGCCTGTCCACCGGAAGATTGTGGCGGGTCGTGGGGGTATGCAGACTTGCTCCGTGTTCTTGCTGGTCACCGCAACGCCCGTCGGCGCGAACTCATCGAGTGGCTGGGCGGGCCGTTCGATCCCAAGGTGTTTGACATGGATGAAGCCCAGAAGCGCCTAGCTGGGTACGTCGAGGTGTCGATGCCGAAAAATCATCAACCCACTGCTTGAACTTACCGAGTTGGTCACTCATAGCCGGGACTGGAGCTTGGAGTAACGGAATTTTCGGCGGTTCCGGCTTAGAACCCCAGCCTGGCCACGGTCGTGGCCTGCACCTGGGAATTGCCGACGCAATTTATGCTTCAGACAGAGGCTTGAGCGGTGCGGCCAGCGCTTCGCACACCTGGGAAAGGGGCGCGGCCAGGGGCAGGGCAGGAGGCGCGAAAACCCGGACGTGATCGCCGTCGATGGCCAGCGAAAACGGGATCGACTCGCCCAGCAGCGGCGAGGCAATCGGGATCTTCGGCGGATCCATGAAAAGCGCGGTACGTAGAAGCATCCCGCCGTCGTCGCGGTAGTCGGCCAGGCCGCGGATCCGCGAGCCGATGCAAGCGGCGAACGGGCAGTCCGACGCTTGTGGCTCCAACGCGAAGCGGGCCAGGCCTGCGGCGTGCAGCTGCGCGCCGTAGCGCTTGCTGGCGCATTCGGACAGCGCCGGATGCTCGATGAAGGTGGCCAGGTAGGCGGCCGTCTCGGTGGTCGCCACGTCGGCGGCCTGGTCGGCTCTGCCGGCGTCGTCGTGGGCGACCAGGGCGGCGATGGCCAGCAGGATCCCGCCCGCAGGAATCAGCACGTGCGCGACCCTCACGGGATGAGCGCGAAGCGGGCGCGCTCGATCTGCTCGGCCGGCGTGCCGGCGTCCGCCAGGACGCGCACGGCGGCATCGCTGGCCAGCTGGTAGGCCTCGCGCTCGGCCTTGTACTTTCGCCCGCCCTCGGTGGCCAGCAGCGCCAGGCGCGATAGCGTGATGCCGTGTTCGGCCAGGATGCGTTCGACCGCCATACACGCCCGCACGCGCAGGCGTTCGGGCGTGTTGGGAAGCTCAAGCGCCAGGCGCATGATCCCGCTTCCGCTGCTCTTGGATGCGCTCGTAGATTTCCTCGCGGTGCACGGGAACCGTAGGCGGGGCTGTGATTCCGATTCGGACCTGGTTGCCTTTGACGCCCAGCACCGTGACGGTGGTGGAGTCGTCGCCGATCATCAGGGTTTCGCCGATCCGGCGCGTCAGTATCAGCATGGTTCGCTCCTTGAAGGGCCGACGCTGCCGGGGTAGGGTGGCGGCGGCCTAGTGATATAGGCCAACACTCAATTCCCCGGCGTTCGTGCGCCGGGGTATTTTTATGCAGCTTTGCGCGGTGCCGCTCGTAGCTGGCGGACCTTCTCAAAGCTGTAGGCGCTCAACGCTCTTGCGCCTTTCAACGCGGCTTCGCCGCCATGCCACAAGGCAACGGAACCGAGAAACGCGACCACGGCGAGGCGAATCATCGGCCAGTTGGTCGGGGACGAAAGCCAGTAGCAGGCCACCGCGCCGACGATGCCGACGCCGCTGAGCAGGACCAGCAGGATCCGCGCTGGCCAGCGCAGCGGCGAGAGGATCGCCGCCACGGCCGCGGCGGCAGCGCCGACCAGCCACCAGGCCCAGCCCTTCCCGCCCGCGCCCTGGCGCGGCCTGGCGGGACCAGGGCGGCGGGGACGGGGACGCTGGAAGGGGATGACCTTGCCCATGTCACTTGATCTTCAAATCGTCCAGGCTGTGGCCTTCGCCGGCCAGGTATTCGGAAACCCAAGTGGGTTTCCGACCCTTGCCGGTCCAGGTGAGTTTCGACTTGCTGGGATGTCACCAGCACTTTTAATC
>NZ_JAGHWU010000073.1:0-4367 GCF_017746145.1 Xanthomonas sp. D-99 | reverse complement strand
AGTTGAACGCTTCGACAAGCCTGATGCAATCGACGCGCTGGCCAGGACAAACGCATTCAGAGCCGAGATCGAGGACCCGCAAACTGAACTCCATGCAAATGCGCGCGACCTAGAGACAGCCTTTCTAGCCAACCCCGCACCTGGCGATATCTGTTCCTCGATGCCGGTCATCGCCCCCGATCTGGCCCGAAACACGCGTCAAAGGTTGCAAGAGCACTCACCGCGGACGCGTGAGGCTCTAGCCGCCGATGCTGCGCGGCAAGCCTATGCACTGGATGACGCACAGCCAATTTCGCCGCGCACAACTGCTGCAATCCTTGAAGATGCAGAACGCCTGGATGCCTTGGGTCGCCCGCCATTGAGTTGGTGAACTTTCATCTGGTACCAACTGGGCTTGGATGTAGCCTGTCTGGCGTCGATGTCAAATAGCCAGTTCCCGGCTGGGCGCAAACGACCGCTGTAGAGCAGGTGATGCCTCCTGCCTGTTCAACGCAACAGTGGGCAAACGGGGGGAGAAATGACCGCCCCACTCAGGCGAACAGCTGCTTGATCGGTTTCAACTACACACCGTTATCGGCCTGATGGCCTAGTGGCGTCAAGGTGCCGGCATGTCGCAAAACAAGTGTTTTGCGACATGTAGGCAGCCTCCCAGCACAAGTGATCGCAGAACCCCGTAAAAAGTGTGCGGAAAACCCCGTCGCCACACGCTACCATGCGGAAACCGGTTCCCGATGGTTATTCGCCTATGTTGGTCGGCTACATGCGTGTGTCGTCGGACTCCGACCGGCAGAGCACTAACTTGCAACGCGACGCACTGCTCGCTGCTGGCGTTGATGCCCGACACCTGTTCGAGGATCGCATCTCAGGCGCGAAGGATGACCGCGCAGGCTTGACGAAGGCGCTCGAATTCGTCCGGCCCGGTGACGTACTGGTGGTCTGGAAGCTCGACCGGCTTGGCCGCTCGCTGTCGCACTTGCTCGCCATCGTGACCTCACTCAAGGACAAGCAAGTGGCGTTCCGCTCGCTGACCGAGGGAATGGATACCAGCACGGCGTCCGGCGAGTTGCTGTTCCATGTGTTCGGCGCACTTGCGCAGTACGAGCGGGCCCTGATCCAAGAGCGCGTCGTCGCGGGCCTAGCCGCTGCCCGGCGGCGTGGCCGCACCGGCGGGCGACCTCTGGCCATCGTCGGCGAAAAGCTGGAGGCCATCATTGCCGCGCTGAACGGCGGGATGTCGAAAGCGGCCGTGTGCCGCAACTTCGGCGTCAAACGCACCACCTTGATCGAAACGCTGGAGCGAGTGGGTTGGCGTGGAACGGGCAGAACGGCCGATGAGCAACAAGAATAAGCTGCTCACCGTCCTCTCGGACGCCGAGCAGGAAGCGCTTTATGGCCTGCCGGACTTCGACGATGCGCAGCGGCTGGAATACTTGGCGTTGTCCGAGGCGGAGTTGACGTTCGCGGCCAGTCGCCCCGGCCTCCATGCGCGGGCCTATTGCGTCTTGCAGATCGGCTACTTCAAGGCCAAGCACGCCTTTTTCCGCTTCAACTGGAGCGAAGTCGAGGATGATTGCGCCTTTGTGCTGAGTCGCTACTTCCACGGCGAGGACTTCGAACGCAAGACGATCACCAAACATGAGCACTACACCCAGCGCGAGCGCATCGCCGAATGGTTCGGCTATCGGCTCTGGGCAGCCGATTTTCTGCCACAACTCGCGCAGCAGGCCGCCCAGATCGCACGCCGCGACGTGACGCCTAGCTTCGTCGCCGCCGAGCTGATCGTCTGGCTCAACGAACGCAAGATCATCCGGCCCGGCTACACGACTGTGCAAGAACTGGTGAGCGCCACGCTGTCGGCCGAACGTCGGCGCTTAGGTGGCCTGCTGGCCGAAGTGCTGGATGATTCGGCCAAAGCCGCGCTATCCCAGCTTTTGGTACGAGACAACACGCTGTCCGAATTGGCGGTGCTCCGGCAAGACGCCAAAGATTTCGGCTGGCGTCAGATGGCCCGTGAACGCGAGAAGCGCACCATTTTGGAGCCGCTGCACGGGATCGCCAAGACGCTGTTGCCCAAGCTGGGCATCTCGCAACAGAACGTGCGTTACTACGCGAGCCTGGCGAACTTCTATACCGTCCACGACCTGCGAAACCTCAAGCCGGACCAGACCCATCTCTACCTGCTGTGCTACGCCTGGCTGCGCTATCGGCAACTCACCGACAACCTGGTCGATGCCATGGCCTATCACATGAAGCGACTAGAGGATGAAAGTCGTGCCGGCGCCAAGCAATCCTTCGTCGCCGAGCAGGTACGGCGTCAGCAGGAAACGCCACGAGTCGGACGCCTGCTGTTGCTCTATGTCGACGATACGGTGGCCGACACCACACCGTTCGGCAACGTGCGGCAGCGGGCGTACAAGATCATACCGAAAGACGCGCTTCAGCTCGTCGGCCATCGTATGAGCATCAAACCAGCGAGCAAGCTGGCCCTGCATTGGCAGGCGGTGGACGGGCTGGCCGAACGCATGCGCCGTCATCTGCGACCGCTGTATGTCGCGCTCGACCTTGCCGGCACCGACCCCAGCAACCCGTGGCTGGCAGCACTGATCTGGGCCAAGAGTGTGTTCGCCAAACAGCAGCGCCTGTCGCAACGTCCGCTCGTCGAATGTCCAACAGCGACGTTGCCGAAACGGTTGCGACCGTACTTGCTGACCTTCGACGCCGACAGCAAGCCGACCGGCCTGCACGCAGACCGCTACGAGTTCTGGCTGTACCGCCAGGTCAGGAAGCGCTTCCAGTCGGGCGAACTCTATCTCGACGACAGCTTGCAACATCGGCACCTCTCTGACGAGTTGGTGTCGCTCGATGAGAACGCCGATGTACTGGCTCCGATGGACATCCCGTTCCTGCGCGAACCGATCGAGGCCCAACTCATTGCACTGACGGCAGAACTGCGAACGCAGTGGTTGGCGTTCAACCGTGAGCTGAAGCAGGGCAAGCTGAAGCACCTCGACTACGGCAAGGCCACGCAGACGCTGACGTGGCGCAAGCCCAAGAGCGAGAACCACAAGGCGCATGAGCAGGCACTCTACGAGCAACTGCCATTTTGCGACGTGGCCGACGTGTTCCGCTATGTCAACGGTCAGTGTCAATTCTTGTCGGCGCTCACTCCGTTGCAACCACGCTATGCCAAGAAGGTGGCCGACGCTGACAGCCTGATGGCAGTCATCATTGCCCAGGCAATGAACCACGGCAATCTGGTCATGGCGCGTACCAGCGACATCCCGTACCACGTGCTGGAGAGCACCTACCAGCAATACCTACGGCAAGCATCGCTGCACGCGGCCAACGACTGCATCAGCAACGCCATCGCCGTGCTGCCGATCTTCCCGCATTACTCGTTCGACCTAGGCGCGCTGTACGGTGCGGTCGATGGCCAGAAATTCGGCGTCGAGCGTCCGACCGTGAAAGCGCGCTACTCGCGCAAATACTTCGGCCGCGGCAAGGGTGTCGTCGCCTATACGCTGCTGTGCAACCATGTTCCGCTCAACGGATACCTAATCGGTGCTCACGAATACGAAGGGCACCACGTGTTTGACATCTGGTATCGCAACACGTCGGATATCGTGCCAACGGCGATTACCGGCGATATGCACAGCGTCAACAAGGCCAACTTCGCCATCCTGCACTGGTTCGGACTGCGCTTCGAGCCGCGCTTCACCGATTTGGACGCCCAATTGCAGGATCTGTATTGCGCCGACGAACCGGCGTTGTACGAGACGTGCCTGATCCGACCGGTCGGCCAAATCGATCGGCAACTCATCGTCAGCGAAAAGAGCAACATCGACCGGATCGTCGCCACGCTGGGCCTGAAGGAAATGACTCAGGGCACCCTGATCCGCAAGCTATGCACGTACACCGCGCCGAACCCGACGCGGCGCGCCATCTTCGAGTTCGATAAGCTGGTGCGCAGCATCTACACATTGCGCTACCTGCGCGACCCGCAACGGGAACGCAGCGTGCACCGCTCGCAGAATCGCATTGAGTCCTACCACCAGCTACGCTCGACCATCGCCCAGGTCGGCGGCAAGAAGGAGCTGACCGGGCACACAGACATCGAAATCGAAATCAGCAACCAATGCGCACGGCTGATGGCCAACGCCATCATCTACTACAACTCGGCGATCCTGTCGCGCCTGTTGACGAAGTACGAGGCCAGCGGCAACGCCAAAGCCGTGCTGCTGATCACGAAGATGTCACCGGCGGCGTGGCGACACATCCTGCTGAACGGGCACTACACCTTCCAAAGTAACGGCAACTTGATCGATCTGGATGCGCTCGTGGCGGGGTTGGAATTGGGGTGAGGGGTG
>NZ_JAGHWU010000072.1:0-27963 GCF_017746145.1 Xanthomonas sp. D-99 | reverse complement strand
GTTGATCAGACCTTCCCTAACGCGACGTATTGCGTATCGATCGGCATCACGTGCCCCAGGAAATCCTAGCGTTGAAAATCTTGAGTAATAACGTCGCAGTGCACGATCATGAAGTCACGACGTTCACCGCCAGAAACAAAAAAACCGCGCAATGCGCGGTTTTTTCGTCAGACCTTTTGCCAACCCATCAAGGACGACGCGCCAGCGCCTCCACGTCCTTGGCCTTCGGCAGCAGGTCCTGCTTGGTCACCGCAAACGGACCGATGCTCAGCATCGGTACGGCCACGATCACCGAGGAGATCACCACGATCACTGCGCCGATCATGTGGGTTTCGGCCAGGCCCTCCATCGATTCGCCGCCGTAGATGTACAGCGCCAATGCCGACAGGAAGAACATCACCGCGGTGATCACCGTGCGCGAGAGCGTCTGGTTGATCGAGCGGTTCAGCACTTCCAGCGGCTCCACGCGCAGTGCGCGGAAGTTTTCGCGCACGCGGTCGAACACCACGATG
Organism: Xanthomonas sp. D-99; assembly: GCF_017746145.1. Lineage (NCBI taxonomy): Bacteria > Pseudomonadati > Pseudomonadota > Gammaproteobacteria > Lysobacterales > Lysobacteraceae > Xanthomonas > Xanthomonas sp. D-99. The sequence goes on along the minus strand of NZ_JAGHWU010000072.1, from coordinate 27,451 downwards.
ATGTCGTTGATCGCAAAGCCCATCACCGACAGCAGGCCGGCCAGCACGGTCAGGTCGAACTCGCGACCGGTCAGCGACACGAAGGCCACGGTGACCAGCAAGTCGAACAAGGCGGTCAGGCTGGCGACCACCGCGAACTTCCACTCGAAGCGGAACGCGATGTAGATCAAAAAGCCCACCAGCATGAACACCGTGGCATACACGCCATTCAAGGCCAGATCCTTGCCGACCTGCGGGCCGACGAATTCGCCAGGCTGCACGGTGGCCGGATTCTCGTCGCTGGTCACTGCCTTGCGCACATCTTCGGCAACGGTGCGCGCGGCATCGTCGCGATTGTTGTTCTGCCCATGCGGCTGCAGGCGAATCATGACTTCATTGCCGCCGCGCGCGTTCTGCACCTGGGCGTTTTCGAAGCCGGCCTTGGACAGCTTCTCGCGCACCTGGTCCACGTCCACGGTCTTCTGGAACGAGGTCTGCACCAGCGTGCCGCCGGTGAATTCCAGCGCGTAATTGAAACCCTTGCCGACGATGATGCCGACCGAGGCGACTGCCAGCACCAGCATCAAGATCAGCACCGGCTTGCGCCAGCTCATGAAATCGATCTTGGTGTCGTTGGGAATGAGATGGAGCGGGAACAATTTCATGGAAAAGATCTTCCGTTTAAGACGTTTGCGCCATTGGGGCGCAGACGCTTGCAAAGGGATTCATTCCCCGACCGCGTGCAGCTGGGCTGCACCGGCCAGGGCCGGACTCGCATCTCAGATAGCGACGGACTTCAGCTTCTTGCGGCTGCCGTAGATCAACACCGCCAGCGCACGCGACACGGTGATCGCGGTGAACATCGAGGCGAAAATACCGATCATCATGGTCAGCGCGAAACCCTTCAGCGGGCCGGTACCGAACGCGTACAAGGCCACCGCCACGATCAGGCCGGTCAGGTTGGCGTCGAGGATGGTGCCGCCGGCCTTTTCGTAACCGGCCGCGATCGCCGACTTGGCCGGTACGCCCAGGCGCAACTCTTCGCGGATACGCTCGTTGATCAGCACGTTGGCGTCCACCGACAGACCCACCGACAGGGCAAGGCCGGCAAAGCCCGGCAACGTCATGGTGGCGCCGAACAGCGACATCACCGCCACCACGATCAGCAGGTTGAACAGCAGCGCCACCGAGGTGATCGCGCCGAACACGCGGTAGTAGATGGTGAAGAACACCAGGGTGAACAGGAACGAGTAGACCACCGCCGTGACGCCGCGCTCCACGTTCTCCGCACCCAGGCTCGGACCGATCACGTATTCCTCGACGAAATCCATCGGCGCGGCCAGCGAGCCGGATTTCAGCAGCTTGGCCAGGTTCTCGGCTTCGGTCTTTTCCAGACCGGTGGTCTGGAAGTTCTTGCCGAACACGCCGGCAATGCGGGTTGGCGACAAGGCTTCTTCCTTGACCCGCACGCTGCGCACTTCCTTGCCGTCGACCATGGTCACGGTGGGAATGCGCTCGATGTAGACCACCGACATCAGCTTGCCGACGTTGGCGCTGGTGTAGTCGAACATGCGCTGGCCGGCGACGTTGTTGAGCGTCACCGCCACTGCCGGCATGCCGTTCTGGTCGGTGCTGACCGACGCGCTGACCATCTGGTCGCCGGTCACCAGCGCGCGCTTGTTCAACAACACCGGCGCGTTGCTGTCGCGCAGGCGATAGACCTTGGCCTCCGGCGGAATGTTGCCGCTACGCACGGCATCGTCGGCGTTGCCGTCGACCACGGCGCGGAATTCCAGCGAGGCGGTGGCACCGATCAGGCGCTTGGCTTCGGCGGTGTCCTGCAGACCGGGCAGTTCGACCACGATGCGGTCCTCGCCCTGGCGCTGGATGGTCGGCTCGGACACGCCCAGTGCGTTGACGCGGTTGCGCAAGGTGGTGAGGTTCTGCTCGATCGCACCGCTGGCGATCTGCTTGAGCTCGGCCTCCGGCACCTTCACGGCGATGTTCTGGCCGCTGACGTCGTAGGTCAGGGTCGGCTGCGCCTTGGCCAGCGCCACGCGCGCGGCGTCCGCATTGGCGCCCTCGCCCAGGCTGACCTGGATACTGTTGTCGGCGCGACGCTCCACCGAGCGATACGGGATACGCGCATCGCGCAAGGTGGTGCGAATGTCTTCGGCAAACCCGTCCAGGCGCTTTTCCAGCGCGGCCTTTTGATCGACCTGCATGGCGAAGTGCACACCGCCCACCAGGTCCAGACCCAGCACCATCGGCCGGCCGCCCAGCTTGGCCAGCCAGTCCGGCACGGTGGAGGCCAGGTTCAGCGCCACGGTGTAGTTCTCGCCCAGCTGCTGGCGCAACACGTCGTTGGCGCGGGTCTGCGCCTGCAGCGAGGGCAACCGCACCATCAGGCTGTCGCCTTCCTTTGTGATCGCCTTCGGCGTGATGCCGGCGCTCTTGAGCTCACCGTCGATGCGGCTGCGCAAGGCGTCGTCAAGCTGCGCACCGCGGCTGGCGGTGATCTGCACGGACGGGTCCTTCTGGTAGACGTTGGGCAGCGCATACAGCGCGCTGACGGCCAGTACCAGCAGGATCAGGAAGTACTTCCAGCGAGGAAATTCGAGCATTGCGACAGTCCCGCGTGGCACCATCCCGGCGCCGCGCCTAGCAGTGAGAACGACTTCAAGCGACCGGTACAACGTCGCCAATGGTCTTCAGATGGATACGGGCGGAACGGTGGAACCGGCGGGTCACAACCTCCGGTTCCACCTGGCGACTGCGCCTGCCTGACAGCGGCGCAGCCATTGCAAGACGCGCTTAGCTCGCCGACTTCAGCGTGCCCTTCGGCAGCACATGGCCCACGGCGCTCTTCTGCACGCGGATACGCACGTTGTCGGCCACTTCCACGCTGATGAAGTTGTCGCCGATGTCGGTGATCACACCCGCAACGCCGCCGGAGGTGATCACTTCATCGCCGCGCGCCAGCTTGTCCAGCAGCGCCTTGTGCTCTTTCTGGCGCTTCATCTGCGGGCGGATCATCAGGAAGTACATCACCGCGATCAGGATGATCGGCAGCGCGAAGGTGGACAGGCCTCCCATCGGGCCGGGTGCCGGCGCGCCGCCAGCGACCTGCGCCTGGGCAGCGGGGATCAGGAAATCGAGCAGATTCATTCAGTGCATCCTAGTTTGGTGCCAGCGCGCCCATGGGCCCGCTCGCTATTCAGGTACCGCCGGGGCGGAACAGCCGGGAATTATGCCATGCAGGTTCCACGCCGTCCGCGTCAGGGCGCGCTCGGCCGGTCTCAGCTGGTTGCCCCCGGCAACGGCGGCGTGGTGGCGCCGCGTGCCGCATAGAAGGACCGCCGGAACTCCACAAAGGTTCCCGCCGCGATCGCTGCGCGCATGTCGGCCATCAGTTTTTCGTAGTACCAGAGGTTGTGCAGGGTGCCCAGCATCGGCGCCAGCATTTCGTTGCAGCGGTCCAGATGGCGCAGGTAGGCGCGCGTATAGCCGCTGCTGCAGGCATGGCAGCCACAGCCCGGCTCGATGGTGTCCAGGTCGCGCTCGTACTTGGCATTGCGGATGCGCACGGTGCCGAACGAGGTGAAATAGTGGCCGTTGCGCGCGTTGCGGGTGGGCATGACGCAATCGAACATGTCCACCCCGCGGGCCACGCCTTCGACCAGGTCTTCCGGGCGGCCCACGCCCATCAGGTAGCGCGGGCGCTCGGCCGGCAGGCGCGGATGCAGGTGTTCGAGCATGGCATTGCGTTCGTGCTCGGGCTCGCCCACTGCCAGCCCACCGATCGCATACCCATCGAAACCGATGGCTTGCAGTCCGTCCAGCGAGCGGCTGCGCAGGTCCGGATGCACCCCACCCTGCACGATGCCGAACAGCGCCGCATCGTTGCCGAGCCCATCGTGCGCATCGCGCGAGCGCTGCGCCCAGCGCAGGCTCAGCTCCATCGAGCGGCGCGCGACGTCCTCGGTCGCCGGGTACGGCGTGCACTCGTCGAAGATCATCACGATGTCCGAATCGAGCACTTTCTGGATTTTCATGCTCTCTTCGGGACCCAGGAACACCCGGGCGCCATCGGTCGGCGAGGAAAAGGTCACGCCCTGCTCGGTGATCTTGCGGCGATGCGCCAACGAAAACACCTGGAAACCGCCGGAATCGGTGAGGATGGGCCCATCCCAGCGCGCAAACCCGTGCAGTCCGCCGTGATCGCCGATCACCTCCAGGCCCGGACGCAGATACAGATGGAAGGTATTGCCCAGAATGATCTCCGCACCCAGCGCGCGGATCTGCTCGGGCAGGATGCCCTTGACCGAACCATAGGTCCCGACCGGCATGAACGCAGGGGTTTCGACCGTGCCACGCGGAAAGGTCAGGCGCCCACGGCGGGCATGCCCGTCGGTGGCTTGGAGCTGGAACTGGAGTCGGGACATTGAGGGGCCGGGATTGGAAATTGGTGATTCGGGATTGGCAAAAGCGAGAAGGCTGAGAGCTGAGGGCCGTTACGAATCCCCACTCCCGAATCCCCAATCCCGGCCCCACAACAACATCGCATCGCCGTACGAAAAGAAGCGGTAGCGCTGCGCGATGGCGTGGCGGTAGGCGGCGAAGATGCGCTCGCGGCCGGCGAAGGCGGAGACCATCATCATCAAGGTGCTTTCGGGCAGATGGAAGTTGGTGACCATCGCATCGACGCTGCGGATGCGGTAGCCGGGCAGGATGAAGATCTGGGTTTCGCCGGCGAATGGCTGCAATTCGCCTTCGGGCGCGGCCTCGGTGGTGCGCCAGGCGCTTTCCAGCGAGCGCACCACCGTGGTGCCCACCGCGATCACGCGGCCGCCGCGGGCACGCGTGCGGCGCACCTGTTCCACCAGCGCGGCCCCCACGTTGAGCCATTCGGTATGCATGACGTGCTGGTCGAGCTTGTCCACCCGCACCGGCTGAAAGGTGCCGGCACCCACATGCAAGGTGACGTGGCCGAACTCCACCCCGCGCTCGCGCAAGCGTGCCAGCAGCGGCTCGTCGAAATGCAGCCCGGCGGTGGGGGCGGCCACCGCACCGACTTCGCGCGCGAACACGGTCTGATAGCGCTCGCGGTCTTCCACGCCCGGCTCGCGGCGGATGTAGGGCGGCAGCGGCAGGCGGCCAGCCTCCAGCAGCCAGTGTTCCAGCGGAGTCGGGATCTCGAAGCGCAGCAGATAGAACTCGCCATCGCGGCCCAGCACCTCGGCCTGGCCGCCGGCATCGAGCGCGATCAGGCTGCCGGCCTTGGGCGACTTGCTGGCGCCGATCTGTACCCGCGCCTGACGCTCGCCAAGCAGGCGCTCGATCAGGATTTCCACCCGTCCGCCGCTGGCCTTGTGCCCGAACAAGCGTGCCGGAATGACCCGGGTGTCGTTGAAGATCAGCAGATCGCCCGGCTGCAGCAGCTCGGGCAGATCGCGCACCTGGCGGTCGGCCAGCGCCTGCGGCGACGGCGGCACGACCAGCAGCCGGCTCGCCGCGCGCTCGGCCAGCGGCGCCTGGGCGATCAGTTCGTCGGGCAGGTCGTAATGGAAATCGGACTTCTTCAAGGCCGCAGGATCGTTGTCTGAGTAGCCGCATAGTGTAACTGCGGCCGGGAATGGAGAATTGGGAATGGGGAATCGGACGAGCGGCAGGGCTTCATCGTCGCCTTTCCGCCCCCGATTCGCTGCTCTTACGATTCCCTATTCCCGATTCTCCATTCACCGCTCGAACTTGGTCGACAGGATGATCGCGCTGGTCGTGCGCTCCACGCCGTCGATGGCGCCGATGGCGTCGGTGAGCACGTCCATCTCGTTGACGCCGCCGACCACCCCCAGGGCGACCAGGTCGTAGGCACCGCTGACCGAATGCAGCAGGCGCACTTCCGGAATATCGCGCAAGGCCTTCACCACGGCAGGCATTTTCTTGGGCAGCACGGTGATCAGGATGTGCGCGCGGATGCGGCCCTGCTCGTAGTCGTCATGCGTGCGCACGGTGTAGCCGCTGATCACGCCGTCGCGCTCGAGCTTTTCGATGCGGCTCTGCACGGTGGTGCGCGAGAGTCCGAGCCGCCGCGCGATCTGGGCGGTGGAGGCGCGCGCGTCCTCGCGCAGCAGCGACAACAGGCGTTCGTCGGAGGGGGTGATCTTCACTATTGTGCATTCGTTTCGGCGAATCGCCGAAAATATCGTACTTCCTGCCCAGATTCACGCTGCCAAACGCCGATCTTCTGCCGATAATAGAAAGGGAACGCCACCTTTGAAGGAGATGCGCCATGTCCGTCCTTGCCCCGCTCGTCCCGCTGCGTGCCCATGCCGGCCGCCGCCTGACCGAAGGCCTGGACGACGCGACCATCGCGCGCCTGGCCGTCAGCCACCCTGACCTGCAGCAGGCCATCCATGCAGCAGCAGCCGAATATGCGCTGGTGCGCGATGACGCCGCCGACCTGCTGGACCTGGACGAAGAGGCCCAGATCGGCGCAGTGCAGGAAGGCTTCATCAATTTCTACGCGGACGACGCCGTGACGCCTTATGTGGCACTGGCCGCACGCGGGCCGTGGGTGGTCACGCTCAAGGGCGCGGTGCTCTACGACGCCGGCGGCTACGGCATGCTCGGCTTCGGCCATACGCCGGCGGCCGTGCTCGAGGCCATGGCGCGCCCGCAGGTGATGGCCAACGTGATGACGCCCAGCCTGGCGCAACGCCGGCTCGATCGCGCCCTGCGTGCCGAGATCGGCCACAGCCGCGGCGGTTGCCCGTTCGCACGCTTCATGTGTCTCAATTCCGGCTCCGAAGCGGTGGGCCTGGCCGCCCGCATCGTCGATACCAACGCCAAGCTGCACACCGACCCCGGCGCGCGGCACGCCGGTGCCACCATCAAGCGCCTGGTGGTCAAGGGCAGCTTCCATGGCCGTACCGATCGCCCGGGCCTGTATTCCGATTCCAGTCGCAAGACCTATACCAAATACCTGGCCAGCTATCGCGACGAGGATTCGGTCATCGCGATCGCCCCGTACGACGTGGCCGCGTTGCAACGCGCCTTCGATGAGGCCGCGCGCAATCACTGGTTTATCGAAGCGGTATTCCTGGAGCCGGTGATGGGCGAAGGCGACCCGGGGCGCGCGTTGCCGGCCGAGTTCTACGCCGCCGCGCGCGCGCTCACCCGTACCCATGGCAGCCTGTTGCTGGTCGATTCCATCCAGGCCGGGCTGCGCGCGCATGGCGTGCTCTCGGTGGTGGACTACCCGGGATTCGAACAGCTCGACCCGCCGGATCTGGAGACCTATTCCAAGGCGCTCAACGCGGCCCAATACCCGCTGTCGGTGCTGGCGGTGACCGAACACGCCTCGCAGGTGTATCGCAAGGGCACCTACGGCAACACCATGACCACCAACCCGCGCGCGCTCGATGTGGCCTGCGCCACTTTGGCGTTGTTCACGCCGCAGGTGCGCGACAACATCCGCATCCGCGGTGCGCAGGCGATTGCCAAGCTGGAAGCGCTGCAGGCCGAGCTCGGCGGCTTGATCACCAAGGTGCAAGGCACCGGCCTGTTGTTCTCCTGCGAACTGGCACCGCAATTCAAGTGCTACGGCGCCGGTTCCACCGAAGAGTGGTTGCGCCATCGCGGCGTCAACGTGATCCACGGCGGCGAGAATTCGCTGCGCTTCACTCCGCATTTTGCGATGGATGAAGACGAGCTCGATCTGCTGGTCGGCTTGATCGCGCGTGCGCTCAAGGAAGGCCCGCGCCAGCTGCAGGCCGAGGCGGCCTGATTCGCTCAACGCGGCACGCCGACGCGCATGGCGTCGGTGTGCTGCAGATGGCTGATAGGTCTTCCACCAGCTCTCTGCGGTGTGCCTTGGAACCTTGATCGGTGTCAGCAGTGGCGCCAGCCTTCGGTTGCGTCAAACCGATCCAGGCTGGGTCATCAGCCATTGGCTCGCCCGCCTTACCTAGCTCCGAATTCGCGCGATACCTGCAACACGCAATGCGAAGCCACTTGAACATGCAAGCTTGCGCTCGGATAAATCGCCTACAGCACCCAGGCCAATGACCTCACTCAGATTCGACCTGAGCGGCCCTGCCCCAGGCCGATTGCCGTATCACGCGCACGCTGCCACTCAAATCGGCACCGCGTTCAACTTGCGGCGCAGGTAGTTGGTCAGGGCACGCCGCGGCGACTTGCCGCGCCACGATGCCCAGCACAGGTGCGAGCCGACCGCGCTCTTGCCGCCACGATGGCCAAGCCCGAACCAGGTGCGGTCCGGATGGAAGGCATCGCGCGGGGGGACAGGATGTCGGCGAACTGCCCACCGTGCGCTTCGTAGAAACGCGTCAGCCCACGCGGGCCCGAAATCATCGGAATCTCGCGGTGGTCCTGCAGCGTTTCCGGAGCATGCGCGGTAAAGATGTGCTCGAGGAACGCGCGCCAGAACGGATGCCCGGGCTCGGAGCCGAACACGGCATTGCCGATCTTGAAGTCTTCCTGGCCCGGCGCACCTTCCTCGACGGGCAGCACGCAACGCTGCGACAGCATCTGCGCATCGAGTGGTCGTAGCAGTTTGTAGTCGGTGTCGAAGTAGAAGCCGCCATGTGCATGCATGTACGCGCAGCGGGCGATGTCGGCTTTCATCACACCGAAGCGAATCTGCTCGTAGCGCTCGGCAAACTCGGGGAATGCACGCCGCATCAGCTGGGAGTTATCGGCATCGTCCCAGACGTAACAGGTCCATCCAGGCAACAGGCGCTGCAGGCGATCGCAGATCCTGCGCTCCTCCCATAGCAGCTGCTTGGTGGGTGCGGTCAGGTGAATCAGTTGAGGAATCATGGGGGCGACTCGGGCTGTGGGGGAACCGAGCCGCCACCGCAGTGCCGCATCGATTCGGCTACCTGGTCGCTGGCCCGGCCGCACCAACCGTAGTCGCACTATCGACGTGACATAAATCGCACTCGCTGATGATCAAACGCAGGCCCATAGAAACAAGCGATGCAGATGCGAAGTCTTGAAACAACGCGTAAATGCAGTCGCAATTCCGATTAAACCGCTTGCTGCGTTGTCATATTCAAGGCGGCAGTCGGGCACGTCGAAGAAGCCGGCGGCGGACACACCGCTATGTGCACTTGGCTTGCAGACGCTGCGCACTGCTGGCTCTGCCCCCCGGCAGCACGGCATTGCGGACAGGCTATTGCCTGCCCTCGCTCATTCCCAGCATCGATCCGCACGCCCCTTGAGCGTTGCACTGCGCGGGCAGTTGCGCGGCGCAATGCGTCCGGCCTCGCGTTCGATCAAACGTTTGCTGCCGTTGCTGTCGCGTTGCAGTTCGAACGCGTCGTAGAGACGTCCGGTGGCTGTGCGCGATTCGTACACCAGATGCTGGCTGTCCAGACGCAGCACCTGATAGAGCTGGGTGTCTTCGCCCACCGGGCGCATGGTGGTGCGCGCCATGTCCGACAGGCGGTACTGCTTGGGCCCGGCGACCGAGACCACGAATACCGGCGTCGCCTGCCCGGCCGCATCGCCGCGCCGGCCATAGGTATGGTCGTGGCCCTGCAACACCAGATCCACCTTGTGGCGGCGGATCACCGGCAACACCTGCTCGACCAACTTTTCGTTTTCGCGATCGGCGCGCGGCGAGAAGAATGGCTGATGGATCAGCACGATCGACCAGGGATGCGGGTTGTCGGCCAGCACCTTGTCCAGCCACTGGGCCTGCGCCGGGCCGGTGCCCAGATCCAGCGCCGAGGTGCCGTCGAGCACGGCAACGCGCACGCCCTGGTAGTCGAACCAGTAGCTGGTGCGCGCGGCGGCCGAAGGTCCGTTGCGCGGCAATGCAAAGGTCACCGGCCAATGACTGCCGAGGACGCGTGTGGCCTGTGGCGTGTCCTCGCCTTCTTCGTGGTATTCGTGATTGCCCGGCGCCGGCGCCACTGCAGTGCCTTCCAGCAGCCAGCGCCCTGCCTCGAACCATTCGGCCCATTCGTTGTCGTCCTGGCCGTCCTTGCCGCTGACCAAGTCGCCAGCGAACAAGGCCAACCGCGCGTCCGGTGCCGAGCGCCAGGCCTGGCGGATCACCCGCGAGACCAGACTGAGGTTCTTGTTCTGGGTATCGCCGAAATACAGCAAGGTCAGCGGCGTGGTGGCTGTGGCAGCCGTGCGGAAGTGATTCCATGCGCCCCAGGTCCCCTGCCCCTGTACGCGGTACGCGTACATCGTGTCCGGCTGCAGCCCATCGACATCGGCGCGATGGTGATGCGAGCTGCCGTTTTCGCCAGCGAGCGTCAGCGTGCTCGCCCGAATGCGTCGGGGCGTGCCCACATCCGGCGAATCGCCGGCGACCACCAGTTCCAGCCAGGGCCTCTCGACGCTGGCATCGGTGCGCCAGGCCACGGCAAACCCGGTGGCCGCGTCCTGCGCCGGGGAGGCGACGATGCGGTCCGGGAAGCCGTCGGCAACGTAATGGCTAGAACCTGCCGGCACCTGCGTATTGGGTTCGGCAGCGCGGTCGGCCGCCGATGCGAAAACGCTCGTGGTTGCGATCGCTGCCAGCAACGCAGAGATCGATGCGCGCGCGGCCATCATGGCGTGCACTCCTTCAGGCGCAATGTCCGCGCGATATCGCGCCAATCGAACGCGGCCACCGCCTGGTCGTCATGCAACGCGTAGAACACGCCACCCGGAAAGCGCGCATCGCTGCGTTGATCCAGCCACACGCCATCGGTGTTGGCGGTAACGCGGCCGGCAAAGGCGCCGACATGCGCCAACGTCTTGCGATCGAAGACCTGGAACACGCTGCGGTCCTTGAACTGATCGGTGGCGATCCAGTAGCCGCTACCGTCGCTGCACGCGAACAGGCCGATGCCCTCGGCCTGCGCCTTGAACACCCCGGCGCCCACGTTGCGGCCGCGATACCGCCCGTCCATGCCGTAATCGCGCAACTGGGTGCCCACGGCCACGTCTTCTTCGGCAATCATCAGCCGCGCATTGGCTTCATCGCCGAACACCGATTCGGCAATCCGCACCGCGCCCGCTTCGCTGGTATCGCCGAAACTCTGCGTCAAGCGTGCCTGCCAGCCCTGCCCTGCGGCATTGAGTTGATAACGCCGAAAGCGCTGGCCAAGCTCGGCCAGCGGCGGCGGCAGATCCTTGTTGGCCGGCGACATGTAGTTGTCGCTGACCACCGCCTCGTAGCCGCCATCGTGCTTGCGTACCCACAGGCCGTAGGGCTCGCGCAATTCGTTCTGGCCAAACGCCGTCACCGGCGTGAGATCGGGCAAGGAGAAGACCTGCACGCGCCGGTTGTCGCGCTCCACCACGAACACCAGGTCATCGACTACCGAAATGCCATTGGGGCGGTCGAGTTTGCCCAGGGCCTTGCCCTTGCCGCCGACCACCCGCAGCCGCTTGCCGCTGTCGCCGTCGAACACCACCAGCGCATGCGTGCCCTTGGCCGTGGCGATCACCCAGCGGCGGCCATCGGGCGCCATCCAGCTGGCCGGCGAATCCAGGTTGTCCGATGGCGTCAGCGCGGTGATGAAGGCTTCCGGCACCACTTCGTGCGCAACCCTGGCTTCGCTGAGCAAGGGATCTTTCAGCAGCGCTTCGTCGGCTTCGCGGCCGGCCGGAGCGCTGGCGCAACCGACCAATGCGGCGGCGGCGGACAACAGCGTGATCTGCACAACGGTGCGTAGTGCGATCACAACGCCACCTTCAGGCCAAGCGCATAGGTGCGGCCGTACTCTTCATTCTGCAGGGTGCGCGAGCGGATGCCCTGATACAGCTCCAACGGCTCATCCAGCAGGTTCTGCGCTTCCAGATACAGGCTGACGTGGCTGTTGAATTGATAGTTCATGCTGAAATCCAGCTGCGTGTGTGGGGCAACGTAGATATCGTACGCACGGCTCTGCCCGATGGTGTCCAGATATTGGCTGCGATACACCGCCGCCACGCGCGCACTGAACCCGTATTTCTCGTAGCCCAGGTGGCCGCTGTAGATGCGCTTGGACGAACGCGGCAAGGTGAAGTCATCGCCGGCACGATTTTCCAGGCCCGGATTGAAATCGCTATCCAGCGCCGTGGCGCTGGCACCAACCAGAAAGCCATTCCAGCCATCGGGCAGGAAGTCCAGGGTCTGCTGCCAATTGAATTCCGCGCCGCGCACCTTTGCGGAGTCGCCATTGATCGAGCGTGTGACCTGCAGGCCGGGAAATTCCGCATCATCGGTATTGATGGTCTGCACGATGTAGTCGTCGATCGACTTGTGGAACACGCCCAGCGAGATCACGCCGGTACTGCCGATGTATTTCTCGAACGACAGGTCCAGATTCTGCGAGCGGTACGGATCGAGATCGGGGTTGCCCAGACTCACCTCGTTATCGCCACGGTTGATGCTCACGCGCGGCGACACATCGCCGAACGCCGGGCGCGACAAGGTCTTGTTGGCCGCAAAGCGCAGCACCCAGTCATTGCCACTGTCGTAACGCAGATGCAGGCCGGGCAGCACGTTGGTGTAGCTGCTGGAAGCCTCGCGCGGCGTCACCGTGGCGGTGCGGCCATTGGCCGCCACGTCCACCTGGTTGCCGGTGGCATCGAACTGCGTATTTTCCACGCGCACGCCGGCGATCATGCGCAGCGCACCGATGTCCCAGGTGCCCATCGCATAGGTGGCGAAGACATCTTCGATGGCTTTGTAGTCGTCCTGCAGCGAGGTCTGCAGATTGCCGCCCACATCTTGCGGGCGTGCACTGTACAGATCGCCGGAGGTGTTCCAGTAACGGCGCATGCCGTCCGAGCCGATGCTCTGGCCCAAGGTGCCGCCACGGTGTTCGGGCGCGGCGGTGGTCCAGTCGCTCAGGTCGATGGCCGGCCCACGACGCAGTTCGCTCTCGTCCACGTTGACATCGCGCTCGCGCCAGCGGCCGAGCACACCCATCTTCAGGCTGGAATGTTCGCCATCGAAGCGCACATTGATCTGCGCGCTGCGTTCGCTGTCGTCCACCTGCGTGGGCGCAATCACGAAGCGATCGAATACGAAATCTTCGTTGCTCTGCCAACCGTTGTCGGAGAAGCCCAGCTTTGGAATGCCACTACGCTGATCCACCGTGGCCGCCAGATCGTCGCCGTCGTAATTGAAGCGCGCTTCCTTTTCATCGTTCACGCGTTCGCGGGTCTTGGTGTAGCCCAGCTTGTAATCCACGGTGGCAGCGCTCAGGCGGTTCTCGCCACCCACGCTCAACGCCATGGTGTCTTCCTTCTTGGTGCGGTAGCGCACGCGCTTGGAAATGCTGTCGGCTGGCAGGTCGGCCACGGTATAGGTGCCGTCGCCATTGGCGCTGACGTCGCCATCGCTCAGACCGAAGATGGTGCGCTGACGCGTTTCGGCATCGTCGAAGCGGCTGTAGAGCGTGCGCAGGTAGTAGCGGTTATCCGCGTCCGGGCGCCAGTCCAGATTGAGGTTCGCGCCCATGCGGGTGCGTTCGATGAAGTATTTGCGGCGCTGCACTTCGCCGGCGAACAGATCGTCGTCCGCGCCACCGTCAAAGGTGTCGTAGGCCACTTCGGTATTGTCCGATTCGAACTCGCGGTCCTGGTAGTTCACACCCACCGCCACCCCGAAGGTGTCGTTGAAGATGTCGCTGTAGTTGAACGCACCCTTCGGGCTGGTCTTGCCCGACAGCGATTGGTGGCTGGCTTCGATGGAGCCGCGCAACGTGCGTCCGTCGCGATCGAAGGCGGAGGTGGATTCCACCTGGATCGCGCCGCCGATGGAGTCGCCCGGCATGTCCGGGGTCGGCGACTTGACCACCTTCAGGCGCTCGGTGGAATCGGAAGGAATCACGTCCAGCGGTGCCGAGCGCGTGCCGTCTTCCGGCGTGCCCATGGTCATGCCGTCGATGGTGACGCTGTTGAGCGACGAATCCAGGCCGCGGATGACGACAAAGCGCCCTTCGCCCTGGTCGCGGGTGACGCTGACGCCGGGCAGGCGCTGCAAGGATTCTGCAACATTCTTGTCCGGGTAACGTCCCATCGCATCGGAGGCGACGGCGTCCTGGATGGCATCGGAGGCGCGTTTGAGATCGACGGCGCGCTCCTGCGCTTCCAGCTGCGGGCGCACTTCCAGCCGCTCCAGGTCGATTGCCGCAGCGTTGGCAGCGCCACCGGTGGCCGCACCCTCGGCCGCGTGCACCAGCGGGCTCCACGTGGCCGCAGCCAACGTCAGCGTGATCGCCAGGCAGAGCGGAGTCTTGTTCAACACGGGTGCTTCCCCAATCGGTTAAGAATGGGTGGGCACACTATGTCTACGACGTTTCACTGACATGACATATGCATCAGCCATCACACCCGAAGTGTGGCGACACACCGCGCGGCTGCGGCACACTGTGCCCCTCTCCCGCCTGCCGCCACCCATGAAAATCGTCGAAGTCCGCCACCCCCTCGTCCAGCACAAGATCGGCCTGCTGCGCGATGCCGCCTTGAGCACCAAGGGCTTCCGCGAACTGGTCACCGAACTGGGCACGCTGCTGGCCTACGAGGCCACCGCCAATCTGGACACCGAATCGCACACCCAGCCGGGCTGGGCCGGCCCGGTGACGGTGCAGCGCATTGCCGGCGCAAAGATCACCTTGGTACCGATCCTGCGCGCCGGTCTGGGCATGCTCCCCGGTGTATTGGCACTGATTCCTGCCGCACGCGTGAGCGTGGTCGGTCTGCAGCGCGATGAAGAAACCCTGCAGCCGGTGCCCTATTTCGAACGCCTCACTGGCCGCCTGGAAGAACGCGACGCACTGATCCTGGATCCGATGCTGGCCACCGGCGGCACCCTGATCGCCACCATCGACATGCTCAAGCGCGCGGGCGCACGGCGCATCAAGGGCATCTTTCTGGTCGCTGCGCCGGAAGGCCTGAAGGCGCTGGAAGCGGTGCATCCGGATGTCGAGGTCTATACCGCGGCCATCGACGACCACCTCAACGACAAGGGCTACATCCTGCCCGGCCTGGGCAATGCAGGCGACCGGATCTTTGGGACGCGGCTGGAGTGAGTTCACCCACCGCGGTGCGCTGGCCAAAGACGATGCAGTGATCGGTATTCAAGCCGCTCTCCTGCGGGGTGACACGGCACCGCTTGCGCGCCATTGGCGCGCGTGCCTCGGAGCGCGGGCCGGGGGTTGGGGTAAGGTGCGGCGAGCGACGCTGTCGGCGATTGCCTTCCGACGCCGCGTCGCGACGCGTTGTCATGTCAGGCAGCGGCAGCTCGCTGAGGCGCCCTCATCCGGCGCTAGGCGCCATCTTCTTCCGACGGGAGTAAGGAGCAGCTGCGGCATCAGCTCGAAGAACGGCGCCTCAGTGCGTCGACGCCTCGATCGCCGCGCTCACATACACCAGCGGCGCATTCCAGTTGATCGCCACCTCGTTGGTGGAGTAGCTGCAGAAGTTGTCCAGGTACGACAACGCCGGCCGCTTGGAGGGATACGGCACCTTGCACTCCTTGGCATCCTGCTGCCCCGGCTGCGGGCCGCCGACCAGCCAACCCGGCACCGGCGCTTCGATACCATCGGCCTCGGAGGGGCGGTGATGGATATGCATCGGGGTGCGCTTGCCTATTCCCGTAACGAAGGACAGCCCCAGCGGATTGCGGCCCAGGATGTAGTCCAACTGCGATTGCGCCGCATCCAGAAATTGCCGCTGCTGCGTCAGCCGGTAGCCCTGTAGCAGCATCATCGCGCGGTTGAGCACCCCTGCATTGCTGCCCCACACGAAATCGCTGTCGTTCATCGCCAGCCGCCATGCCGATGATTGCCAGGTGTCGGCCAACTGCTGTGCCAGCCCGGTAATCTCCCGTGCGATCCGCGCGCGATCGGCATGCGGCGTGAGTCGGTCCCGATGTCCGGCCAGCGACATCCAGGCCAGGCCACCGACATTGCCCCACGACGGCACGGTGGCCGGCACGTTGCGCGCGATCATCGCGTCGTAGAACCCATCCTCGCCGGTGGCGATGTACAACTCGGCCGCCGCCCAGGCGAACTCGTCGTCCAGGTGTGCATCGTCGTAACCGCCGGTGCGCACGTCGCTGGGCTGCTGGTAGATCACATCCGGATGCTGCTTCGCCCACGCCCACGCAGCCAGCGAGGCTTTCGACATGCGCGCCGACAGACCTGGATACTGCTTTTCAAACGGCGCATACACGCGGCTGGCCACGGCCATCACTGCCGCGAAGTCCAAGCTCGCGGCGGTGGTCTTCATCACCACGTAGCGCTGCTGCGTGGCCCGATCCGGCATCACCAAGCCATCGAACTGCTTGTCGGTGAGCTTGTGGTACACGCCGCCATCGGCCGGGTCCTGCATGGCGAGCATCCAGTCCAGATTCCACCAGGCCTCCTGCAGGATGCCGGGCACGCCGGGCGCATCGTCGGGGATGGTCAGCGGTTTGGATTTGAAGAACGCCGGATACTGCTCGTAGGCCGCCAGCAAGGTGTAGGTGCTGATGCCGGAATTGACGACGTACTTGTTGTAGTCGCCCGCGTCGTACCAACCTTTGGGCGCGCTGATCAGGCTATCGGTTGGACGCGTCGCAGACGCTGCGGACGGATGGATGCGCACCTGCGTATCCGGGTGCCCGGCCGCGCGCGCATAGCGCCCGGCGTAGCGTGCCGGCAGTGCGGTGCTGGCACGGTTGAAGTAGAACGCCTTCAACGCTGCATCGACCAGGGGCTGATAGGCATGCGCGTCGATGGCGAAGGTCTCCGATGCCGGCAGCCCGTCGACCTTCAACCGATAGGTCCCGGCCGCACGCAGCCCGGAAAAATCCGCCACCCGCGCCTGCTGACCGGCCGGCGACCACAGCGCGGCCGGCTGCAGGGTCGCCTGCAACACGCTGCGTCCCTGTGCATCTTCGACCGTGAAGCGGTCCGAACGGTTCGCCGCGCCCTGCTGCGGCAGCCCGACGATTGCCAGTTTTGCCGAGCCCGGCAGATAGCCCAGCTGGTTGACGTGGATGGCGTCGCTGACCGCTACGGCCTCCTGCCTGCCGGGCGTCTCGGCAGCGCAGGCGAGCACGGGCGGAACGAGCATCAGGCTGGTGAGCAGAGTCTTGAAGATAGTCATGCCGCGATGGTCGCCGCATTATCTTGCAGCGACAAGTCCAATGCTGGCATAGCCGATGCGTCAATCCGCATCGCTGCGGTAATGCGCCCGATGCACGGATCACATCGCACGCAGCCACGCCGAGCTCATCATCACTGCATGCCATCGATCAACTGCATGCTTGGCTGGCGGCAAACGCGCCACCCCGGGCAACCACGGTCGCATTGCATCTGCGGCGATTGATCGAAACAACGAACAACGCCCGGCGGCGTTGCCGGCTACGGGCGTCAACGCAATGGGCTTCACACCTCAGTGTGCCGCAGCGTCCAACTGCACTTGCGCCTTGCCCACCGGGTTGCGCGGGTCGCTGCCGCCGCTGAGCACGTTGCTGCGCTTGTCCCACTCCACCGTTTGCAGGTTGCCCCATACATGGCTGGAGCCGCGGCCGCCTTCGGCGGTGTCGCCTGGCAATTCCAGCGCATGCCCCATCGCTTGCAGACCCTTGGCGGTCTGCGCCGAAAACGCGTCGGTCTCGGCCTCGATCACGTCCGGCAGCCACTGGTGGTGATAACGCGGCAAGGCGCTGACCGCCTGTGCATCCAGGCCGGCGTCGTAACCCAGGACGCCGAGCAGCACCATGGTGATGATGCGGCTGCCGCCCGGGGTGCCGAGCACGATCGCCTTGTCGGCCGATTCCATGAAGGTGGGCGTCATCGAGCTGAGCATGCGCTTGCCCGGCTTGGGCGCGTTGGCGGCGTAGCCCATCACGCCGAACGCGTTCGGAGTACCGGGCTTGAGCGCGAAGTCGTCCATCTCGTTGTTGAGCAGCACGCCGGTGCCCTTGGGAATCAGGCCCGAGCCGTACAGCAGGTTCACCGTCTGGGTAGCGCCGACGCGGTTGCCTTCGCCATCGATGATGGAAAAGTGCGTGGTCTCATCGTCTTCCAGCGGCGTGGGGTTGCCCGACAGCAGATCGCTGGGGGTGGCCTTGTCCGGATTGATGGTGGCACGCAGGCCTTGCGCGTAATCCTTGCTGGTCAGCACGCGCTGCGGCACGTCCACAAAGTCCGGGTCGCCCAGGAAAAAGGTGCGATCCCGGTAGGCGCGGCGCATCGACTCCACCACCAGATGGGTGCGATGCACATCATCGAGCGTGTTCAAGTCCCAGCCTTCCAGGATCTGCAGCATCGCCGCCAGCGCGATACCACCGGACGACGGCGGCGGCGCAGTGGTGATCTTCCAGCCGCGGTAATCGAACTGGATCGGCGCGCGCTCCTTGACCCGATAGCCGGCCAGCTCGGCCGCGCTCCACTGACCGCCGGCCTGCTTCACGCCGGCCAGCAGCTTCCTGGCCGTCTCGCCCTTGTAGAAGCCGTCGAAGCCCTTGTCGCCGAGCAGCTGCAGCGTCTGCGCCAGCTCCGGCTGCTTGAAGATCTCGCCTTCGGCAATGGGCTTGCCGCCGCGCAGATACACCTCGCGCGTACCGGGGTAACGCTCCATCACTTCGCGCCGCGAGGCATAGCCGTTGGCCATGCGCGCGTAGACCGGAAAACCTTGCGTGGCGATGCGGATCGAGGGCGCCAGCGACTGCTTCAGCGGCAACCGGCCGTGCTTGGCAGCCAGCTCCACCAGTGCCGCCGGCAGACCCGGAATGCCGGCCGACCACGGGCCGTTGACCGAACGGTCGCGGTCCAGCTCGCCTTTCTTGTCGAGAAATTGCGCCTCGGTGGCCGACGCGGGCGCGGTCTCGCGCGTGTCCAGCATCACGTCCTTGCCGGTCTTGGCGTCGTGCAGCAGGAAAAACCCGCCGCCGCCCAGCCCCGAGCTGATCGGCTCGACCACCGCCAGCGTGGACGACACCGCCACCGCGGCATCGAACGCATTCCCGCCTTCGCGCAGGATCTGCAGGCCGGCATCGGTGGCCAGGGCATGGCCGCTGGCGATCGCCGCGCCGGGCGGGTGCGCGGCAACCGCTGCGGTGGTGGCCGTCGCCGGCTTGGCGGCATCGGCGCACCAGGCCGCTGGCGCCAGCACAAGGGCCAGCAGCAACACGCCGCGCGAAGAAAAACGTCGGGAAAAAGTGCTCACGGGGCGGGGGGCTCCTGTTCGTACAGTTCGGGATGATCGCGCTGCAACTTCATCAGCTTGGCCAGCAACTGATCATGGGTTTCCGGAATGGCCGGATCCGGGTCGATGCATTCGACCGGGCACACCACCACACATTGCGCTTCGTCGAAATGGCCCACGCACTCGGTGCAACGTGCCGGATCGATGACGTAGATGGTTTCGCCCATCGAGATGGCCTGATTCGGGCACGCCGGCTCGCAGACGTCGCAGTTGACGCAGAGCTCGTTGATTTTCAGAGACATATCGGCACTACGATGCGACGCGACACAGCGCGCTGCAACCGCAGGCGCTGGAACGCAATGTACTGCCGCAGCGCGGCGCACGTGGCGCGCAGCGACAGATGGACAACGGCGTGGGCGCTGTCGGACGCCGGCCTGACGCGGCCGGCCCCGGTGGAGTGCGAACTCGGCAGCATGGTGCATTCCCAGGCTGCGGCCGGATGCGCCCTCCCGCGCACCCGGCCTGGTACGGCATTACTTGGCTTCAACGAAGATGTATTCCGCGCCCTTGGGCTGGACGATGGTCTGCACACGGGCGTTATCGGCGGCGTTGCCGATGAACAGCACGCGCACACCCTTCATCGAGTCCGGTGCCACGTCCTTGAACGCTGCATCGATCAGGTCGGCCATCTTGCTGGACGCCGACGAACCGAAGGCCAGCATGTTGCCCGGTTGCACGCCGCGCGCCAGTGCGGTCTTGACGCTCTCCAGCTGACGCTCGTAGCTGCCGGCAAATTCGGCATCGGACTCCGGCGGCAAGTAGTACAGGAACGGGCTGTTGGTGGTGGTGCCCAGGTTCTGGCCGACCACTTCCTGCAGGTACTTCTTCCAGCCGGCGTTGTCGTCCTTGGCCGGTGCGGTCAACGGGGCCGGCGCGGCGGCAGCGGTCGGCGCCGGCTCTTCCTTCTTGCAGGCGGTGACCGCCAGAGCGGCGATCGAAGCGAGCGCCAGAGCGCGCATGGTGTGTTTCATGAAACTCCTCCCTTTGAAATGCGTGTGGTGATGTAACTGCAACTGATCAGGCCTGCGCGCGGGACTGCCGCACCTGCCGCAACGCTTCGACAACCGATGCCGGCACGAAGCCGGACACATCCCCGCCCAGCCGCGCGATTTCGCGCACCAGCGAGGACGAGATGAAGCTGTATTGCTCGGCCGGGGTAAGAAACAGCGTTTCCACCTCCGGGATCAGATGGCGGTTCATGCTGGCCATCTGGAATTCGTATTCGAAGTCGGACACCGCCCGCAGGCCGCGCAGCAGCACGCCGGCGCCCATCTCGCGCACGAAATGGGCAAGCAGGGTATCGAAGCCGCGCACTTCCACGTTGGCATGCGCCGCCAGCGCTTCCTGGGCCAGCGCCACCCGGCGCTCCAGCGACAACGCCGGGCCCTTGGAGGGGCTGTACGCCACGCCCACCACCACCCGCTCGAACAACGGCGCGGCGCGATTCACCAGGTCGATATGCCCATTGGTGATCGGGTCGAAGGTACCGGGATAGACAGCGGTGCGGCTATTGGCAACGCTCATACGGAGACTACCGGGGTCGGATCGCTCTTCAGTGTAGCAGCGGCCCGGCGGTACAGCGCATAGCGCACCTCACGGGTGGCGCCCTCGCGGTGCAGGTGCCAGCCTGCCGGCAGCGGCGGCGGCGCATCGGCGGGCGCTTCCAGGTAGAGCCAGGCGTCGGCGGCCACATGCGCCGGCAGGCACTCCAGCACAGCCGGCCACAGGCCGGCCGCGAACGGCGGGTCCACGAACACGATATCGGCCAACGCTGCGGGTGCACGCTCCAGCCAGCGCAGCGCATCTTCCTGCAGCACCTGCACCTGGGTGGCGGCGTCGAGCCGGGCAACGTGCTCGCGCAGCCGCTGCACCAGGCCGGGGTCGCGTTCGATCAGGGTGGCATGCGCAGCGCCGCGCGACACTGCCTCCAGGCCCAGCGCGCCCGAGCCGGCGAACAGATCCAGCACGCGCGCGCCGGGCAGGCGCGGCATCAACCAGTTGAATACCGTTTCGCGCACGCGGTCGCTGCTGGGGCGCAGGCCGGGCAAATCCGGCACTGCCAGCCTGGTATTGCGCCAGCGCCCGCCGACGATGCGCACTTGCCCTTCCGTGCCACGTGGCGCCGGCCGCGGCGGGCGGCTCATCGCCACGCACCTGTCGATGGTGGGCGGGTGCAGCACGGCAGCAGCGCAGTTGGCGACATGGCTCAAGGCAGGACGAATGGCCGGCCATGATACCGCTGCCGTTGCTGCAGCCGCCCTCCCCCGCACCGGCCGCCACGCGCGGGACATGCGTGCAGGCCGCCTTGAAAAATCGGCAGAAGCCCGCATCCCCCAGGCCATCGGCCGCGTTGCGGCCTGGACCACCACGGAGCACGACCCCAATGACCGTTGAAACCGATAAGCAGACGCTCGGCTTCCAGACCGAGGTCAAGCAGCTGCTGCAGCTGATGATCCATTCGTTGTACTCGAACAAGGAAATCTTCCTGCGCGAGCTGGTCTCCAATGCCGCCGATGCCGCCGACAAGCTGCGCTTCGAAGCCTTGGTCAAGCCCGAGCTGCTGGAAGGCAGCGGCGAGCTGCGCATTCGCGTCGACTACGACAAGGACGCGCGCACCGTCACCATCGACGACAACGGCATCGGCATGAGCCGCGAGGATGCGGTCTCGCACCTGGGCACCATCGCCAAGTCCGGCACTGCCGATTTCCTCAAGCACCTGAGCGGCGACCAGAAGAAGGACGCCAACCTCATCGGCCAGTTCGGCGTGGGCTTCTATAGCGCTTTCATCGTCGCAGACCAGGTGGACGTGTATTCGCGTCGCGCCGGCCTTCCGGCCAGCGAAGGCGTGCATTGGTCCTCGCGCGGCGAGGGCGAATTCGAGGTCGCCAGCGTCGACAAGCCCGAGCGCGGCACCCGCATCGTGCTGCACCTGAAGGAAGGCGAAGAATCGTTCGCCGATGGCTGGACGCTGCGCGGCATCCTCAAGAAATACTCCGACCACATCGGCCTGCCGATCGAGATGCGCAAGGAGCATTACGGCGATGAGGCCGACAAGCCGGCAGAGCCGGAGTGGGAAGCGGTCAACCGCGCCAGTGCGCTGTGGACGCGCCCCAAGTCCGAGATCAAGGACGAGGAGTATCAAGAGTTCTACAAGCACATCGCCCACGACGCGGGCAACCCGCTGGCGTGGAGCCACAACAAGGTCGAAGGCAAGCTGGAATACACCTCGCTGCTGTTCGTACCAGGCCGCGCGCCGTTCGACCTGTACCACCGCGATTCGGCCAAGGGCCTGAAGCTGTACGTGCAGCGCGTTTTCATCATGGACCAGGCCGAGCAGTTCCTGCCGCTGTACCTGCGTTTCATCAAGGGCGTGGTGGATTCGTCGGACCTCTCGCTCAACGTCTCGCGCGAAATCCTGCAGTCCGGCCCCGTGGTCGACTCGATGAAGTCGGCGCTGACCAAGCGCTCGCTGGACATGCTGGAGAAGCTGGCCAAGGACAAGCCTGAGGACTACGCGACTTTCTGGCGCAACTTCGGCCAGGCATTGAAGGAAGGCCCGGCCGAGGATTATGCAAACCGCGAAAAGATCGCTGGCCTGCTGCGTTTTTCGTCCACGCACGACACCACCGGCGCGCAGAGCGTGGGCCTGGCCGATTACGTCAGCCGGTTGGCCGAAGGCCAGGACAAGCTGTATTACCTCACCGGCGAGAGCTACGCGCAGATCAAGGACAGCCCGCACCTGGAGGTGTTCCGCAAGAAGGGCATCGAAGTGCTGCTGCTCACAGACCGCATTGACGAATGGCTGATGAGCTACCTCACCGAATTCGACGGCAAGTCGTTCGTGGACGTGGCCCGCGGCGACCTGGACCTGGGCAAGCTGGATTCGGAAGAGGACAAGAAGGCGCAGGAAGACCTCGCCAAGTCCAAGGAAGGCCTGGCCTCGCGCATCAAGGCAACACTGGGCGACGACGTGGCCGAAGTACGCGTCTCGCACCGCCTGACCGATTCCCCCGCCATCCTGGCGATTGGCCAGGGCGACCTGGGCCTGCAGATGCGCCAGCTGCTGGAAGCCAGCGGCCAGGCGGTGCCGGAAAGCAAGCCGGTATTCGAATTCAACCCCACCCACCCGCTGATCGAAAAGCTGGATGCGGAAGCCGACATGGATCGCTTCGGTGACCTGAGCCGGGTGTTGTTCGATCAGGCTGCCCTGGCCGCCGGCGATAGCCTGAAGGATCCTGCGGCGTATGTGCGGCGGTTGAATAAGTTGTTGCTGGAGTTGTCGGTGTAAGCGCCGGCACCAGACGAAAACGTGAAACGCAACACCCTCTCCCCTCCCGGGAGAGGGTGTGCGGTGAGGGTAGGAGTGCGAAGCACGTGCGCGGAATTTGACCGGCTTGAATGCCGGTCTTTGCGTTTTGGCATTCTGTATTGTACCGAGCAATATGGGAAGCCTTGCCGCTTGCGAGGACGCAAACACCTCCTCCTTGCCCGATGGATCCGGGAATCCCAAAAGGGGGACAACGCCCCAACCACCTGGGGCAGATGGTGCTAGACGCCTGCCGCGATCTCTGGCCCTTGCTAATCCGAGCAGGATTTGATGTAAATTTTCGTCCGCACATACCTATCGCCGCAGCACTGTTGCTCGGCGGTTGCATAGATATTCCTGGGGAAAAATTTGAACCGCATTTTGCTAGTTGTAATTTTTTCCGCGATAGCGCTCTTCGCCCTGCCAACTAGCGTTGCGCATGCACAGACGTATTCAACACAAGCCGCTGCCTATGTAGCATGTCTAGATAATGCAAAGCTGAACTATGAGGCGAGGATTATTCCTTACCAAGCGAAGGAGTTCCGGTGTCAACTCATCGTCCCGCATTCAAGTACCTATACTGGCGCCATTTTCCTTAAACAGTGCGAAAATTGTCCGTACGACTGGAGTGTCGGTTACGGAGATTTCAGGTGGCCAACCACTCCCTTCAAGCCGGAGCTAAACCTCGGGCCAGGCCAATGCGAGGCGAAAGGTACGCATGTGGGCAACCCGATCAACGTGGCCACCGGTAACAAGTTTCAACAGGCCGTCGATATCGATGATCGCTCCGGACTTGGCTTTGTCCGCTACTACAATAGTTCCGCAATCAGCTCGGATACTGCGATTGGGATCGGATGGACACATAGCTATGCGTCCAGAATCGTTTTCCCCAGCGATAGTTCCAGTGGCAAGATTGTCTATGCGCAGCGCGCTAACGGCAGATCAATCACGTTCTTTTGGCAACCCAATGGAACGTGGTTACCTGACGGCGGGCAGACCAGCGCTCTGGTCGAAGCGCGCGATGCGAACGGCACGATCGTCGAATGGCACTTCAAGGAGCGCAAGGACGGCGCGACTGAGGCCTACGACCTGGCTGGCCGCTTACTGCGTATCGAGCCGCTCGATGGCCTGACGACCAAGTTGACCTACGCGACCGCCTCCACCCGGCTTCCGAGCCTGGTGACTTCCTGGCAAGGACGCGCAATCCAACTGCACTACGACACATCTGGCAGGGTGTCCGAAGTGATCGGCCCGGATGGCGGCATCCATGTGTATGCGTACGACTCGGCCAATCACCTGACGGCGGTTGCGCATCCTGGCGGCGGTACCGTCAGCTATCTCTACGGCGAGTCCACGCAGACCTCTGGCGCTTCGCTTGCGAATGTGCTCACCGGCATCGTCGATGAGACGGCTAAGCGGTATGCGACCTATCGCTACGATACCGAGCGCCGGGCAATCACATCGATGCATGGCGACAATCACGACCGTTACGATGTCACCTACATGGATAGCATGAACGTAAAAGTTGTCGAGCCTTCGGGCGCGTTGAACTATCGTTCCTTCACGACCTACAACGACATTCGCACGGCGACAAATAGCGCCAGGTCCTGTCCTGGCTGTACCACGTCCAGCGAAGCATGGAGCTATGACGAAAACGGGCATTTGAACGAATATCGCGATGGCGCGGGGAACATTACCGACCACGATCAGGACGCGTGTGGCAGGGATATGGTCCTGACCGAAGCCAAAGGCAGCCCAGAACAGCGCACGACGACCTATGTCAGGGATCAGACGCTTGGGCGGATCCTGGAAAGCACAACGCGCGACCTCTCTGGAAACAGCGTCAGGCACGGCACCTCCACATACAATCCGAGGGGCCAACGCACGGCCTCGCGCACCACTGATCCCAACGACAGCACCGAACGATTGTCCGTATCGTCCTACTGCGAACAGGCAGATCTGGACGCAGGACTCTGCCCGCAGAGGGGTCTATTGCTCTCCGTCGTCACGGGCGCACCGAATGCATCGCGCAGAGTCGACTACACTTATTACGCCACGGACGCCGCCGCCTGCGCCACAGCGCCTACCACCTGCGCTTACCGCAAAGGCGACCGATGGAAAATAACCAACGCCCTAGGCCAGACCACCGAATACCTCGCCTACGATGGCGCTGGCCGCCCGCTGTCCATCAAGGACGCCAACGGCATCGTCACCGACTACACCTATCACCCGCGCGGCTGGCTGACGGCCGCCAAGGTGCGTGGCGCCGATGCCTCCAGCGAGGCCGATGACCGCATCACCCGCATCGATTATTGGCCCACCGGCCTGGTCAGGCAGGTCACCCAGCCCGATGGCGCGTTCACTGCCTTCACCTACGATGCGGCGCATCGGCTGACCGACATTACCGACAACGCGGGCAATACCGTCCACTACACGCTCGACAACGCCGGCAATCGCATCAAGGAAGACACCAGCGATGCGTCGGGCACGTTGAAGCGCACGCTCTCGCGCGTGTACAACCAGCTCGGCCAGCTCAAGACCCAGGCCACCGCCGCCAGCGACCCGACCGACTTCGCGTACGACGCCAACGGCAACGCCACCACCGTGACCGATGCGTTGGCGACCGCGACGCAGAGCGAGTACGACCCGCTCAATCGCCTGTCCCGCACGCTGCAGGATGTGGCCGGCATCAAGGCCGACACGAAGTTCGCCTACGACGCACTCGACAACCTGACCAAGGTCACCGACCCCAAGGGCCTGGACACCACCTACGAGTACAACGGGTTCGGCGATCTGGTGAAACTCACCAGCCCGGACACCGGCGTCACCAGCTACGCCTACGACAGCGCCGGCAACCGCGCCAACCAGACCGATGCGCGCGGCAACACCACCGCCTACAGCTACGACGCGCTCAATCGCCTGACCAAGGTCACCTACCCCACCACCAGCCTCAACGTCACCTACACCTACGACGCGACGCAGACGGCCTGCACCAGCGGCGAGACGTTTTCGATCGGCCGCCTGACCAAGATGCAGGGCGGCGGCGCCATCACCCAGTACTGCTACAACCGCTTCGGCGATCTGGTGCGTAAGGTGCAGACCAGTAACGGCACCGCGTTGGTGCTGCGTTACGACTACACCATCGGCGGCCAGTTGCGGCGGATGACCTATCCCGACGGGGCGGTGGTCGATTACGTGCGCAATGCGCAGGGCCAGACCACGCAGGTCGGCGTGACGGCCGCCGGCGGTAGCCGCCAGGTGCTTCTGGGCAATGCCACTTACTATCCATTCGGCCCGGCTGCCGGCTGGACCTACGGCAATGGCCGCACCCTCGCCCGCCGCTATGATCTGGACTACCGCCCGCAGGCGATCCAGGACACCCGCCCGGGCGGTCTTGACGTAGGCTTCGGCTTCGACCCGGCCGGCAACCTCACCGCACTGACGCCCGCAGGCAACACCACACCGGAAATCAGCCTGGGCTACGACGCCCTGGGCCGCCTCACAGCGCTCAAGGACGGCCGCACCGGCACGCTGATCGACGGCTACAGCTACGATGCCACCGGCAACACCACCGCCATCGGTGGCACCGCACGCCAGTACACTTACGACACCAGCGGCCGCATGACCCAAGCCCGCCGCGCCGGCGCGGTGACCATGAACTACCGCTACAACGGTAAAGGCGAGCAGATACGCCGCTTCCTCGGCACCACCAACACCTACACGCTCTACGATGAAGCCGGCCACTGGCTAGGCGACTACGACAGCAACGGCGCGCCCAAGCAGCAGGCGATCTGGCTGGACGACCTACCGGTCGGCCTGCTCGCCAACGCCAACAAACTGCACTACATCGAACCGGACCACTTGGGCAGCCCGCGCGTGGTGATCGACCCCACCCGCGATGTAGCGGTGTGGACATGGAGCTTGAAGGAAGGTCTGATCAACTCA
>NZ_JAGHWU010000071.1:0-14527 GCF_017746145.1 Xanthomonas sp. D-99 | reverse complement strand
GAGTTGATCAGACCTTCCCAAGGTGTCCTTGTAGCGTGCATGGCCGGCCGCCGCATCCCACTGCCAACTGGTGCCATCCACGCGCCCGCGCAAGCCAGCCAGCCAGCCAGCCAGCCACGATATTGGTCTGGAACATGGTGGAGGTGTAGACGCGCGTATTGGCCTGCGGAGAGCGCAGATAGTAGGCGTCCAGTTGATCGCCGAACGGGTTGTAGTAGTTGTCTACCGCGTCCGGCATTTCCAGCCCGTAGGCATCCAAGCGCGAGACCGTCTTGCTGCGCGTCCAGAACACGTCCATGTAGCCCTGCACGCTGGGGTTGAAGTCGAAACTGCCGTGCAGCGAGGCATTGGTGCGTTTGATCGGGGTGATCAGGTACTGCGCGTCGTAGACGTTGTAGCTGTCGGTGGCGCGATTGTAGGGGCGAAACGCCTCTTCGCCGACCGGCCCCGGCGCGACGCCATCCACCGGCGTCAGCACGCGCCCGTCGGTCAGGAAGGCGCGGGTGTTGGCTCCGCGAACCTCGCTGACCTGCCCATCGAGATATTCCACCTGCTTTGCCGCATAACTGCGGTCGCGATTGAACACCGGGTTCATCGAGTTTCGGCTGAGCCCTACGATCAGCCTACCGCGGTCCCAGGTCTTGCCCCATTCCAGCCCGTGCGTGCGTCGATTGGCATCGCCATGGGTGCTCTGCGCGTAGTCCGCGGTGGCAGCGAATCCGTCGTATTTGTCCTTGAGGATGACGTTGACCACCCCGCCGATCGCATCGGAGCCGTATACCGACGACGCACCGTCGGTGAGCACTTCCACGCGCTCCACCATCGCTGCGGGGATTGCATTGACGTCCACGCCGGGCGCCGACGCCACGCTGCTGGCAGGCCCTGCCATGCGATGGCCGTTGACCAACACCAAGGTGCGCTCGGGCCCGAGATTGCGTAGCGACACCAGCGCGCGGCCGTGACTGAAGTTGGAATTGAGCGCGGGCCCGGTCTGGAAGCCGGCCATCATCGGCAAGCGTTGCAGCAGCTGCCCCAGCGTGCTCTGCCCGCTGTCTTCGATACGCTGCCGGTCGATCACTACGACCGGGCTGGCGGTTTCGGCGTCGACGCGGCGCAGATGGGTGCCGGTGACGTTGATCTGATCCAAGGTCTGGGTGGCATCGTCTGCGCCATCGCCACGCTGTTGCGCGGCGGCCGGCACGGCGGCGACCGCCAGTGCAAACAACACAGCGTTGACGAGCCTGGTGGTCTGCAAGACGCGTCGTTGGGGAGCAACAGCAGTGCGGCTGGACGACATCGGAAATCCTCGTGCTGACGCAGGGTACGGGCCACCTTCCTGCACGACCGCGCACGGCCAAGCCGCACCGGCACAGCGCACAGATGGAGGGATCGATCACGACAGAAACTGCACCGGCCTGCCGTCTCAGCGGCAGGTCTCTACGCATGCAAGGACGGCACCTGCTACGGCACCGCTCTCCCCTGAGAGCACACGTTGTGACACACGCGTTACGTTAAAAAAATCTTGCGACAACGGCACTGCGCCGTCTTGACGAATTTAGTCGGGGCGCATGCGGAAAATCGCGTGCTTGCGCCTGCTTTCGGGCATGCCTGGATTGCCCAAGCAGCGACATACCGACACGATCATCCGATGTGCCCTGGTCTCTACGATCGACCACAGCACCTGCATGCGATCAGCAAAGCGGCACTGTGGCACGCCATGTCCAGCAACACTGCAGCAAGGCGATGCTTGCGCATCGCGTCGCGGTTGTCAGACGTACCACGCCTGCACCTTCACCAGTGCAGCAGCACCGGGCAAGGCCACCCGATCCGCATGCGAGCCCTGCACTCGCGCCGGTTTTCCATCGACCAGCACGCGCTGCAGACGTGTGCCTGCGGGCGTGCGCAAGGTGAGCCAGGTGCGTGCAGGTGCGCGTTCCGGCAATTGCACATCGGCACTGATGCAACGCGCCGCAGTGTCGGTGCGCAGCGTCAAGGTGACCGTGCCCCAGCGCGTTGGCGCTGCGGTGATGCCAACAGGCGCACCGCTGCCCAGCCACGCGCGCGGTACCGCACGCGCGAGAAACAACTGCTCGCCGGCGCTGTCGTCGCTGACCAGCATCCAGCGCAGCAGCAAGGGAATGGTCATCTGCGCCGGGATGCAGAACAACGGCATGCCGCCGGTGATGCCGCTGACTTCCCCGGCGGTCCAACTACCGCGCGTGTGCACTTGATAGCGATGCGCGTAGACGAACAACAGGTATTCTTCGATGCGATCCAGCCGCAGCAGTTGTTGCGCGTAGCCGTAGGAAATGAAACCGAGCAGATCGCGGCTGCCCGGCTCCGGCGGTGCGATGTTGGCCACCACGCCAATGCTGGTGCCGCCGTGGCCACGCAGGCAATCGATCACCAGGTGGGCCAGATCGTCCGGCAACACATCGGCCTGCAGCAGTTCGGCATATGCACGATGCGGCCATTGCTGTTCGCTGGGCTTTTCCTGCAGCAGCGATTGGCGGAAGGTCAATGTGGTCCCGGGCAACGGACCCACGTACGGCGGCGAAAGGTCGCGACGCACGTTGGCACGCAGGCTGGCCTCCAGCCGCGTACGCAGCTGCTTGGCGCGGCGTTGCCATTGCGCGGCCTGGCCGGCATCGCCATCGAGCGTGCTCCACACCTGTGCGATGTCTTCCCAGCCGCGAATGGTCAGCGCGCTATTGGCGAAATACGGTTTCCACCATAGCGATGGATCGGGAAACAGGCAGGCATCGGATTCGTTCCAGCCGTGCAGCAACCCATGGCCATGCGCCGTGCGCGGCAGTGCCAGCGCCTGGTCGTGCAAGGCGCACAACAGCTGCGCGGTGGCGGCGATCTTGGTCAGCACGCGGCGCAGCCGTGGCGCATCGCCGGTGTAACGCAGGTACCGCGCCAGCAACGACAAGGTGAGCCCGAACTGCCCGACTTCCGGCCCGCGCATGTTCGGCAGGCCATCGTCCTGCACGAAGGCGTCGAAGTAGTTGTCGAGCACCGCCGCGGCTTGTGCAAAGCGTCCCCACTCCAGGTTGGCGTACAACGAGCTGGTAAAGGTGTCCTGAAAACCGTCGTATTCGTTGCCGTAGTAATCGCGTTCCACCGCGCCATACTTCGGGTAGTCGCCGCCAGGGCGCACCACCAGCTCGCGCGCGAACGCGAACTGCGCCATGTCGTTCCAGCTCGCATCGGGAAACTGCGCCTGCACGGTGCCCTGCAGCGCCTGCTGCCAATACGCAGCGAAATCGATCAGTGCGGCGTAGAACTGTTCGGCCGTGGCGGCGCTGCGCGAGGGGGCAAATTCGGGGTAGCTGTGCGTGTAGTGCACCGCGACGATGGCGCCGGCCTTGACCTTCATGGTGCGGTGCCAGGTCTGCACCACGAAGCGGTCGCTTGCCCGCACGTCGGCAAACACCAGCACGTCGTACCAGCTGTCGGGCTCGCCCTCACGGCGCATCACCTTGCGCACCGCCGGCATCCAGCCGCCGAGCATGCCTTCTTCGCGGCGCTTGATCAGCGCTTCCTCGCCCAGCTCGGCGAAGGCTTGTTCCGGACGCGAGGTGCGGCTGCGACCGTTGGGGAGGATGGGCATGGTGTCCAGGCTTTCGCGTGTGCCCATAAAGGTGGTCCACGGCCAGCGGCCGCCGTTGTCCTTGGGGTCGAGCAAGGAGGCAGGCGGCGGCGCGGCATCGCGCACCTGTGCCTCGTCCGGGTCGCCGTCGCGCAGCAGGCGGTCGGCCAGCAGGTCGGCTTCGGCCATTGCCACCTGCGCCAGCGGCAGCCCGAAATACGGCGTGCCCCCGGCCGGATAGGCCGGCTCGGTGCGTTTGTCCAGGCGCAACATGCCGCTGTCGGTGCACAACGTGAGCTGGCCTTGCGCGTCGTCCAGATGCTCGTAGACCGTCCAATGCCGCTGCAGGTGGGTGAAGCTGCACAGCGTGCTGCCGACATGCGCGGCCGAAGGCAGCGGTTCCAGACGGGGCAGCGTCGGCGCCGGCAGCGTGCTTGCAGCCGACGACGTGGCCAGCGTGGCACCTGCACCGACCGCCGCGGTGGCCGCCACGCCCCGACGCAGAAAGGTTCTACGGTCCATCGTTACTCCCTCGAATGATCGTGGCCCATCGTGCGCGCGTTGCTGCACGGCGTCTTGTGACGGCGGTCAGACACCGGTGCGGAAATCTGCACATCGCCCCGACGCGTGGACCGCTGACGGTTGGGCGCGCGGCGGCCCTGAGTGCGCCAGGACGCTGGCCTCGCAAACCACGCGGCATGCTGTCGCAGGATTTGAGGCGCACGCGGGCGATGCTGATCTTGCTGCAACCGCTTGCCATTGCGTGCCATTGGCCGGTGGCCCAGCGATCGATGCGTCCGTGCTTCGTATTGCAGTACATCGCACGCGGTACCCCGCTGCACGGACAACCCGCGCATGGCGTTGAATGCACACGCTGGCCGTCGTGCGCGCCGCGCTGGTCGCGCAGCACGCGGCGGCGACATTGGATCTGCACCAACCCACGTTGTCCCACCCACCTCGATGGAGTTCTCCCCCGCATGCACACGATCCTGGCCGGCAGTGAGCGCCGTACCGCCCCCTCCACCATCCAAGCCGGACAACCGCCGCAGGACGAACGCCTGCGCGTCCTGCTCGCGGTGCGGATGCCGGCATTGAATGCCGCTGCCGATGCGCTGCTGCAACTGCAGCCCGATACGCTACCGAGTGCGTGCACGCGCGCGGAGTTCAGCGAGCGCTTCGCTGCCAGTGCGACAGATCTGCAGGCCGTTGCCGACTTTGCCGCCAGCTATGGCTTGACGATCGAGCACGCGCACGCAGACAGCGGCAATGTGATCGTGGAAGGCACCGTGCAGCAATGCGAGGCCGCATTCCAGGTCAGCTTGCGCGACTATATCGATGGTGCATTGCGCTATCGCGGACGCACCGGCCCGGTATCGATTCCACAGACCCTGGGCGGCATCGTCACCGCCGTGCTGGGGCTGGACGCACGCCCGCAGGCTCAGACGCTACCCAGCGTGCCCGAGGCGACTGCATCCTCGCCGCCCGCGGTGCGGCCCACAACGCTCGACAGTCAGGATGGTCCGATCATGCAATACACGCCACCGCAGCTGGCGCAGCTCTACGGCTTTCCCGAGCACGACGGGCACGGTCAATGCATCGGCATCATTGTATTGGGCGGCGGCTATGCACGCGAACAGGTGGCTGCCTATTTCGCGCAGCTGCGCGTGCCCATGCCGACACTGGTCGATGTGCTGTTGCCCGGGGCCACCAATACCGTCAGTCGCGGCAATGCTGATGCCGATGTCGAAGCGCAGATGGATATCCAGATCGCCGGGGCAATCGCGCCGGGCGCCAAACTGGTGGTGTATTTCGCGCCCAACACCGACAACGGTTTTCTGGAGGCGATCAACGCCGCCATCCACGATGCAGAGCATTCTCCTGGCGTCATCGGCATCAGCTGGGGCTTCACCGAATCGCAATGGACGCCGCAATCGCGGCAGGCGTACGACTGTGCGTTTCAGGCCGCTGCACTGATGGGCATCACCGTGTGCATTGCCGCTGGCGACGATGGCGCCAGCGACGGGCAGCCAGGATTGAATGTCTGCTTTCCGGCATCCAGCCCGTTCGTGCTTGCCTGCGGCGGCACTCGGCTCCAGGTAACGGCCGACAGCGCCAACGAACAAGCCTGGACGAACGGCGGCGGCGGAGAAAGCAGGTTCTTTGCCCGCCCTGCCTGGCAGATGGGTCTGCGCATCACCAATGCGCAGCATCAGTCACGCCAGTTGGGCATGCGTGGTGTCCCCGATGTGGCAGCCAATGCCGACGCGCAGACCGGTTACTACCTGTCGATCAACGGGCAGCCCGCCGTGATGGGCGGCACCAGCGCCGCTGCGCCATTATGGGCGGCCTTGCTGGCACGCATCTACGGCGCAAACCGCATGCAACCCCGCTTCGTGTTGCCGCGTCTGTACGGTCGGCCGGGTGCATTCCGCGACATCGTTGCCGGCGATAACGCCGGCTTCCGTGCATCCACCGGCTGGGACGCCAATACCGGGTTGGGCGTGCCCGACGGCGCACGCTTGGCCGAGGCGCTGCGACCGGACTGAGCGTGGCATGGGCGATGCTGCAAGCAGCCATCACCGCGCGCGGAATGCCCCGATATCAGCGTACAAGCGCGGTGGCTGCCGCTCGCCTCGCTGCGTCGCTCGAGCTCCCCTGCAGGTCTGCCGCCACGCACGCTCAGGCCATTTGCATGCGGCACGTGCAACCCACCGTGACCGACGTTTCACCACCAGGCAAAAACCTCGCAGGGTGGGCGCACTGCCGCCCCTGCCATTTGACCGCATGACTTTCCGGCCGGGCCCGCCGCCCGCTGCCTCGGCCACACTCGCCGCACGTCCACCGCCGCAGGGTGCGCTTGCGGTGGCGCGGACACGATCATTCCACAAGGAGCGTCATGCAGATCCCAGTCCCTTGCGAACCGAACGGCGTCAACGCTGCGGCATCCCGTTCGGCCGTGACCGCGCCATGGCGGCATCGCATGTTGTGCTCCGTCTTGCTGACGCTCATCACGCCCTGCGTAGCGCAGGCGCAAGTGGATCTGTCACAGCTGGATGCGGAGATGGCCGCGCCACGCACGCAGGTGCTGGTACTCGGCAGCGTGCATCTATCCCAGTTGCCCAAGGGCAGCGACATCAGTGCCGCGCGCCTGCAACCGCTGATAGACCGACTGGCTGTTTACCGCCCCACCATCATCACCGTCGAAAACCTGTCTGGCGAAAGCTGCGATCTGATGCGCCGGCATCCTGCGGTCTATCTGCCCGAAGACACCACTAACTATTGTCCGGACACCGCCGACGCTGCGCGTGCCACCGGACTGGATGTGCCAGCCGCCGTTGGCCAGGTACGCAGCGCATTGAAGACCTGGCCGCAGACGCCCATGCCGGCACAACGTCGCCATCTGGCAGCGCTGTTCCTGGCCTCCGGCGACCCGTCATCTGCGTTGGTGCAATGGCTACAGCTTGCACCCGCCGACCAACGTGCCGGCGACGGGCTGGATGCTGCGCTGGTGGCGCGCTTGCGCAAGGCACAGGAGCGCCCCAACGAGAGCAACCAGATCGCCGCGCGGCTGGCGGCACGGCTTGGTTTGCAGCGTGTGTATTCGGCCGACGATCACACCGGCGACAACATCGACATAGGCGATCCGGTGTCCTACGGCAAGGCGATTCAGGCGGCCTGGGACAAGGCCGCGCCGCGTGCACGTACCATGCGCGAACACGAAGACCAGTTGGCAAGCGAAGGCGAACTGCTGGAGTTGTACCGCGCGATCAATCTACCTGCCAGCCAGCAGCTGGCGATTGCAGTGGATTTTCGCGCTGCGTTGAGCGAGGACTCGCCGGAGCACTACGGCTATCGCTACGTGTCCGGGTGGGAAATCCGCGACCTGCGCATGGTGTCTAACGTGCGTGCCAGCTTTGCCGACCAACCCGGCGCACGGGTATTGGCGGTGGTCGGCGCGATGCACAAACCCTGGTTCGACAACTGGCTGGGACAGCTACAGGGCGTGGATATCATAAATGCGGCACAGGTGCTGGGCACTGACGGGCAATGAGGTTGTGAGTACAGCGATTTCAGTATGACGCTCCGGATCAACGCCTGTTTATTTGAATACGTGATGCCCTCACCGCGTCGGCGTTGCGAGGAGATCGACGCGTCGCGTGTGCGGTGCCCTCACCGCTCGCGGGACACGCCGTCAACCCGTCCATGGGGGCTCGATGGCGGCATCCATGCCGCCAACGGTCCCGCAATCGGCGGCGACACCGCACCAGACAGTTGGCGGGTGGTTTTGATGAAAGCGAAGGAAAAGGGCAAAGCCCTCTGCCGGTTGCTTTGCCGAACCATGCGCACCGACCATCTCGACTGGTCCTTGCCCGCCCACCGTCGCGGGATGGCGGCATGGATGCCGCCACGGAGCTTACATGGACGTACTTGCAGCGTGTCCGGCGATGGTGGGTGGGCAAGGGCCGTGCAGCAAAACGCGAAAACCTTGAGTGCGCGGTGCATTCACCGCACCAGAGAGTTGGCTGGTTATTTTCGACGGCGTCGCATTGATGGTTGCTTGTAGAAACGCTGCGCACCGACCAGGTTGGCCGGTCCTTGCCCGCTCACCGTCGCGGGACCCTTGGCGGCATGGATGCCGCCACGGAGCTTACAAGGACGTACTTGCAGCGTGTCCTGCGATGGTGGGCGGGCAAGCGCCCTGCAGAAAACACGAAGACCTTGAGTGCACGGCATCCTTGTCGTTCGCAGGACACGCCGTGCACACAATGCTACAGGTCGACGACCGTCGTCGTGTAGGCCAACCGATTAGGTCAACACATCCAACAAGCTACCCAGCATCTCGTCGGAGCGCCGCAACACGTTGGCATTTGCCTGGAAGTCATTGCGTGCCGATAGACCTTCCACCAGATCGGTGGCCGGTGCAGATGGATAGGCGCTGGCATCGACCACGCTGGCCGCCGCGCCGCCATTGGCCTGGGTGCTGGCGGCAACGGACTGACGCGGGCTGCCGTCCACGGGCTGACGGGCCACATTGCTGGCCGCGACCTGCTGACGCAGCGCGGCGACCTGCATTCCGGAACTGGCGATGCTGCTGATGCTCATGATGGCTCCGCTGTAGAAACTGAGAACTAACCGATGACGTTTGTTGACAACCCACCAACACACTCGCAGCTGGCAACCGCGTTCTACTGCTTTGGCACTCGCATCAACAAATATGTGTCAGTGGCACTGCTCGGAACACTAGAACCGGCGGACAGCAGCCGCAATGTCCTGCCCAGCTCGTCGATTCCCCCAACGCCCGCCTTACAGCCGCGTCACGCGCGCTCAGTAAGTACCCACCCGCACCCGCAACACCACGGGCACATTGCCAGCCGCATCCACACGCCCGAAGTTGAGGCCGTAGTCGGTCTGGTCGCCGTTGAGCTGCCTTTCCATCTGCCAGCGCCCATCGACATACCGCCCCTGCTCCACCCGCAACAGTTGTCCATGACGGGTATCGGCCGCGTCGCGGAAAAATTCAATGCGCGCCGCCATGCCCGTCACCAGAAATTCCTCCGGCCCCAGTTGCGCCACCAGTAGCCTGCCGGCGTGGTCGTCGTTGCCCGGCAGAATGGGCGGCGCATCGCCCCACATGGGCGCACCGAACGACACCTTGGCCTCCCAGTCGCCGAAGCGCAGCGTCCGCTGCGGCGCGCCGGGCTGTTCGGCCACCGCCTGCAGGCGGCCGTCGAAGGCCGCCTGCGCCAGACTCCGCTGCATCGGCGCGAGCAGTTTGAAGTTGGCCGCATGGGCTGCAACCGCTGCGCGGTTGGCCTCGCTGTCGGAGTTGCCATCCATGCCGAACACCGAAAAGCCAACCCCGCCCTGCCCCAGCACATGGAACAGATACGGCGCGGTGGCCGCTTCGAAGCCGGTTTCCGATACCCAGGCCGGGTTGTCGGGCCGCGCATACTGGCCGATGACCTTGGTGTATTCGTTGTAATCGTTGGTGTAGATGTCGGTGCCGATGAAATCGATCGACGGCGTGGCCGCGCGCCACAGCGCGAATACGTTCACCGTCGCACCGCCGGACGGATAGTCCATGCCCGGATAGCGCTTGCCCTTGTAGCGCAGCCAGGTGTTGACATAGAACGGCAGCGGATACACACGCTTGCCGGCGGCGGCCACCTGTTCGATATACGCGGCGGTGGCATACGCATTGAACGCTTCGGCTGCTTCGGCACCGAACAGTTGCTGCCAGCTGCCCTGCGGCTTGCCCAGCGCGCGCGCAATCTGGGCCGGCACCGGTTGTGCGAACGCGGCCTCCCCTGCGGGGCCGTGATCGCGCACGGTACCGATGGCGCCCGGCTCGTTTTCCACCTGCACCAGGATCACGGTATGGCGGTCGCCATCCACCTTGCGCAGGTGCCGCATCAACGCAGTGAACGCACGCGCATCGGCCTGCATATTGGCGGCCACATGCGGCGACAACACATCCACCGGCTCGCCATTGGCGTCGCGCATGCGCGGGTAGGTCGCTTCGTCGCGCTTGATCCATTCCGGCACGTAATGCATCTGGCCATTCTTCCAGCTGCCGAACCACAGCAGCGCGACACGCAAGCCGCGCTTGCGGGCGCCGGCAATCAGCGCGTCCACATTGCTCGTGTCGAAGCGGCCCTGTGCCGGCTCGAATTGCTCCCAGTACACCGGCGCTTCCACCGTGTTGGCATGCAGGGCAACCACCTCGTCCAACGCCTTGGGCAATACCGCCGGCCATGCGCTGGAGTTGTGCAATTGCGCGGCCAGGATCGTATACGGCGCACCATCGACAAACAGCGCATGGCGGCCATTCTGGGTGACCAAGCGCGGCAGTTCTTCGGCACTGGCCAGCAGCGGGGCGCTAGCGGCCAACATCACCAACGACCACAGCAGCGCCGCGAGGCGGCAGCGCCGCTGCGGCTTGAATCGAACAAACAAACCCATCATTGCGCCTCCGATGGCAGGGAATTCCAGTGCGGCGTGGATTCGTTGCGCAGATGGCGCACGAAGAAGTCGTACTGGCGACGTTGCACGTAATCGATCGGCCCGCTGGAGCGGCCAACCGAATGCTCGCCACCCGGTACGGTGAGCAGGTCGAATTCCTTGCCGGCCTCGATCAGTGCGTCGACGACTTGTGCGGTGGACGCCGGATCCACATTGCTGTCCTGCTCGCCGACGATCAGCAGCAGGTCGCCCTGCACCTTGCTTGCATTGGCCACGCCAGACGCCTGCGCATAGTGCGCATCCACCGGCCAGCCCATCCACTGCTCGTTCCAGCTGATCTTGTCCATGCGGTTGTCGTAGCACCCGGCAAACGCAACGCCCACCTTGTAGAACTCCGGATGACGCTCGAGCGCTCCCAGCGTGCTCTGCCCGCCGGCCGATGCACCGTAGATACCGACGCGGCTGATGTCGTAAGACGGGTCCTTGGCCGCCAGCGCACGATGCCAGGCAATGCGGTCGGCAAACCCGGAATCGCCCAGATTTTTCCACGCCACATCATGAAACGCCTTGGAGCGATTGGCGGTCCCCATGCCGTCGATCATCACCACGATGAAACCCAGATCGGCCTGCGCCTGCATGCCGATCTGCTTGTCGCCGCCGGAGTGATAACCGAACGGCCAGAACGTCTTGGGGACGAAGGAATCGTGTGGCCCGGCATAGATGTTCTCGATCACCGGATAGGTCTTGCGCGGATCGTAGTCGCGCGGACGCACCACCATGCCCCAGATATCGGTGGTGCCATCGCGGCCCTTGGCCACGAAGGTCTCCGGCGCGCGCCAGCCGGCGGCCTGCAGCTTGTCGATCGTGCCACGCTCCACGGTGTGCAGCAGCCGGCCATCGATGGCGTGCAGCTCCATCACCGGCGGCAGGTCCGGCCGCGAATAGACATCGACGTAATGCAGGCCGTCATCGGCTATCGCCACATCGTGGTCGGCCTCGGCGTGGGTCAAGCGGGTCAACCGGCGGCCGTCGAAATCCACGCTGTAGAGCTGGCGGTCGTACGGATCCTTGCCCGCATCCATCCCGCTGGCCGTGAACCAGATGCGGCGTTGCGCATCGTCCACGCGCAGCACATCGCGCACCACCCACGGCCCGCGGGTGAGCTGGCGTTTGACCTTGCCGCTGCGTCCATCGAACAGATACAGGTGCCGCCAGCCGTCACGTTCGGAAATCCACAGCACCTCAGCGCCACGCCCGTCTACGTCGTGGCGAAAGCTGCGGTCGGCATACACGAAGGTGCGCGCGTCTTCACCGACTGCCACGCGCGCGCGCCCACTGATTGCATCCACCGAAATCACGCGCATGCGTTGAAAACCACGCTGCACATACTCGAACGCCACGCTGCGCCCATCGCTGCGCCACTGCAGCGGCGACAACGAATACGGGTTGTCGAACAACGCGGTGTCCACGTCGCGGCGTGTGCCGTCCAGCGCAAATAGCACCGGCCGCTCCACATCCACCGCATCGCCCGGCTTGGGATACAACTGGGTATGCACCACCGGTTGCCCGCCGCCGGCAGGCGCGGCTTCGACGCGGGTGACACGGCGAGCCAGCCCCGGACGCACGCGGTACACCGCCAGCTGCCGCGAATCCGGCGACCAGGCAACACTTTCCAGATCGAAATAGTCATCGGCACGGCCGTCGCTGCTGAGCCGGGTGACCTGCCCGTCGGCGACATGGCGCAACACCAGGTTCCAACCATCGGCCAGCACCTCCCACGTGGCATCGGGCGAGCGACGCGGCGTGGTGTCGGCGGGCACCAGCGGGTCGCGCACCACGCCGAAACCGCGTGGGCGTGCCGACTGCAGCCGAGCATCGGGTGCGCAGTGGTAGGTGGTCAGCGTGCAACGCCAGGGCGCATCGTCCAGTGCGAAGACAATGGCGCCATTGCTGCGTTCGCCCTCGGTTGAAAACGAGAACTGCTCGAACGGCAGGCGCAGCGGCGCGTAGGCTTGTCCGGTTGCCGCACTCAAGCCCTGCGCCACGCGCGCCTGATCGAAGGCCGGCTGCTTCTGCAACGTGGCCACATCGGTACTGACGAACGCAAAACCACCCGGCACCGTCTTGCGGTAATGGAACCTGCCATTGTCCTGCCATTGCGCCGGCCAGGCGACATTCTCCGTCAGCGTGATCCACTGCTCGCGCAACCCCAGCGAGCGTTGGTAATCGGCAACGCTGGGCGCAGCCTGCACAGCACCGGACAACAGCATCACCGAGGCGGCCAGCGCACACCATCGACGCAAACCAAGTGCGCTGCGGCGCGCCTCACTCACCATCGTCCTCCTCCAGCGCAAGCTCGTCGCTGCGCAAACCGCTGCGCGCGCCCCAGTGATAAATGAAGAACGCAATGGCCGCCACAGCCAGCGTATCGAACGGATGCGCAATCCAGCCATGTCCGCCGAACGTCCCCGCCCACGACACCAGCATCACCAGCACGAAGAACACGATCAGCCACAACGATGCGTGCACCTGCCGCACCAGGCGCGCGCGGCCTTCGCGCGAAGGCAGGCGGTACGGCACATACAGCACGAACGCGAGCACCTGCAAGCCGAGCAACCACGACAAGGTCGGCCAGGTGGACCAGTACACGATCAACGCCGCCACCATGAACGAAAGCGGCCCCAGCACCGGCAGGCCACGCACGAAAAATGGGCGCGGTAAGTCCGGTGCTCTGCGGCGCAGGGCCGCCACCGTGATCGGCGCCACCGCATAGCTCAGCACCAAGGCGGCCGACACCACGCCGATCAGCGTTTCCCACGAGGGAAACGGCAGCGTCCAGAAGATCGACAAGCCCAGACTCAACCACAGTGCCGGACGCGGGATGCCCGACGCCGGATCCACCCGCGTCAGCACCGGCAAGAATCCACCGCTACGCGCCCAGCCATACACCACGCGCGGCGTGGCATTCATGTAGATATTGCCGGTGCCGCTGGGCGAGACCATCGCATCGCAGATCACCAGTGCCGCCAGCCACGCCATGCCCAGCGCTAAGGCGATGTCGTGGTACGGCAGCGAGAAGGCCTTGTCGATACCCGCCCAGCCGTGTGCGAGCTGCGCGGCCGGGATGCTGCCCAGGAACGCCAGCTGCAGCAGCACGTAAATCACCGTGGACAGCGCCACCGACAGGATCAGCGCAATCGGAATATTGCGCTGCGGGTCGCGCACTTCGCTGGCCACCGACACGATCGGGGTCAGTCCCAGGTACGCGAAGATGATGCCGCCGGCCGAGATCGCCGCTTCCACGCCTGCCATGCCCGATGGCGCGAACCCATGCACGCTCAGATTGCCGGC
Organism: Xanthomonas sp. D-99; assembly: GCF_017746145.1. Lineage (NCBI taxonomy): Bacteria > Pseudomonadati > Pseudomonadota > Gammaproteobacteria > Lysobacterales > Lysobacteraceae > Xanthomonas > Xanthomonas sp. D-99. The sequence continues at coordinate 618 of NZ_JAGHWU010000071.1, read as the reverse complement.
ATCGAAGTGCTGCATCAGCAGCACGATCACCAGGATCGGCACCAGAAACTTGAAGATGCTGACGATGTTGTTGGCCAGCGCAAAGGTCTTGACGCTGAAATAGTTGAGCACGAAGAACAGCACCAGCAACGCCAGCTGCACCAGCCAACCCACGATGCTGGGATGGGTGCTGTTCGGCTGGCTCAACCACGGGAACCACGCCGCTGCGTATTGCCGCGCCGCCTCCACTTCGATCGCGATCAGGCTGGAGAACGCAATCAAGGTGATGAAGCCGGTCAGCGAGCCGAGCAAGGCGCCATGCGAATACTCCGGGTAGCGCACCACTCCGCCGGCGCGCGGCAATGCCGCACCGAGTTCGCAATACACCAGCCCAAGCAACAGCACCGCGATGCCGCCGAGGATCCACGACACGATGCCGGCCGGCCCCGCGATCGAAGAGACGTGGCTGGCCGAAAACAACCACCCGGAACCGAAGATCGAACCCAGCCCGATGAAGGTCAGGTCGGTCAGGCTCAACCGCTTGTGGAACTTGCCTTGCGTGGTCGCAGCGTGGGTGGTCATACGTCGCCCCGAAATGTGGAAAGCGCGGTTACTGCACTTAAGGAAGGTCTGAACAAC
>NZ_JAGHWU010000070.1:70087-140423 GCF_017746145.1 Xanthomonas sp. D-99 | reverse complement strand
GGGGAGCGTGCGTCTGTGAACCGGGAAATTCCCGCGGAAAGCGCCAGAAATGGCGAAATTCCGAAGTTCCAAAAGCCACTCTTCGGAACGACGCCACCTTCCGCCCTGTCAGGTCTCGTTGTTCAGACCTTCCCTAACGCCCTTGAGAAGAGCCTTACTCGTGCTCTTAGGATCGGAGAGAAGCGACCATACGCCGTCATGTTGCCGAAGAAACCCCAATCTGTATCACCCCAATCAGCCTTTGGAATTACACCAGCGACCCGCTTCCGATCATCCTCATCAAGATCGCTAAAATTTACCTCCTTCGCAAAAATCTGCCGTGCCTGGGATAGCACACGCAGACGGCCGACATAACCGTTTATTACATCTTCTTTCACCTTCGCAACGAACTCTGCCCACTCCATATGCTGAGGCGCGCTGGAGCCTACAGAACTGCCAGATGTTACGCTCACCTCAACAAATTCATACAAACCCCGCTTGGAATCCTCCACTTGGCGATAGTTAAGTCGGTATGCGCTCGCGAAATCCGAATCAAGAACTTCTGCACCTTCCCAAAGTTTAACGACATGATCTCTAAGCAATTTTAAGGAGGGCTCTTCAGCCGACCCCGTCAGAAAAACTCCACATTCGATATTTCCTTTTAGTCCACCCATCGTCAAGTTCGCGCTCCCAACAAAGACTTCTATTTGGCCAGAAATCTCGAATACATAAAGCTTGGGATGAAAGAGCGGACCTGTGGGACGCATCACGCGCACGGTTTTCATCCCCACACATGAATCCAATACCTGAGGCGAAGTGAAATAGTGATGCGTCCCGATGACAAAGAATGCCATCTTCTTGGAAGCTATCGCTAGATCTAGTAATTTTGATGGCGCCGCCCATGCGGTAGCCCAATAGAAGCGATCACACTTTTCAGCCAGGGTGGTAAGGCGCTGCTGAATGTCTTTGGCGCTGGTTACGGCTCTAACCTTCATGTTGGTGGTCCTTGCTTGTTGATTGCATCTTACGTAAATGAATTGAACAAGCCATAGGCAAAATCAGATCCAGCTTAGACATTGCCAAGTTACAGAATGTAAGGCTATACCCCCCCTCTTGCTGCAAGGCTGGTGTGCTGGCGCCCACCGATGACCAAATGGTCGAGGATCCGGATGTCGAGAAGGCCCAGAGCCTGCTGCAGGCGCTCGGTGACCTTGCGGTCAGCTTCGCTGGGCTCGGGGTTTCCGCTTGGGTGATTGTGGAAAAGGATGACGGCAGCAGCGTTCAAATCCAGGGCGCGCTTGGCGACCACCCGAGGGTGCACCTCGCAGCCGTCGATGGTGCCGAAGAAGAGATGTTCGGTTGCCAAGATCTGGTGCTTGATGTCCAGGAAGACGACCCCAAAGACTTCGTGCGGCAGGTGAGCACAGCGGGCAATCAGGTAATCGCCAGCTTGGTCGGGGCTGTGGATGCGGCCTTGGCGTTGAAGGCGTTGTTCCAGGATGGTGGCCGCTGCGAGCAAGATGCCCTCTTCGTCCATCTGGAGTTGGTATTGAGCCTTCAGGTCTTGGGTGCGCTTCATCGGTTCTTCTCCACCAGCGCGTTGTGCGCCTCGTGGGAGCCGACAGGCGAAGCGTCCGGCCCGACCGCACCCGTGAGTGAGCACCGTGCAAGCGGCGCACAGCGAAGGGCCGCAACAAAGCGCAAGCGTCGAGAAGGAGGCCTGCCCTTGCGGTCGGGACAGCGAAGCTAAAGTCCCTCTCAGAGGCCCAGCGTTGGTGGAGACAGCACCAGGCATGTCCTACGAGGCTTGCGGATCAAAGCGATGGCAAGCGGACGGGCAGCGATTGATGTCAGCAGGCGATTGCTTGGCCGACGCTTGGAATAGGGCAAGCAGACATGTGCAGGCATCGCGCGATGCCTGCATGCCTACGCGCCAGAAGCGCACGGCTATCAAGAAGGATGGGCTAAGGCAGCACCGATGACCTCAGGTGCATTCGTCGCTGCTCTCGAGCCCGTGCCACGACAAGATTTCGTCGGCTCGACGGCCGACGAACTGCGCGTCTTCGCTCGTTAACGCCTTGCTCTCGATGGCAGAGACCATGCTGGCAAAGGCTTGCCAAAAGTGGCGCCGGTCAGGGCTGGAGACCCGCAAAGCGGGCACGGCCTCATCTAGGCGTTCGAGGTGAAAGCGCAGCTCGGCTCTATCCATGGGCATGAGTATCGGTAGCGCTGTCGCATCGCCTGAGATCGCACCGCCTGTGCCACGCTGTGGAGCCACCCACTTGCTGGTCGCTCAGGTCGTTGGAGCGGGGTCACAACTTCAAGAATTAGGGATTGACGCTAGAGCTCGTTTATTAGATACAAGTGACGACCGCGTGCCACATCGTGGCAACAGGGGCGCGGCGCAACCCTGCCACTCGCCCAGTTGGGCTGCCTGTTTCAACTCCGTCAACTCATGCGTTCCTCAACAGGCAACGGCCTTGTTCCGTGCTTGCTGAGCTTGTGCGAACCCATAAAACACAAGGAGATGTGCTGCTATGCGATTCCGAATCTTCCTCGCCGTGTCGTTGATCACCACGTTCAGTGCTGCGGCCCAGGCCCAAGTGGTCACGCTCAACAAGGGTGGCTACACGTTGAGCTATGACTGCACCAACCGCACCGCGCTGCGCTACGAGTATGTATTGCAAGCCGACACCGGCTCGGCGGCGCGCCCTTCAAGCTTCAACTTGGATACCGAATTACCCAGTGGCTGCGCAGGCCAAACGTCGAGTGCTTCCTATGCCAGTGTGCGTTCGGGCTATGACCGGGGGCACTTGGTGACCTCCAACCACATGGACTACAACGCAACCTACATCCGACGCGCGAACTTGATGTCTAACATCGTTCCGCAGGTGGCTAGCTTCAATCAAGGCATCTGGGTCCGCGCTGAAGAAGTGGCTGAGTGTTATCGCGATATCGCCAGCGTCCAAGTCTATGGGGGCGTCATTTACAGCGACACGACCAACGACTACTTCCTCTCCAGTCATGGTATCCGCACGCCGGATTTCTTCTGGAAGACCATTATCACGGCCAATCCAAGTGGCGGCTCGCGGGCCATCAGTTGGCTCATTCCGAACAGCGCAACGCTCGGCTCGCTGGACAGCTACATCGTCAGCATCAATGAGCTGGAAGACACCTTTGGCGCCAGCACGATTGGAATCACGGCGCCAGCCGACGTCAAGGCGATGCTGCCGGCAACCACCTGGCCGCAGCCGAGCGGTTGTGATCTGAGCTAATGGACGACAATCCGAAGACGTAAGAAAAGAGTGCCCGAAGTCTCTTCGGGCACTCGGGCACTCGTTGCCTCGCATTTGCAAGCCTCAGCCAGGGAAAGCCGGGAACTTCTCATCCGGGTGCTTGGCTTTCCACTCTTTGTAAGAAGCACTGCCCTGCCAAATGGTGAAGGCCTTAGGCGGGCGACCACGCCCTGACCATGTCTCTTGGTTGTGAGGCAACCAATACTTGGGAGCGACTTCCTTCTTGGTGCCGGCTGCCTTCTTCGGGCGGCCAGATCCGCCAACAGAAGCCCCGAGCTGAGCTGCAAGATCTGCTTTCTGCTTGGCGGTAAGGTGCTGGCCGAAGCGGCTCAGCAGATCTGACACTTGCTGGAAAGCGTTCGCTGCTTCTTCTTGCAGCAGATTGGCCTCTTGCTCTTCCAACTTCTTTATTTCTTCGGCGATTTTCGCTTTAGCTGCTGCAATTGAATCGAGGCTGACTTTACTCATTTATCACCTTGGCAGAATTTCATCAATGCGATAGACATAACCCTACTGGACTCTCACCGCATCTGGGACATCATACATGATGTGGGTCACCTCACTAACCAAACGCTGATCCAATAACAACTTCATGATCAGGGCAGCCGTCTCGGGGGTAGGTATTATTTTATTCGATGCGTCGAACTCGATAGCCCAGCTATACTTCTGAGCCACAGTTTTAAGTGCACTAATGAAAGCCGCATCCGCATATAAGGCCTTTTCTTGGATGACCGCCATGCGCCTCAAATGTATCGCATTGGTTCCAACATGATCGATAAGTGGCTGCATATCAGTGAATAAAGCCACGAACTCAGGCTGTGTGCGGAGATGATTGAAAGCCTGAACATAACCGGCTCGATACTGCATCATGGACTCAAAGCCGCCTTTATTGGCAACCAGTATTCCGGTTCCTACGCAAAACATATCAAAGCGTGGATCAAGGGTAAACTCTTCGCCTTCTATTGCCTCCAAGGCGCCATTCACGAAGTTCATAAACAGCACATTTTTCTTCTTGTATGCTGTTCTCCATGTGTTGGGAGAGCGCCTAGTGGCATAAACAACCTCTCCGTTATGGACAAATTTAATACAGTAGCCCACCGCACGCCGCAATTCCTTGGTCTCCTTAACCGTATGCTGTGTTTCTGGACGATCAACCAAGTCTTTTAAGATGGGAAAATTTGTCTCATTGATTCCAACGGAGAGGCAACTGTTCTCGTTAGTCTGAGCCAGATGTCCATAAGGATGAAACTCGGTAATCCGTTCCTTTTCAGCCTTGACAAAACCCTTCAATGTTTCACTCAGTGTTGCGTCGATCAATACATGATGCGCAGTATACTTCTCATTCTCAGCGGATCTACGCTTAAAAACCCACAGATAAACATCGGCTTTATCAAAGTCAAATTTCTTGAAACGTTCGAAAGCATCCTGCGTCATATATCCCCCATGATATAAACATCCTGCACCGCCTCGGCGCGTTCTTCGCCAATGCTAAGGAGCCCCTTCTTTAATACACGGGCTACGATCACTTCATTGGACTGAACCAATTTCATCTTTACCTCGTAAAATCTCCACCCCAACACAATCAACATGGGATTAAGAAATATCTGGCCTGATCGATAAGTGATCAAAAACAGAACAAAGAGAAACACTGAAAATCCGGCAAGTTTGGAGACATCCCCGTAAGCCAGCCCCATAAACGACACAATATAGGGAAATACGTAGTTGATCAAATCATTCGGAATTGATTTGACCTCTTCAATCCTAACCGGGAACCGCCTTGGAACTGCTTTTAGCGCATGCATTGTCCATGCAAGGCAGAACGCTGTGACTATAACGCCGCCAATCGCCAAGTATGGATGATCAAAAAAATAAAACGAGCAGGCGTCGCCTCGCCAAGGCTTACATACCGGCATGACCCAGATTTTCGCTGGAATATCTTGAACCAGCAAGATTAGTGCAAGCGGCAAATACGAGCCGATAAAAAGGAGAAATGCCGAAAGAAGCCTGAACTCCATATCAGCTCTCCACCAATCTATTAAATTGGCTGCTAAGCACCATCCTGTCAACGAGCGTCATTTGCATACCCTCAGATCCATTCGATGACATCATGTCCCAACGCAATCTCAGATCATGCGAATTAAAGCCCAAGGCCAACTACTCAAACATATCATCATTAGGTGAAGATGACTCTTTAACAGGAACACAGGGGTCATCAAGCGCCTTAAATTTCGAGTAGTCCTCCTTGTTTCTGATCACGATAATACGTTCAAGGACTCGTTTGTCGTCCTGCTGCAACAGAGCTAGCTTTTCCGCATCGCTACCGTCAGCCAATATCAAATTGGCCCTAATCTTTGGCTGATCGGCATCAACGTCTTTGACTGTCGGAAAAGGGATCGCAAGCCATCTGTTATTCGACACACTCGCACGCGAAGCATGCAAACTTCCGCCTCGTAAATCAGACTGGATCATTACGACGCCCTCAGCCATCGCAGCCTGAGTTTTGTCGCGTTGAACGAATTGCTGAGGGATAGCACCTCTTCCGAAGGGATACTGAGTCACCAAAGCTCCCTCTGCGTCAAGGATCTCTTCTGCAAGCCTTTTGTGCTTAGTGGGTGCGATGGTCTGCAATCCATGAGCAAGCACGGCAACAGTATGACCTCCCGCTAGAACAGCGCTTTCGTGTGCGATTGCGTCACAGCCAAGCGCGAGTCCGCTTACAATGCTCCATCCATTGCTAGAAAAAAACTCGGTGAACCTCTTGGCAATGATCTCGCCATGGCCAGTCGGCTCCCGTGTTCCAATGATTGCAACACTACGCTGTTGAGGCTCGGCCAGTTTGCCTTTGACATACAGAAGCGCTGGATCGTCTCTGGACTGCTGCAAAAGAGCAGGATATTCAGGATCGAAACCCGACAGCAATCGTGCATCGTGATTTTCAAGGGCATCCAACTGTTGATCCGCTAGTTCCAGTGCCCTACTCCAAGACTTTTCATCAGATAAAACTTTGGATACAGGCGGAAGGGCACGAGCTACTGCGTCAACTGAAAAATTATCTGCTGCCCCCAAAGCAACAGCCTTGCGCAGCGTAACGGGCCCGACACCAGGCAGCATCGAGAGTTGCAGCAGAACTTGGGTTCGTGGAGAAATTCTAATCACTGGGGTCCAATTGCATGAGCGAGAGCAACACAGTTAACATTATGAGCCCCTGCCGCTTTCATATATTTGCTAGCATAAATCAATGACGCATCCGAAGTCACAACATCGTCAATTACAATAACATGTTTTCTAGAAATTGACGAAGGCCTCTTTACCACAAGGTGATCCCTTACATTCTCGAACCGGGCCACTTTATCAAGATGTTCTTTATTGTGACTTTTTGCCCCCGCATTGTAGCTCATGACGTCGGGCACAAAACTAATATTTGCTTGCAGGGAAATTGGGAATTTGGCATGTGAAGCAGCTAGCTGCGACAAGAAAGACTCTAATCTCGGGGGGCGTCCCGGTTTAAAAGGGACCACAGTTACGACAGTATCTCGCCCATGCTGGACCGGCCACGATATACGAATAAATGTCCGCACCGTTTCCACCCAATGATCGGGAAATACAACGGAATCTTTGTTGTCTGCGATCTCTTGCGTTAGTTGATGCCACGCACTGCGGCGCTTCAATTCTTCATAGTTAGAAAAATTCCTTCCCATGACGCCGATAAATTCGCCTTCCCTAGTGGTCATCCCTGGCGGGCTTATATGCTTCCAGGCATCGAATCTTGGCGAATAATTTTTTGCCTTTGATTGCCCAGCCCGTTCAAGCTCTGGCAGTAACTCAATCGGATTTTGTATCTTTCCAATTAAATCATTGGGCCCGGACAGAATCATGTCCGGAACTCGTTCTAGGGTCCAATAATTTTGTGGCGTTTTACCGGCAGAGCCCCAGCCTCCTTTATCCAAGAAAGCCCAACATCCCGCTTGATATGCCGCCAATACATCACTTTTCTCGTCCCCTACGACTGCCACTTTACTGGGGTGGTCAATTCCACACTTGTTCATTGCTAGCCACACACCGTCCGGGTGCGGCTTTGTTTTTGAAACATCTTCATAGGCTATAACGATTGACCAAGGAAAGCCCGGATAAGCTTTATTCAAAAGGGTGGAAGCGTAAGCTCGGGGCGACCTTGTGAAGACGCCTAGCCTCCTGCCCTGGGCTAATTGAGCAAGATGCTGAGCTGTGTAGTGAACTCGATCCCGGCGGCGGTCGAATGCATTATTGAGTTGCTGATACCAGTCTGACGACTTTTGACCAAAGCCATTTTCCCCACGAAACCCTTCTAGATCATCAGTTCTAAGCAGCGTTCCATCCAAGTCGAACAACAGCAATTCGATCATATCCATCCCCTGGTAATCATCCATTCCCGCAATGGTGCTTCGCGGCCAAGCCATGTTAAGGCTTCTTCGATCATAGATGAACGAATACCAAATCGGAGTAGGAGTTTTCCTACTCCGATTTGCGCACGGCTTCGACACTCGGGAATCAAGGTATCATTCGAGGTATCAAAGCAAACCCATCCATTGAGTTCTAATTTCTTTAGGATCAATGGGTTGTTTGAGGGCGTTTACAGGCTCCGCCCACCTCCACCAATGACCGGACCGAGCAGGTCCACAGAAGGCCGGGGACCCCCGTAAAACAAGGGTTCTCGGCCTTTTTCATGTGCGACGCAGTGCGTACGTGAACGTATCAAGCCATGCGACGTTGGGGGTACTTTTGGGGGCATGCGGCCAACGGCCGACGTCGATACCCCCACAATGCCTTCACCCACCTTGCAATAAGCCGCGCCAAAGCTGCGTTCGGACTCCGCCAGCGCCGGCAAGCGGGCCGATATCCCGGTATCGACTTCGATCAGCCGATGCCGGCGCGTTTTGTCGGCCACCGATCTCGCATAGGCGCAGATATCGATTGCCGGCAGCGTGGCGGTCGGCAGATCGATAGGGCAAGCGCCATCTGTCACCTGTTCGAGTCATCCCTGCGCCTGGTTGCACACGGCCATCCACGCGCTCGACATGACGGAGCGCGCCAGACCGACGTCAATGCAAAGCGCTGAAAGCAGAGCCCTCTCAACCGTTCCTTGATCATTTCCAGGCGGAATCCACACACGACCAGCCCACCATGCGCGCCGCACTGGATCGGGAGCGACGTCGCCAGCAAGTCGCGCTGCCCGGCCCAGTGCACCTATCTACGGTCAAGGGCGGACGGGTCAGATGTCGGGTATCTGTGGATTGTGGTTGGAACCGAATTCTCACAAAGACAGCGACAAGCTAAGACGGCTTGGGAGTGCGATGGTTGCCGTGATGAAGCACCGGGGAGATAAAGCGTGTGTGGCAACCGTCGTTGACGCATCCCTGGTACTTGCCGCATGCGAGAGCTCTGGCACCCCGGGGTCTCGCATGGGCTTTTCTGCCGATGGTCGTTATCTTGTTGCCTTCGCTGGACGCGCCAATGGCCTTGCGCCGCTTTACAGGACACCAGAGGCTTGTGAGAGCGACACCTCTGCCACAAGGATCGCGCAAAGCATTCAGTCGCTGGGGCTGCGGCGAACCCTAGAGCTCATCGATGGTAGCTTCTGCCTGGCCATCCTTGATCGTCGATTACACACGCTGTCGCTAGTACGCGACCGCATCGGTCAATGCAGCCTGTACTATGGCTGGACACATCAGGGTCTTGTGTTTGCTTCTGAACTCAAAGCCATCGCGTCGTCTCACGGCTTCAGTAACTCGCTCGATCGGAATGCGCTGACACTCTTGCTGCGATACGGCTACATTCCATCGCCCTACAGCATCCATCGAGGCATCTTCAAACTAGCGGCAGGAACCGTTCAAGTTTTCAGCACGCTGGATGTGGAACGCGGTGCGCCTCATCACGACCCTAACGAGGGATCGCGCTACTGGCATGCAAAAAGAAATGTCAGCAACTTGATCCAAGCAAGAGAGCATGTCGCCGAAGAGCGTGCGATGAGCCGCCTGCAGGATGCGCTCTCGATGGCGGTTGATCGCGTCAGCGATAGCAGGACTGGTTCATTCCTGTCGGGAGGAACCGATTCCAGCCTCATCACGTCCCTCTTGCAGTCGCAACGCTCAACGCCTGTCGATACCGTGACCATCGGATTTGAGGATGCCGATCACGACGAAATGGATTGGGCGCAGAAGGTGGCGAGCCATCTCGGTACGCGGCATTTCCAACAACGCATCAGCGATCAGCAGGCCGTGGCCATTCTGCCGGAGTTATCGCAGGCGTTTTGCGAACCTTTTGCGGACTCGTCCCAGATTCCGACACTGCTTGCAGCAGGCTCCGCGCGCCGCCACGTCAGTCACATGCTGACAGGCGATGGAGGCGACGAATTATTCTTCGGCCATGCCGCTTATGCGCGTGCACTGCGCAATGCGCGCTTGACCTCCATGATCCCGGACACTCTGCGCAGTTTGCTGCGTCGCCGGGGCCTCTACACGAAGGAGTCGGCCCGTTTGGGCGGATGGCGAGCGGCCCTGGGGGAGACGATCAGTCGCTCGGTGGAAGAGAGCTACCTGCTCAGAGTCTCGCGTTGGCGCAACCCCCACTGCGCCGTGCTTGGCTCCATGGAGTACCCCACGATCTATGACACACCCATGGATCAGCTGACCGTCGGATCCCCAGGCGAGCGCGTTCTCTTTATGGACATTGCGATGGAACTTGGGGAAGGACTCATGACCAAAGTCGACCGCGCGTGCATGCTGCATGGCCTGAACACGTCTTCCCCCTTCCTGGATCACCAGGTATTTCAGCTTGCCTGGCAGATTCCGCTCAAGCTCAAAATGGTTCGCGGGGAGCAAAAATACATTTTGAAGCGCCTGCTCGAACTGTATCTGCCGCAGGAGCTTATCTATCGACCAAAGCGAGGCTTCGGTGCGCCAGTCGGCCGCTGGCTACGCGGCCCCCTACGCGAGTGGGCTGAAGACTTGCTGGTTCCTTCAAAACTCGAAGAGCAAGGCGTCTTCGACGTCGAGGTGGTGACGCAACTGTGGCAAGCGTTCATCGCAGGTCAACGAAAGTGGCACACGCATCTATGGCCCATCCTCATGTTCCAGGCTTGGCAGCAACGCTGGCAGCAGCGGCCTTCCTTTGGTGAGGACGAGGCGTGCCACAGCGATCCAGAAGGCATAAGCCACCTCACCATTGAAGCGTTCGTTTAACAGCGAGGCCACCGAAAGCGCGCGGGTCACCGACGTGCGTCAGTGCGTCCTGACCCTGCCCGCCCGCTTCAGCCTCAGCCCTGAGACACACGGCCCAGGCCGGGATTCCCCGATGCAGAGGTCCAGGCGTTGGAGATTGCGAAGGACCGATGCAGGCTGCGCGCACTGCGTCAGTTAGTTACGCGCGCGGCATGTTCGTGCTCATCGCGACGAACCAGGGCGCCTGCAAGGTCGTCGGCAGTTGCACAACGCGGGACGGCATCGCCGCCGAGTTGATCGCACAAGGCCAGCAACGCGCTGGCTTCGTGTTGCAGCAGCGCCAGGACGCTTTATTGGGCTCGTCCATTGCACTTAAGCCAGAGACGCTCGACGGCGGCCTGATCAGCCCAGAGCAAACCGCGTGGCAGCCGTCAAGACCTGTCGGTCAGGCGTGCTCGCGCTGCTCCTGCGCTTTGGCGTGCATGGCTTCGAGCGTGACCATGCCGGCAATGCGGGCGGCGGACATGGCGCTGCGATGGTCGGGAAAGGTCGACGACAGCGCAGCGCCTGCCAGGGTCGCGCCGCGGCCGATGCCGATCTGCGCGATATCCCAGCCGGCAACCCAGCCATGGGCGGGGGTATCGCCCTTGGCGGCATGACAGGTGAGCTGGTAATTGCCTAGAAAAATGACCAACGGGCGCCCTTTTCGGTGACTGCTTGCCAGCATACCGCCATGACGCTGCGGCCGGGGGCGATGTGCCGTCTGCCAGCTGACTCGGCAAGCGAAGTGGAGCGTAGGCACGCGGCTTGCATCGAACTCGACCAGACAATCGTGCCGGGGAACGCGGTGTTGACCAAAAGAACCAAACGTCGCGCTGCCGGGGCCTTGCTGGTGGGCGGGCTGATCTTTGTCCTGATCGGCGTGGGCGGGTATCTCACGACGCAGCGTTCGCTGTCGGACGCCGGCTGGGTGACGCACACGCAGGAAGTGATCGCCAGCATCGACGAGATCCAGGCGGGCATGCTGTCGGCGGAATCGTCGGCGCGCGGCTATGTCCTGACCGACAATGAGGCCTTTCTGGGCGTGTATGCCGATGCGATCGGCCGCCTGCCCGAGCGCATCGTGCGGCTGGACGCCCTGGTGCAGGACAACCCGACGCAGCGGCGCAATGTGGTCGTGCTGAGCCGTTTGGTGGACGCGCGCCTGGCGCAGATCGACGAGTTATTGCATAGCTATCGCAAGCAAGGCCTGGATGGCGCGCGTGCCGCCATCGCGCGCGGGGTGTTCCAGACCTCTTCATCGCTGCGCCGCCAGGTGCAGACCATGACGGAGCTGGAGCGGCAGCAACTGATCAGGCGCAATGCAGCCACCACACGCAGCGCACAGTGGGTGCTGTGGGTGACTGTGATCGGCATTGCCAGTGGCTTGCTGGTGATGTTGCTGGCCTACCGCTTGTTGTCGCGCGAGCTGGAACGGCGTACGCGTGCCGAAGACGACGCCAGCCGGACCAGCGAGCGCCTGATCGAGTCGTTTGCCGCACTCGAACGCACCTCCGCTGGTCTGGAGGCGCTGGCACGCTACTCCGGGTTGCTGCAGAACTGCCGCGATGCCGAAGAAGCGCTGGAAATCACTGCACGCACGATTGCACCGCTGATTCCCGGTGCCGCCGGCGCGGTCTACTTGCTACGCGCCTCGCGCGATCGCGCCGAACAGGTGGTCGCCTGGGGCGAGATGGCCGACGACGCCAGTGCCAGCATCGCGCCGGACAACTGCTGGGCGCTGCGCCGCGACCGCACCCATGTGGTGATGGACGCCGGCCAGGGCATGCTGTGCCAGCATGCCGGCGTCAACCTCCCGGCGCATGCGGCCACGGCCTGTATTCCGCTATCGGCGCAGGGCACGCAATTGGGAATGCTGGCATTGCGTAGCGAAGACCCTGACGATCTTGCCTCGTTGACCGTGGCCGAGGCGGCGGCAGAACAACTCTCCTTGGCGCTACACAACCAGCGCTTGCGCGAAACGCTGCGCCAGCAGTCGATCCGCGACCCGCTGACAGGCCTGTACAACCGCCGCTATCTGGAAGAAACCCTCAGTCACGAATTGGCGCGCTGCACGCGCCGGGCGCTGCCGTTATCGGTGCTGATGCTGGATGTGGATCACTTCAAGCGGTTCAACGACCTGCACGGGCACAGCGGCGGCGACCGCGTGCTGGCGGCCATTGGCGAATTGTTGCTGGCGCAGACGCGTGGCGAAGACATCTGCTGCCGGTACGGCGGCGAAGAATTGACGATCATCCTGCCTGAAGTCGATCTGCCAACCGCGTGCATGATGGCGGAGAAATTGCGCGCCGGCATCGAGGCCCTGCAGGTCATGGGCGATGGCGTCTGTCTGCCGAAGGTCACCGCCTCGTTCGGCGCGGCCAGCTTTCCCGCTCACGCCAGCACCGTGGCCTCGTTACTGCAACGGGCGGACGCGGCGCTGTATCGCGCCAAGCAGGGTGGCCGCAATCAGGTCGTGAGCGCGGATGTGCTTGCATCCGGGGCCTGAACGCAAGCAGCCGGTCGTGGTGCTGCGGTCTGTCGCAGAGGCCTGTGTCGCGCGGTCGACGCTCAGATCCGCATCGCGCGCGCTTGGCGAACCCGGGTGCGGGCGCCTGAACGAAGATGCTCGGATCATTCGCCGGCGCGCGCATTGCAGCGACGAACGTTCAGGCACATGCGCTCATGCCAAGACGAGGCCTCAGCCGCAGGCGTGGCCCGCGTCGTCGGAGGGGATCAGGCCCGCACCGGCCAGCATGCCGTCGATACGCGTGCGCACATAGGCGGCATCGTCCTGCGCGGCACTACTCAGGATCGCTTCGGCACGCGCCTGAAAATCCAGGTAGTCGAAATCCGCATCTTCATCTGCCGACAACTTGGGCAACTCTTCCTGCAACGCGTCCAGGCGCGTGGCCAGTTCTTCGCGGGTGGGCATGGCAGACTCCGACAACCAAAACGATACGTTTGCGGCAGCGCCGTCAAGGATGTGCGAAGCCTTGCGCTGCAACGCTTCACTTTCCTACCCGTTGCGGCGATGAAGACACGCTCAACTTTGACCGCACTTTGCCGATAATGATGCCGACTCCTATCGAACATTCCCTGTGATCCTCCACCTGCGGCGGGATTTTCGACTCGGCATCGTCAAGATGCTCGGGCCAATCACCGCGCTGTTGCTTTGCCTCTATGCGGTGTATTTGGCCATGACCGGTCAGGTAGTTGCGTGCCTGGTCACCGCGGCGCTGGGCGTGCTCGCGTTATGGCGCGGCTGGCAGATGCGCAGTGCCGAAGACACCGGCGCCGGCGGCGTGTGGCTGGCGTCGATCAACGTCGGCGGGTGCCTGGTGGCGTGCTGGACCGGTGGCGACGGCGCCCTGCCCTGGCTGTTCCCGGTGCTGGCCACCAATTATTTCCTGTGCGGGCCGCGACGCGCGGTGTTGTTGAGCTTGCCGCTGCTGGCCGCCTTGTTGTTCTTGCCAGGCTTGATCACCAGCCCCGGCCAGGGCGTGTCGACGATCGTGGTGACGCTGGTGACGCTGGCGGTGGGCTACGCGTTTTCGCTGCGAATGCAGGACGACCGCGTGCACCTGGAAGAACTGGCCTCGCTGGATGCGCTGACCGGCTTGCCCAACCGTCGCATGCTGGAACGTGCGCTGACCCACCAGATCGATCAACGCCAACCGCACGACCGGCTCAACAGCCTGATCATCCTGGATCTGGATCACTTCAAGGAGGTCAACGATCTGTACGGGCATGCCGCTGGCGATGCGGCGCTCTCGGATCTGGCCACCATCCTGCGCTTTGAAGTACGCGAACCGCACCAGGTCTTCCGTTTTGGTGGCGAAGAATTCGTGGTGCTGCTGCGTGCCGGCTCGCTGGCCGAACTGGAAGCGGCCACCGAACGCCTGCGCAAGGTGATACGCAACGGCTTGCGCGGACCCGGCGGGCGCATCACCGTCTCGCTGGGCGCGGCGCGCCACGATGGCGAAACGCATTGGCAGGACTGGTTTTCGCGTGCCGATGCGGCGCTGTATCTGGCCAAGAACGGCGGACGCGACAGCGTGCGGGTTGCCGAATAGGCACCTGGCGGCATGGAAGCGTCCGGGTCTGCGTAGGCATACGCACCTGGCAGATGGGTTACGCCTTGGTCGCGAATGCGATGGTGGTGACGAAAGCGCCGGTAGCGCGCCTGTCAGCCGAGGTGCGCGAACTGGCGGCGTCGGATACATGGCCAGTATCGCCAGCCATCGCCCGCACGCGTTCGACCGCCCCGTTTAGCTCTGACGCTGCAGCCAGAACTGCGGGGCGACCCACTGGCCGCCCCGCACGCATCGCTCAACGATTGACCACGGCCACCGGTGCCGCGGGTGCTTGGTCCTGCTTCCAACCACCGAGCGCCTTGTACACGCCAACCACGCCGACATTCACTGCCGCTTCGGCCTGCGCCAACGCATCGTCGGCAGCCAGTTGGGTGCGCTGCGCATCCAGCAGGGTGAGGAAGTCTTCCGAGCCCTCGCGGTAGCGGATCTGCGCCAGCTGCTCGGCACGCCGCGCGGCAGTGGCCTGCTCCACCACGATGGCCAGACGCGCTTGCTGGCGGCCATAGCCGATCAACGCGTTTTCGGTGTCTTCCAGCACCAGCAGTACGGTTTGCTGATACTGCGCCAACGCGCCTTCGGCCTGCGCCTTGCTGGCACGCAAGCGCGCACGCACGGTGCCGAAGTCGAAGGCGGCCCAGCTGATCGACGGGGTGACCGACCAGGCCTTGGCGTTGCCTTCGGTCAACCTAGCCGCGTCGCCGGTCAGGAAGCCGACAAACCCGCTCACGCTGATGCGCGGAAACAGGTCGGCAGTGGCCACGCCCACTTGCGCGGTGGCTGCCGCCAGGCGGCGCTCGGCGCCGCGCACATCCGGACGCTGACGCAGCAAGCCGGCGGTATCGCCCAGCGGCAGCGGGCGCGCGAACGCCGGCATCTCGCGCGCGGCCAAGGTGGCATCCAAGGCATCGGGTTGCTGACCCAACAACACAGCCAGACGATGGCGATATTGCGCCTCGGCGGTTTCCAGCAGCGGAATATCCGCTTCGATCGCCTTCAACCGCGCCAGGCTGCTCTGCACGTCCAGCTCGCTGCCGGCCCCCAGATCCCAACGCGTCTGCGTCAGCTTCTGGGTGTCGCGCAGGTTGGTGAGCGTGCGCTTGGAGACATCCAGCCGCTTCTGGGTGCCGCGCAGTTCGAAATAGTTGCGCGCCACTTCGGCAGCAACGGTGACCTGCACGTCCTGCAGGTTGGCCTGCTCGGCATCCAGGTCGGCACGCGCGGCCTCCGATGCACGCCGCTGACGGCCGAACAGGTCCAGCTCCCAGGCCGCATCCAGACCGAGCGTGGTCTGCTCGGTCAGAAAGCGCTGATTGCCGGCGATCACCTGCTGCTGTTCGCGACGATCGAAGCTGCCCTGCGCAGTGATATGCGCCGCCTGATCCAGACGACGCTCGACAAACACCGCGCGCGCTTGCTTGACGCGCGCCACGGCGATGCGCAGATCGTGGTTGGCGAACAAGGCGTCGCGCACCAACTGCTCCAGCACCGGGTCGTCGAACTGCGACCACCAGTTGCCCACCGGCGACTGCGCGCTGTATGCCGGGTCTTGCGCGCCTTGCAGCGTCACTGCCGCCGGCGGATCGGGACGGTAATCCGGCCCGACCGCGCAACCGCTGAGCACAAGCGCGGCCAGGGCCACACTCAGGACGTTTCTTACCATGGCAACACCTCTCCCAGATGGGTAAAGCTGCCGGTGGCGCCGTGTGCATCCAACAACGCCATCTGCACGCTGCTATGCGCACCCTGCTCCACTTCGATTTCGCCGCCGCCACCGTTCATGTCGGTCTTGACGTAACCCGGATGCACCGTATTGACCTTGATGGCGGTGTCGCGCAACTCATAGGCCAGATGCACCGTCCAGCTGTTCAACGCGCTCTTGGAAGCGTCGTAGGCAGGAATCTTGAAGTCGTAGATCGGCGAGCCGGGCTGGCTGTGCAAGGTCAGCGAACCGAGGATGCTCGACACGTTGACGATGCGCCCGGCCAGCGAGCGACGCAGCAGCGGCAGGAAGGCCTTGGTCACCTCGACGACTGCGAACACGTTGGTGTCGAAGGTACGCTTCCACACCTCCAGGCTCTGCTGCGACGGGGCGCGCTGCATGTCCTCGATCATGATGCCGGCGTTGTTGATCAGGATGTCCAGATGGCCATGGCGCTGCTCCACCGTGCCCACCGCGGCGGCGATGCTGATGTCGTCGTTGACGTCGAGCTGGATGGCTTCTACCGGCAGGCCTTGGGCCTGCAATTTCAGTGCGGCGGCCACGGCGTCGTCGCGCTTGCGGCCGGCCAGCAGGGTGTGCACGCCGGCGGTGGCCAATTGCCGAACGGTCTCCAGGCCGATGCCGCGGGTTGCGCCGGTGACCAATGCGATCTTGGTGTTGCTCATGTGTAAATCCTTCGAATGTATGTGAGGGGAAGCAACGCGCTCAGGCGTTGACGTGCGCGTGATCGTGCGCAACTGCGGGCGGTGTCGCGGGCCCGCGACGGGTCACCCACTTGCGCAGCGCCACGTAGAACACGGGAGTCAGGAACAGGCCGAACAAGGTGACACCGAGCATGCCGGCGAACACCGTGATACCGGTGACTGAGCGCACTTCGGCGCCGGCACCATGGCCGAACACCAACGGCACGGTGCCGGCGATGAAGGCGATGGAGGTCATCACGATCGGACGCAGGCGCAGGCGGCAGGCTTCCAGTGCGGCTTCGACGATGCCCTTGCCGTGCATTTCCAGTTCGCGGGCGAACTCCACGATCAGGATCGCGTTCTTGCACGCCAGCCCCATCAACACCACCAGACCCACCTGCACGAACACGTTGTTGTCGCCATTGGTGAGCCACACACCGAACAACGCAGACAGCAAGGTCATCGGCACGATCAGGATCACCGCCAGCGGCAGGGTCCAGCTTTCGTACAGCGCCGCCAGCACCAGGAACGCCAGCAACACCGCCATCGGGAACACGATCAATGCCGAGTTGCCTTGCGTGGACTGCTGATAGCTCAGGTCGGTCCATTCGATGTTCATGCCGTTGGGCAGCACCTGCGGCGCCATGCTGGACAGCTTCTGCATGGCCTCGGTGGACGACAGCACGCGCGGGTCCGCTTCGCCGATGAGGTCGGCCGCCGGGTAGCCGTTGTAGCGGATCACCGGGTCCGGGCCGTAGGTCTGGCCCAGCGTGACCATGCTGCCGATCGGCACCATGTCGCCGTTGGCGTTGCGCGTGCGCAGGTTGGCGATGTCTTCCACGCTGTCGCGGAACTGTCCATCGGCCTGGGCGATCACCTGATAGGTACGACCGAAGCGATTGAAGTCGTTGATGTAGGCCGAGCCCAGATAGGTCTGCAGCGTGTCGAACAGGTTGGTCAGCGGCACGCCCTGCGCCTTGGCCTTGTCGCGGTCGACCTTGGCGTCGAGTTGCGGGACTTTGGCCTGGTAAGTGCCGATCGGGAACTGCATGCCCGGCGTCTGCGAGATCGCACCGGACATCGCATTCACCGCACTCTGCAGCTGGCCATAGCCCAGGCCGGCACGGTCCTGGATGTACAGCGAATAGCCCGAGCCCTGGCCCAGGCCCAGAATCGGCGGCGGCATGAAGGCGAACGCGAAGCCCTGCTGGATCTGGCTGATGCGTGCGTTGATTTCCGCATTGATCTGCGCGGCGGTGCGGCTGCGCTGACTGAACGGCTTGAGCGTCAGGAACACCGTGCCGGTATTGGGCGTATTGGTGAACTGCAGCGGGTTCAGGCCGGGGAACGCGATTGCGTGATCCACACCGTCGGTCTGCAGCGCGATCTGGGTGATCTGGCGGATCACTTCATTGGTGCGCTCCAGCGACGATCCTTCCGGCAGCTTGGTACCGGCAATCAGATACAGCTTGTCCTGGGTCGGAATGAAGCCGCCCGGCACCAGCTTGAACATGAAACCGGTACCGACCAGCAGCAGCAGGTAGACCACGAACACCGCACCTCGCTTGCCCAGCGCACGCGACACCGCACCTTGGTACTTGTGCGAGCTGGTGTTGAAGAAACGGTTGAACGGGCGGAACAACCAGCCGAACAGACGGTCGATCAACCGCGACGGACCATCCTTGGGCGCGTCGTGCGACTTGAGCAACATCGCCGCCAATGCCGGCGACAAGGTCAACGAATTGATCGCCGAAATCACCGTGGAAATGGCGATGGTCACTGCGAACTGCTTGTAGAACTGGCCGGTCACACCCGACAGGAACGCCATCGGCACGAACACCGCGCACAGCACCAACGCGATGGCGATGATCGGCCCGGACACTTCGCGCATGGCCTGATGCGCCGCCGCCAGCGGGCTCAAACCCTCTTCGATGTTGCGCTCGACGTTTTCCACCACCACGATCGCATCGTCGACCACGATGCCGATCGCCAGCACCAAACCGAACAGGCTCAGCGTATTGATCGAAAAGCCCAGCAGGTACAACGCAGCGAACGTACCGACCACCGACACCGGTACTGCCAGCAACGGAATGATTGAAGCGCGCCAGGTCTGCAGGAACAGGATCACCACCAGCACCACCAGCAGCACCGCTTCGAGCAACGTGTGCACCACCGCGCTGATCGAATCGCGCACGAACACGGTCGGGTCATACGCGGCCGACCAGGCCATGTCCTGCGGGAACTGCTTTTCCAGCTCGGCCATCTTGGCGCGCACCGCATCGGACAATTCGATCGCATTGGCACCGGGCGACTGGAACACGCCCATGCCCACCGCGTTCTGGTTATCCAGCTGCGAGCGCAGGGTGTAGTTGCCGGCGCCCAGCTCCAGGCGCGCCACATCGCTCAGCCGCACGATCTCGCCGCTGTTGCCGCTGCGGATGACGATGTTGCCGAACTCTTCTTCGGTGGTGAGGCGGCCTTGCGCATTGATCGAGAGCAGGAAATCGCTCTTGTTGGGCATGGGCTCGGCACCGAGCTGGCCGGCGGAAACCTGCACGTTCTGCTCGCGGATGGCGGCGACCACATCGCTGGCGGTGAGCCCGCGTGCGGCCACCTTGTCCGGGTTCAACCAGATGCGCATGGCGTAGTCGCCGGCACCGAAGATCTGGATCTGGCCCACGCCCGGCAGGCGCGACAGCTCGTCCTTGACCTTCAAGGTGGCGTAGTTGCTCAGGTACAGCGAGTTGTACTTGCCCTTGGGCGAGGTCAGATGCACGACCATGGTCAGCGTCGGCGATTGCTTCTGCGTGGTCACGCCCTGGCGGCGCACGTCCTCGGGCAGACGCGCCTGCGCCTGGCTGACGCGGTTCTGCACCTGCACCTGCGCCTGGTCCGGGTCGGTGCCGGGCTTGAAGGTCACGGTGACCACCAGCACGCCGTCCGAGCCGGCCACCGACTTCATGTACATCATGTTTTCCACGCCGTTGATGGCTTCCTCAAGCGGCGTGGCGACGGTTTCGGCAATGACCTTGGGGTTGGCGCCCGGATACACCGCGCGCACCTGCACGCTCGGCGGCACCACTTCGGGGTATTCGCTGATCGGCAGCAGCGGCATGGCGATCAGGCCGGCCGCGAAGATGATGATCGACAGCACTGCGGCAAAGATCGGCCGGTCGATGAAAAAACGGGAAAAGTCCATTGGGATGGTCCTGAAAGAGGTTGCCGCCGGGTGGCGGCGCGGCACGGCGGCCCCGGTCCGGCCTGATGAGCAGGCCGGCGGTCATGAGCTGCGATGCAGCGATACAGCAGTACAGCCATTGCAGCTGGTACGCCGTCGCCAGCCAGGCGCGACGGCGCGCAACGTGCGTTGGCGATACCTAATTAGAAGCGGTGCGCTTGTCCGCCGCCGGCGCCATAGCCACGGTCTTGGCGTCCACCGGCATGCCGGGCATGAAGATCTTCTGCACGCCATCGACCACCACGCGGTCGCCGGCGGCCAGGCCGCTACGCACGATGCGCAGGCCGTCGGCACTGCGGCCGAGCTCCACGTCGCGGCGCTGCGCCTTGCCGTCCTTGCCCACCACGTACACATACTTGCGGTCCTGATCGGTGAGCACGGCCTTTTCGTCAACCAGCATCGCCTTGAACTGGCCGCTGCCCAGCAACTGCACATGCGCATACAACCCCGGCGTGAATTGCCGCTGCGCGTTGTCCAGCACCGCGCGGACGCGGATGGTGCCAGTGCTGCGGGTCACCTGGTTGTCCAGGAAATCCACGCGTCCGGTGTGCGGGAAGCCTTGCTCGCCGACCAGCCCGATCCGCACCGGCAACTCGCCGCCACGTTCGTCCGGGCGCTCGCCGTTGCGGGCCATCTGCGAATAACGCAGGAAGGTGCCTTCGTCGGCGTCGAAATAGACGAACACCTTGTCCAGCGACACCAGGGTGGTCAGCACGCTGGCGCTGTCGCCGGCGGTGACCAGATTGCCGGCGGTGACCATCGCACGCCCGGCGCGGCCATCGATGGGAGCGCGTACGCGCGTCCAGTCCAGGTTGAGCCTGGCGGTGTCCAGCGCGGCCTGGGCGGCCTGCAGGTCGGCGTCGGCCTGGTCGGCGGCGGCACGGCGTTGCTCCCAGGTTTCGGTGGAGATGGCCTGCTGCTCGGACAGTTTGCGTGCACGCGCCGCTTCGCTACGTGCCAGCGTGGCCTGGGTGCGGGCACGCACCATCGACGCGTTGGCACGCGCGAACTCGGCACGGTAGCTACGCTCGTCGATGGTGAAGAGCACATCGCCCTTCTTCACTTCTGCACCTTCGGTGTAGTTGACCTTGTCGATATAGCCGGACACGCGCGGACGCAGTTCGACGCTTTCCACCGGCTCGATGCGGCCGCTGAATTCGTCCCACTGGCTGATCTGCTTCATCAACACCGGCGCGACGCTGACGCTGGGCGGCGGGGGTGCACCGGTCTCGGCGGCCTTGCTGCCGCAGCCGGCAAGCACGACCGCAAGCACGGCGCCCGCCAACACGGTACGCAAGGGGAAACGGAACGGGGTGGCGTTCGTGGTCATGGGGAAATCTCTCGGGTGGGGATGGAAACGTGCAGACCGGCCAGCCGGTTGGCCGACGGTGCGGCATGTGGGCGACGACTCACGGTCACGATGGCTTGTCCGGGCTGGCCAGGCCCGGCAATCAGGGAAACAGCGGCGCGGCCGACATCCACGGCGCGGATCCATTCCGGACAGGCGTCCTTGGCACGGCTAGGCGTGCAGACCGGCTGCTCGACCGAGAGCAGCTGCACGCGGACGCCCCATGGCTTGGCTTCCTCATGCAACACCTGCGCGAGCATGCGCGTGGCGGAGGCCGCAACCGAGCGATCGCCATGCGCCGACCAGGCGCGCAACGCGCACGGGCTGCCGAGCAGCAGATAGCGACCACCGCCGTCGGCCTCGGCCAGCAGCGGCAGCAGATGGCGGGCGGCAGCCAGATGCGGCAGCACGTCGCGCTCTAGGCGGCGACGCAGGGCCGCCACCGGCCGATCCAACAGCCGCCCAGCCTTGGGCGGGCTGCCCAGGCTGGCGATCACCGCGCCCAGCGGTCGGTGCCGCTGGGCCAGCTCCGTGACCAGGCGGCACGCAGACGCATCGTCGGCCACCGATCCCTGGACGATGTCCAGCAGCGGCGAGTGCCCATGCTGCGCACACAGTGCGTCCAGCTTGGCAGCATCGCGTCCAATCACCACGGTCGGCATGCCGGCGTCGAGCAACGCGGCGACGATGCCCATGCCTACGTTGCCCGCGCCGCCAATGACGGCCGTCTCGGATTGGACCATCCCGCTCATGGGATTTTTGCTCCCGAGATCGGGACAATTCCATGCCGTGCCCAGCGCGCCTGCAGTCCAGTTCGCTGCGCCGGCGCGCCACCAGCCTGCCGCCGTGGCGAGCTGGAGAATTCGCGCAAGGCACTGTTGCGGGGCCGATTTTCCGCGTAAACGACTGGATCGAAGGCGCTTTCGATCGCACTGCGGTGACTGGAGGACACGCCGAAAACATTGCACAACCACATGGCCGTGCTCCTGCATGGAGGGGATGCCGCATAAGTTAGGCTTCAAAGCAGCACTTGATTAGTCCGGATTTAGGGGAATAATCGTCCCGCAAGCGGTCTAATCCCTCCTGACCCCCCGGAAGGCATCCCATGACTCACGATCTCAACGACACCCTGATCTTCGTCAAGGTGGTCGAACAAGGCAGCTTCATTGCGGCCGCCAATGCGCTTGGCCTGCCCAAGACCACGGTCAGCCGCAAGGTGCAGGAATTGGAAACCCGGTTGGGTGCGCGCCTGTTGCATCGAACCACGCGCCGCATCGGCCTGACCGAAGCCGGCTCGGTGTACCACGAACATTGCCAGCGCATCGCGCGCGAATTGGAAGAAGCCGAAAGCGCGGTGGGGCAACTGCAATCGGGCCCGCGTGGGTGGTTGCGTTTTACCGTGCCGTATTCGCTGGGCATTACCTGGATCGCGCCGTTGCTGGGCGAATTCCATGCACAATATCCGGAAATACAGTTGGACATGCATCTGGGCAACGAGAAGCTGGACCTGATCGGTGGCGAAGCGGATCTGGCGTTGCGCGTCGGCGCGCTGCCCGATTCCAATCTGGTGGCGCGCAAGCTCGGCAGCTTGCGTACCCAGGTGTTCGCCAGCCCGTCCTACATCGAACGCTATGGCGAGCCGCTGCATCCGGACGAGCTGCAGTTCCATCGCACGCTCGCCTTGCGCAAGAACCGCAACGTGCACAACAACCGTTTTTTCTGGTCGCTCAGCGACGGCAGCGATGTACGCGATTTCCCGGTCAATCCGCTGATGGTGGCCAACGATCCGGCTGCGCTCAACGGTGCGGTGTTGTGCGGCGAAGGCCTGTTGCTCACCGGCGATGTGATGGCCAAGCCGTTCGTGCAATCGGGTCTGGTGCGTCGCGTGCTGGCCGGGTGGACGGGGCCTGAGGTGGACTTCAATGCCGTGTTTGCCGGCGGTCGATTGGTGTCGCCGAAAGTGCGTGCGTTCGTGGACTTTTTGGTGACGCGCATGAACTTCGATGCGGATTACATGATGGCGCAGTGCCCTGCCCGTCTGGCCGCGCAAAAGGCCGACAACGATGCGAAAGTCGAAGTGGGCGCCGACGCGGAATTGCGTGCCGAAGGCAAGCGCATTCTGGAAAACGTCACGGCGTAAGACCGCTTCAAGCAGTCGCCCAATGGGGTAATCCTTCTTTCCTCGGGAGAAGGTGCCCAATGGGCGGATGAGGGTACGTCTGCGAGCGCTTAGTTAGTCGAGTGCGCGGTTCCCTCACCGCGCGCGGGACACGCCGTTAACCCGTCCATGGGGGCTCGATGGCGGCATCCATGCCGCCATCGGTCCCGCCATCGGCGAGGACACTGCACCAGAACGTTAGTCGGCGCTTCGAGAAAGGCGCTGTTACACAGAAGAGGCGCGGCTTCCTGCTTATGCACTGCTCGCTGGCCGCGCCTATTACATCGCAGCGAACGTTGCCCTCGCCTGCACCCACATACCGACCAACTCGACTGGTCCTTGCCTGCTCACCGTCGCGGGACCCTTGGCGGCATGGATGCCGCCACGGAGCTTACATGGACGTACTTGCAGCGTGTCCCGCGATGATGGGCGGGCAAGGCCCCTGCAGCCGAGTCGCAGATCCGCCGCTTTGTGATGCACGGACGATGAGTAGGAAAGATCGAGAATTCAAGTCGTGCAGACCAGTTGGTCTAAACCGAAAACATATGGTTAGCCGGCTTTGATCAAAAAAGCATGCAGCGCCACAAAAAACAGGCCGCTCTCGCGGCCTGGTTTTTCGATACATCGCGGGCGACTCAATCGTCCCACCACGATTCAACGCATCACATCAACGCATGCCGGTATTGCTGGCAGCGCCTTCGGCACGCAACGGAATCAGGCGGATTTCAACGCGACGGTTCTTGGCGCGGCCAGCATCGGTGGTGTTGTCGGCAATCGGATAACGCTTGCCCGCACCCATGGTTTCCATGCGTTCGCGCTGCACACCTTGCGCGGTCAGGTACTGCGCAACTGCGCTGGCGCGCTCTTCGGACAGGCGCTGATTGACTGCATCGCTACCGACGCTATCGGTATGCCCGACCACTTCCACCATGGTCTGGTTGTACTCGCGCAGTGTGGAGGCCACGCCGTTGAGCGCGGTGTAGAACTGCGGCTTCAATGCCGACTTGCCGAAGTCGAAGGTGATGCCGTCGGGCAGGTTCAGGCTGATGTTGTCGCCCTGACGCTGTACCTCGATCCCGGTGTTGGCGGTGCGCTCGCGCAGCGCGCGCTCCTGGCGATCCTGGTACTGGCCGATTGCCGCGCCACTCAGTGCACCAATGCCGGCGCCGACCATTGCGTGCTGACGACGCTCGGTGGCGCTGTCGCCGGTAAGCAGGCCTGCAGCCACACCAATGGCGGTGCCGATCAGCGCATTGCGGCCGGTCCGATTCTGCTGTTGCGTCTGCTCGCCGTATTGGTCGCGCTGCACATACGAGCCGCCGGTGGCGCAAGCGGACAGCGCGATGGCGCTGGCCAGTGAGACGGCAAGACTCTTGGTGGCTGCTGGGGACATGGTGTTCTCCTATGGCCGGACCATCCGGCGCTCGATCGTGTGCGCGAGGATAAACAGGCCCACGCGACTGGCGCATGATGAAAACTGCCGCAATCCGTGTGAAGCGGGTATGCCATTCAGGAAAACGTTTTCGGTGATGACACGCACGCGTGCGCCGCCACAGTGGCCAGCGCATGCCGGTGAACAGCGCACGTTCCATGCCCTGTCTGCCTCATCAACCAGCGTGGCGTTTACCGGAGGAACACGCACCGCATACGCGCATCGGATCGGTCGGCAGCGACTAGGCGCGCGATTTTGCGTAGGCTGCCAGTGCCGCATCGCGCCCTTCGGCCAAGCCGATGATCGGTGCGCGCGGGTACTGCGGTGCAACGCGTGCGAGCGACAATGGATGCAACCACGGCGCGAAGCGTTCCTTCACCGCAAGCTTGCCCAGCTCGGGCACCCAGCGCGTGATGTAGGCCGCCTGCGGATCGAATTTTTCTGCCTGCGTCACCGGATTGAACACGCGGAAATAGGGCGCGGCATCGGCGCTGGTGCCGGCCACCCACTGCCAGCCCAGTGTGTTGTTGGCTAGGTCCGCATCGACCAGCGTGTCCCAGAACCAGCGCGCGCCTTCGATCCAGTGGATGCGCAGATGCTTGCATAAAAAACTGGCGACGATCATGCGCACGCGATTGTGCATCCAGCCGGTATGCCAGAGCTGGCGCATGCCGGCATCGACGATCGGAATGCCGGTGCGTCCACGTTGCCAGGCCTGCAATGCAACCGGATCGACCGTTGCCCAATCGAATCCTGCAAAGCGTGGATTGAGATTCTGGTTGGTGGTGTCCGGGAAGTGATGCAGCAAGTGATAGGCAAAGTCGCGCCACCCCAGCTGCCGGATATAGCCATCGATTTCCGCGCCATTGCGCGCAGTGCGATGCGTCTCCAGGGTGCTGGCGATCCGCCACGGAGCAATTTCGCCGAAGTGCAGATGCGGCGATAGTTGCGAGGTCCCGACGCGATCGGGGCGATCGCGGTTTTCGCGATATCCAGACAACGCGCCGTCGATAAAGATCTCCAGCATTTCGTGCGCGCCGGCTTCGCCGGGCTGCCAGTGCTCCCAGAAGCCTTGGTCCCACTGCACGCCCGGCACCAACTGCAGCGTGTCGAGCGCATCGGTCTTCAAGCTTGCAGGCAGCGGCGGCAGGCTGCGCGGCGCACCCATCGCGGCAGGCAATTGCAGCTGTGTCAGCGCATTGCGCCAGAACGGGGTAAACACCTTGTATGGGCCGCCCTGCTGCGTGGACAACTGCCACGGTTCGAACAGCAATGTGCAATTGCAGCTCTGCACCTCGATGCCGCGATCGCGCAGATCGCGCTTGATCTGCGCATCGCGCGGCTGCGTAGCAGGCTCGTATTTGCGGTTCCAGTACACCGCCACCGCACCGGTCTGCGCGATCACCTCATCCAGCACCTGCGCGCTGTTGCCGACGCGAATGACCAGCCCGCTTCCGAGCACGCGCAAGGCGCCGTCCAGCGCTGCAAGCGAGCGATGCCGCCAGGTGCGCGATGCGGCGCCTGGCGTCCATTCGCCCTCTTCGTGCGGTGCGTCGATGTACAAGGGAATCGGGTGATGCCCCGCATCGAGTGCGGCGCGCAAGGCCGGGTTGTCTTCCAGACGCAGATCGCGACGGAACCAGACGATGGCGTATGACATACGAACTCGGCAGCAAACAATGAGGCTGCGCAGCATAAGCCAGCTGGCGCCACGATGGCGCGATGCCGGGCGGCGGATGACCGCCCGGCCGTTCCACGACAGCGCTTACTCGAAACTGCCCACCGAGTCGTGCGCCAGGTTGTCGAAGCGGGTGTATTCGCCGAAGAATTTAAGCTTGCACGAGCCGGTCGGTCCGCCGCGGTGCTTGCCGATGATGATTTCGGCCAGGCCCTTGTCCGGCGAATTTTCCTTGTTGTAGTAGTCGTCGCGGTAGATGAAGACGATCATGTCCGCGTCCTGCTCGATCGCGCCCGACTCGCGCAAGTCCGCCATCACCGGGCGCTTGTCGGTGCGGGTTTCCAACGAGCGGTTGAGCTGGGACAACGCAATCACCGGCACGTTGAGCTCCTTGGCTAAGCCCTTCAGCGAGCGCGAGATCTCCGAAATTTCGGTCGCGCGGTTTTCGCTGTTGCCCGGGACCGACATCAGCTGCAGGTAGTCGATGACGATCAGGCCCAGATCGTGCTCGCGCTTGAGCCGGCGGCACTTGGAACGCAGCACTTCCGGCGACACGCCCGGGGTGTCGTCGATGAAGATCTTGGTTTCCTTGAGCATCTTGATCGCGCCGGTCACGCGCGCCCAATCCTCGTCTTCCAGCGCACCGGTACGCAGGCGCTGCGCATTGATGCGGCCATTGGAGGAGATCAGGCGCATGGCCAACTGCGAGGCCGACATTTCCATCGAAAACACCGCCACGCCCTTCTTGGACTTGATCGCCGCATATTCGGCGATGTTCAGCGCAAAGGTGGTCTTGCCCATCGCCGGACGCGCCGCCAGGATGATCAGGTCGGTCGGCTGCAGGCCGGCGGTCATCGCATCGAAATCGGTGTAGCCGGTCGGCAGACCCGTGATGTTGCCGCCGTTTTCGAAGCGGTTGCGCAGCTCTTCGAAGGCATCCTTCAATGCCCCGGGCATGGCCACGAAATCGGTGCGCCCACGCGCGCCGGCTTCGGCGATCTTGAACACGGCTTTTTCGGCCGAGGACAACAACTCGACGCTGTCGCGCCCTTCCGGCTGAAAGCCGTCGTTGACGATGGTGGTGCCCACTTCGATCAACTGCCGCAGCACCGCCTTGTCACGCACGATTTCCGCATACGCGGCGATGTTGGCCGCCGACGGTGTGGTGCTGGCCAGCTCGATCAGGTATGCGCCATCGCCCACCTGCTCCAGCTTGCCCTGCGACTCGAACCATTCGCCCAGGGTCACTGCATCGAATGGGCGGTCTTTCTCGTTGAGTTCGCGAATCGCGCGGTAGATCAGCCGATGGTCGCGCCGGTAAAAGTCGTTTTCGGTGAGCTGGTCGTTGACCCGGTCGAACGCGTCCGGCGCCAGCATCAAGCCACCCAGCACCGCCTGCTCGGCCTCGACCGAATGCGGTGGCACCCGCAGCTGGTCCAGACGCGGCTCGGGACGATCGTAATCGTAATCGTCGTCGTCGCGATCGCGACTGCGCTTGGAACGGAAACCAGGACGAGCGGACATGGACAAACAAACCTGACGCGGGGAGACGAGGGCAGGAAGCATAGTCATCGGCGCGGCCGGCGACCATGCACAACTCTGTGGATAACTGGTGTATAGCCAGTGCAGCAGCGTTCTACGCGCCGGCTGTCGCAGATATCAAGACCTTGCGTCGCTTGGGTTTCCGCCTTGATCCAAGATCCAGCGGGGCGCCGCACTTGCGCGCGACGCCGCTGTGGTCAACTCAGCGCTTGAGGTGCCCGATCAGGCCCAGGAACTGGTCGATGAAGCCCTGCAGGAACTTGCGACTGTCGGCATTGGCGATCTGGTCGTCGGGTCCGAACAGGTCGTCCTTGTATTGCAGGAACACTTCCGGCTGGCCGAGCACATGCATATTCAGATACGCCAACACGTTACGCAGGTGCTGCTGCGCGGTGGCGGTGCCGATCGCGCCGACCGAGATGCCCACCACCGCCGCCGGCTTGCCGGCAAACGCGCTATCGCCGTAGGGGCGCGAGCCGGTGTCGATGGCGTTCTTGAGCACGCCGGGAATGGAGCGGTTGTATTCGGGAGTGACGAACAGCACCGCATCGGCAGCGCGGATCTGCTGCTTCAGGCGCGTGCCCTCGGCGGGATAATCGCCATCGCGGTCCTGGTTGTACAAGGGGATATCGCCGATCTCCAGATACTCGAACACGGCCTTGTCGCCGGCCAGATGCTCCAGCGCGCGCGCCAGCTGGCGGTTATACGACT
The DNA here is from genome assembly GCF_017746145.1 of Xanthomonas sp. D-99. NCBI lineage: Bacteria > Pseudomonadati > Pseudomonadota > Gammaproteobacteria > Lysobacterales > Lysobacteraceae > Xanthomonas > Xanthomonas sp. D-99. The sequence continues at coordinate 111,306 of NZ_JAGHWU010000070.1, read as the reverse complement.
CGGCGCGCAGGCTGCCGACCAGTACGGCAATGGTGAGCTTGCTCATGGGAATCTCCGTGGAAACAGGCCCCCACCCTACTCAGCTCAATGCTCAGAGCTGGTGAAACGTCGCCGGTATCTGTGGCTCAAACAGCAGTGCGTGCGCCCGGTGGCGTCTGCGTTCACAGACGGCGTGAGCAAACTGCCAACCAATGTCCACACCGCAGCGCCAGGCGTCAGCGCACCACGGCCGCCCGCTGCTGCCGCCAGTGTGCCTGCCAGGCCTGGAACATCAGCACCGTCCACAGGTGCGTATGCCATTTGCGCTCGCCACCGTTGAAGTCGCGCCACAAGCCAGCCACGGTATCGGCGGCGAACACGCCCTCGCGCTGCAGGGCGCCGTGGGCGAGCAGATCGTCTGCCCAGCCGTGCAGATCGCCGCGCAGCCATGCGCTGACCGGAGCGCCGAAGCCGCGCTTGCCGCGGTAGACCATCGCGTCCGGAAGGTAGCGGCACAGCACGCGCTTGAGCAGATACTTGCTCACTCCATCGCGGTATTTCAGCGACAGCGGCAGCGACCAGGCGAATTCGGCCACGCGCCAATCCAGCAGGGGCGCACGCGCTTCCAGTCCCACCGCCATGGTGGTGCGGTCCACCTTGCACAGCAGATCGTCCGGCAAGTAGGCGGCAAAATCGGCCAGCATCATCGCGTCGGCCGGCGTACCGGATCCGTGCAGCGGGTCAGCCAGGCTGTAGAAACTGTCGGGTTCGGTAGCGCCCAGCACCACCGCGGCCGGATCGCGCCAGCGCGAAATGCGGTTGCGGTAGATGTCGCCGATACCGCGTGCGCCGGCCTCGGCCACCAACGCGGCGAGCCCGCCGGTGCGCGAGGATTCGCCATTGCGACGCGCCGCCACCGCCATCAGGCGACGCAGCGGGCCTGGCACCAGGCCGTGCATGCGCCAATTGCGCAGTGCGCGCTGATACCGGCCATAGCCGAAGAACAATTCGTCGCCACCATCGCCAGACAGCGCCACCGTGACTCCGCCGCGCGCCAGCCGTGCGACCAACGCCGTCGGCACTTGCGACGCATCGGCGAAGGGTTCGTCGAACATGCTCGGCAGGCCCGGCACCACCGCCAGCGCATCGGCGCCGCTGACATAGAGTTCGGTGTGGTCGGTGCGCAGATGCGTGGCCACTTCGCGCGCCAGCGGCGCTTCGTCGTGATGCGAGCCTTCGAAGCCGATGCTGAAGGTGTGCACCGGCTGCGCGCTCTGCGCATGCATCATCGCAGTGACGATGGACGAGTCGGTGCCGCCGGAGAGGAACACACCCACCGGCACATCGGCCACCATGCGCAAGGCCACTGCATCGCGCAGCACGCTATCCAATTGCTCTTCGGCCTGCGCGTCGGTACCGGTGAACGGCGTCGCCAGCGCGCGTTGCATCGCCTCGCGCGCGTTCCAGAACGGTTGCTGCGCCTGATCGGGACGATGCGCGGCCGCGCCGGCTGCGACGGCTTGCGCATCGATGCGCAGCACGCGGCCGGGCATCAGCTTGAAGGTGTGCTCGTGGATACAGGCCGGCGCCGGGATATAGCCCAGCCCCAGCAGCAGGGTGAGCGCATCGCGATCCACGCCGTTGTCGAAGTCCGGATGCTGCCACAAGGCCTTGAGTTCGGAACCGAACACCAAGGTGTCGCCGGCCCACCCGTAGTACAGCGGCTTCTTGCCGACGCGGTCGCGGGCCAGGAACAGGCAGTTGTCGCGCTCGTCCCACAACGCAATGGCGAACATGCCGTTGCAACGGGTCAACGTCTCGTCCAGCCCCCACTCCACCACGGCCGCCAGCAGCACTTCCGTATCGGAGTGGCCGCGGAAGCGATGCCCAAGCGCGGAAAGCGCTGCGCGCAATTGCGCGAAGTTATAGACCTCGCCGTTATAGGCCAGCACGTAGCGGCCATCGGCCGAGCGCATCGGCTGATGGCCGAGCGGCGACAGATCCAGAATGCTCAAGCGCTGATGCGCCAGCGCTACGCCGGCCTGCGCATCGCACCAGGTGCCGGCATCGTCGGGGCCGCGGTGGCGCAAGGCGGCTCCCATCGGCCGCACCAGCGCATCGAGCTGTTCGCCATGCAGGCGCGGCGAGGCCAGCAACATTCCTGCCAATCCGCACATCGTCAGCGCTCCTGCCGGCCGGCCGCGGGCAACCGGGCGGCGCCGGCGCGCACGACGCGTTGTACGCGCCCGAACAGGCGCACGGCGAATGCCGATGCCGATGCCGATGCCGATGCCGGAGAGTAAAGACAGCCGTCCGCCGAGCACGCAGCGCTGACGCAGCGAGCCTCGTGCAGATCGCGCAGACGGCTCATGCCGCCACCGATGCAGCTGCCGGCATCGGCACATAACGCGGCAGCGCCTGCACGCGTTGTAACCAGCCGGTGATCGCCGGCCAGCGCTCCAGATCGAAACCGCCGTCTTCGGCGCAATGGGTGTAAGCGAACAGTGCGATATCGGCGATGCCGTAGTCGCTGCCGGTGAACCAGGTGTGCTGCTGCAGGTGCTGCTCCATCACCGCCAGTGCCTGCTCGCCGCGTGCGCGCAGCTGCGGCAACTCGGCGCGGCGTGCGGCATCGCGCGGCGTCCATAGGCTGATGAACCGTGCCACTGCCACATAGGGTTCATGGCTGTATTGCTCGAAGAACATCCAGCTCAATGCCTGCGCACGCTGCCACGCATCGGTGGGCAGATACGGCGTGCCTTCGGCCAGCCAGAACAGGATCGCGTTGGATTCGGTCAACACGCGGCCATCGTCGCGCTCGACCATCGGCACCTTGCCGTTGGGGTTCTTGGCCAGATACTCGGGCGTGCGGGTCTGCCCGGCCACGCTGTCAACCTCGACCCAGTGATAGCGGCTGCCCAGTTGTTCCAGCAGCAGGCGCACCTTGTAGCAATTGCCGGAACCGGACATGCCATGGACGGTCAACGGGGGACGCACGCTCGACATCTGGCTGGCTCCGCGACAGCAACGAGGGGCTGGCAGTGTCACAGCCCCGCGTGCCTTTGCAAAGCCCTGCACGCAGCAACGGCGCACCGATGCCGGCTTTACGTGCACTGCCGCGCCGACCTGCGTCAGGCCAGGGCCACCACCGCCACCGGCACACTCAATACCGCGATCAGGATGCCCAGTGCCGCCACCGTCAGCGCCCAGGCGCCGAACGCACGCGTGCGCGCACAGCCGGCAGCGGCGGCCGCCTGCACCGAACAGACCGACCACCACAGCGCCCCCAGCATCAGCAGCAGGATGCATGTCGCCAGTTGCGCCATGCCGGCCGGATCGGTCGCGCCGGTGCGCAGCAATGCAACCTGGCCCTTGAGCGCGACCACAGCCGCCAGCAGGCACACCAGCCACGGCAATGCACAGCCGGCCATCGCCGGCAACACCGTCCCAAGCCGGGCGCCGCTGCCCATCCAATGCAGGATCTGCTTCAGCAGCACGCATCCCAGCAAGGCGATTGCAACCACAACACTGACCCCACCGGCCTTGGCCCAGAGCGGCAGCGCATGCAGCCACACCCACGTCGACAGCAGTGTGGTGGCCGCAAACACAACCCAGGCGCTCCAGCGCATCCAAGCATGCTGCGGCATCCGCGTCACCGTGGCATATGGATCGAACACGATTCCGCCCAGGCCACCGCCGCGCCACCAGAAAAAGCACGCCACCAGCAACAACACCAAGGCCACCAAGCCGGCCACCGGGTAGCTGAGTGCACGCCAGTCGGGCGGCTGGGTGCGCCGTTGCGGCGTGAGATCGTGATTGAAGTACAGCAGGTCGCGCGCGCGTTCCATGTCAGCGGCCGCGCGCGCCACGCCGCTGGCCGGAATACGGTCGGTGAAGCGCTGCCACTCGCCCACGATGACCAGCTTGCCGTCGCGCATCGCGATGCTGCGCGAGAAGCGGAACCACGGGTTGGCGATCACTTGCGTCTCCGCCTTCACCTGGGTCGCCGGGTCGCTATGCACGCGCACGGTCTGCCGCGCCAGCCGCGGACCACCTAGCGCCAGCGGGCTCTTGCGGGCCTCTTTCGGTAACGCATCCATCCACTCGCCAAGCTGGAACAACGGGAAACCCAGCTCATCGCCCTCCTCGGCTGGCCACTCCAGCCGGTAGGCCTCGTGCGTGCGTACATTCAGCGGGTCGGCAGCGTCGATGCTCGGCACGCTCACCTGGGTCAGTGCGGTGTAGTACTGCTGCATGAATTCCAGATAGTGCTCGCCCACCGTCTGCGCACCATCGTCATCGAAGCTGCTGGTGACACGCTCGCCGCGGCCCTGGCGATAAATGGTGTCCACCGTGAAGTTTGCCCAGCGCTGCGGCTTGCGCAGCGAAATGGAGATTTCTTCGTTCACTTCGATCTGCGGCAATGCAGGCATCGGCGCAGGCACTTCAACCAACGTGTCCTGCCCTGCAATCACGGGCAATCCGCGCACGAACGGCAGTGGCCGTCGCTGTGCCACCGGGCCCTCCTCGCGATCGCGCGTGGCATCCACCCACACCTCGCCCTGCGGCAGATGCGCACGCACCACCACATGATCGAAGGCGTACGGACTGGGCAGCCGCGCTTCCAGCCCATGCCCCTTGTCGCTGTTGACCAGCACCGGCTCGGCGCGGATGCCGGCCAGTTGCAGCAGTGCGATCAGCAGCGTCGCCTTGTCCTTGCAGTCGCCATAGCGGTTGCGCAGCGTCACTTCGGGCGCGTGCGGGGCGTGCGAGTTTTCGCCCATGTCCAGGCCGACGTAACGGATTTCGCCCTGCACGAACGCCACGGCACGCAGCAACGCACCTTGCGGGTCGTCGCTGCGCAACGCCAGGCTCTGCGCCATCCTGGCGGCCACCTGCGCCTGGGTGAATGCACGCGGATACAGCTGCGCCGCCCAGGCTGCCACCGCGCCCCAACTGCCGGCGGTGGACACTTCGATCGCGCCATACGGGTCCACGTCGTCCGGCGCGTCTTTTTCTTCCTGCACCGCCGCGATGTTGCGGGCGCCGATGTCCAACTGCGTCACCCCATCGAGCGTGCGCACGTTCCGGCCGAACCCCGGCGCGCTGATGCGCCACTGCAGCGGCATGTCGGCCCGATAGCGCACACGTACCCGGCGCTCGCCCAGCGGCACGCCGTAGCGCGCTTCGAACACGTCGTAATAGCCTTTGCCGAACACCGGGTTGCTGCCGCTGATGGTCACGCCATAGTCGACGCGATCGCCCACGCGCAGGTCCGGCAAGGTGATCGACAGCGTCAGCGCGCCATCGATCAGCCCGTTCTCCAGCCCGCTCTCGCGCCGCAATCTGGCGTAATGCGCCTGCGTGCGCATATCGATGCGCTTGCCGGCGCGCCAGACATCCAGGCTGTTGAGCTCCAGCTGCTGGTACTGCGGCTGGTAGTCGATGGAAATCTGCCCGGCTTCCTCCAGGCTTTTGGCGCGCTGCACGGTGTAGCTGAGCCGGCGGTAGGCCTGCGGCACGCGGCCGGTCAGATCGACCTGGTCTGACACCAGCTCGTAGCGCAGCCCGGCAGCGCCGGGCACGTTCTCGGGAACGGCATCTGCCACTACCCAGCCCGGCGTCGCTGCCATGCGTGGCGCCTCGTTGGCCTGTGCTGGCACGATGCTCGCGCCGACCAGCAGACACATGGTCCAGAAGACGCCGCACAGGCGTCGCATCACATCCTTGCTGATCAAACCCCCACTCCTCGTCAAAACGCATTGAGTCCTGTCAGCGCACGGCCCACCACCAGCTGATGCACGGTTTCGGTGCCTTCGTAGGTGATCACCGATTCCAGGTTCAGCGCATGCCGGATCGCCACATACTCTGTGGTGATGCCGGCCGCGCCCAGCAGGTCGCGGCATTCGCGCGCCACATCCAGCGCCATGCGGCAATTATTCCATTTTGCCAGCGAGACCTGCTCCGGCTGCAGCGTCCCGGCTTCCTTCAAGCGCCCAAGCTGCAACGCGAGCAGCTGGGCGGTGGAAATCCGCCGCGCCATGTCGGCCAGTTTGATCTGCGCGCTTTGCGTGGCCGCCAACGGGCGGCCGAACAGGATGCGCTCGCCGGCATAGGCCAGCGCCTCGCGCAGGCAGGCCACTGCCGCGCCGATGGCGCCCCAGGCAATGCCGTAGCGTGCCTGGTTGAGGCAACTCAGCGGCGCCTTCAAACCGGCCGCCTGCGGCAACCGCATCTGCTCGGGCACGAATACGTTGTCCAGGAACAGGCCCGAGGTGACCGACGCACGCAGGCTCATCTTGTGGCTGATGTCGTGCGCGCTGAAACCGGCGCTGTCGGTCTCGACCAGAAAGCCGCGCACGCCATCGTCGGTCTGCGCCCAGATGATCGCCAGGCCGGCGATGCTGCCGTTGGTGATCCACATCTTGGCGCCGTTCAAACGCCAGCCCTCGCCCTCGCGCACCGCGCGGGTGGTCATCGCGGCCGGGTCCGATCCGCCCTGCGCCTCGCTCAGACCGAAACAGCCGATGACCCGGCCGGCCGCCATCTCCGGCAGCCAGCGCTGCCGCTGTTCGTCGCTGCCGTAGGCGCGGATGGGATACATGCACAACGACGATTGCACGCTGACGAAGCTGCGCAGGCCGCTGTCGCCGCGCTCCAGTTCCTGGCAGATCAATCCGTAGGACACCGCGCCAAGGCCCGCACCGCCGTCGCGCACCGGCAGGCTGGCACCCAGCAGCCCCAGTTCCGCCAGCTCCGGAATCCACTCGCGCGGAAAGCGCCCGGCATCGAAGGCATCGCCGATGGCCGGTACAACCCGCGTATCGGTAAAGCGCGCGACCGCGTCCTGCACCGCCCGCTCTTCGTCGATGAGCAGCGCACGTACGTCGAACAGGTCATCGGGGCGCACCGGCATGTTGGCTTCCATCGCAAGCGGAAAGCGCGATTATCTGCCAGTTGCCGGCCCAACATTGCAGTGCATCAGTCCCGGGGATGGCGCAGACGAAAAGAGCCGGCAATGCCGGCTCTTTTCTCACCACTGCGCTGACTGCGCGTCGTCTCGGCCTACCCGTTACTGCCGGGTGCTCAAACCGTCCTGGCGCGCGTTGGAATCGCCCGCGGTCGATGCCATCTGGGTCACCAGCTGGCCATCGACCACCGGCAGCCGGTCGCTGGCAGGCTTGTCGTTCATACGCACGGTCTTTTCGAAGCCGTCGTAGCGGTAGGTGACGTCATAGGCCACCACATTGTCGGCGTCGCCCAGCGAGATACGTTCGCCCGGCTTGCTGTCCATCCGCATCGTGCCGGTAGTGCCATCGGCATTGCGATAGGTCACGTCGTAGCCCACCAAGCGCGAGGACTGCGAGTTGGCATTTTCGGTATGGCATTGGCGCTCTGTGCGATCGACCACCCGGCCACCAACGTGGTTGCGGTCGATACGGTTACCGACAAAGCCGCCACCCACTGCGCCTGCGGCGGTCGCCAGCTTGCGACCGTTGCCGCCGCCCACCTGGTTGCCGATCAGGCCGCCGATGACCGCACCGGCCACCGTGCCGCCGACGTTACCGTCGCGCTCGGGCAGACGCTCCTGCACCACGACATCGCGGCACACTTCACGCGGCGAGGTACTGGTGGTGGTCTCGCGGACGGCGCTGCTGTTGATCACCTGCGCGTACTGCGGCTCACGCTGGGTGATGGGGGCAACCTTGACCACATCGGCATATTCCAGGCCGCGCGGCGCTGGCTGGCCGTTGGCGACAAAATCGCCGGACGATGGGCGGTTGTTCATGAAAGCGGCAGTGGCAACGCCTCCGACCAGCAAGGCACCAGCAGCGACCAGTATAGTTGTCGTATTGCTCTTCATCACCAGCTCCCTGCGGACGCACCGCGTTGTTGACGGCCGTGATTCCAGCATGGGAACCCTGAACAAAAAGGCGCTCGCTCATGAACACGACGGTTAAGTTCAGCTAGCGGTTACTTCATGGATCTCTAACAGCCGGAGCATTCGCATGCGAAATCCCTTGACTGCACGCGCGCTGGATTGGGCCAGCACGCTGCGATATCCCACCTTGTTCAAGCTGGGCGCCGCGCTGTTTCTGATCGACATGGTGATGCCGGATCCGATCCCGTTCCTGGACGAATTGCTGTTCGGCCTGACCACGCTGCTGCTGGCCAACTGGAAAACCCGCAAGGCGCCGGTGCCGGCACCGGTGCGCCGCGACTGATGCGGTTGATCGACAGCCACTGCCATCTGGATGCAGGCGAGTTCGACCACGACCGCGCGGCGGTGATCGCGCGCGCACAGGCCGCGGGCGTCGTACAGCAAGTGGTGCCGGCAATCACCGCTGCCAGTTGGCCGGGCCTGCGTGCGGTCTGCGATCAGGCGCCTGGCCTCCACCCCGCTTACGGCCTGCATCCGCTGTTTCTGGAGCAGCACCGCCCTGCGCACCTGCAGGAGCTTGCCGAGTGGATCGAACGCGAGCGGCCCTGCGCGATCGGCGAATGCGGCCTGGACTTTTTCGTCGACGGACTGGATGCACAGGCGCAGCGCGACTATTTCGATGCTCAGCTGCAGCTGGCCAAGCGCTTCGACCTGCCGCTGATCGTGCATGCGCGCCGCGCCACCGAGGAGGTCATCGCGCGCATCAAGGCGGTGGGTGGCCTGCGCGGCGTGGTGCACAGCTTTGCCGGCAGCCCCGAGCAGGCGCAGCAGTTGTGGAAACTGGATTTCATGATCGGCCTCGGCGGCCCGGTGACCTACCCGCGCGCCAATCGCTTGCGCGGGCTGGTGGCCAGCATGCCGCTGCAGCACCTGTTGCTGGAAACCGACGCGCCGGATCAGCCCGACGCCGGCATCCGCGGCCAACGCAACGAGCCGGCGTATCTGCGCACGGTATTGGACTGCATCGCCCAGCTGCGCGGGCAAGACCCTGCGCACATTGCTGCGCAGACGTCGGCCAACGCCCGCAACCTGTTCGGCCTACCGCACTGAGCGCAGCGCGCGCGGTCAGCACGACGGCGCGCAGGCCGCATCACGACGCCGCAACCGCCTCGGCTGCCGGCATCGCCACCGCAGCCTTGGGCTTGAGCAACATGTCCAGCGCCTTGCCCACCGCCACGAATGCAAAGGTGCCGGTGATATGCGTGGCCGCACCGAGCCCTGCCCCGCAATCAAGCTTGAGCGTGGCATCGGCATCGAGCTGTGGGCGGATGCCGCAGACGCTGCCATCGGCCTGCGGGTATTTGACGTTTTCCAGCGAATACACCGCCGGCACGCCGAAGTAGCGCTGCGGGTTCTTGGGAAAATTGAATTCGCTGCGCAGCTTCTTGCGGATCAGCGCCAGCATCGCATCGTGCTCGGTGCGCGAGACATCGCGCACGCGCACCAGCGTGGGGTCGGTGCGCCCGCCGGCCGCACCCACGGTCAGCAGCGGCAATTTGCGCCGACGGCACCAGGCAATGGTTTCCACCTTGACCCGAAAGCTGTCGCAGGCATCGATCACCAGATCCAAGCCTTGACCCAGCAAGGTGTCGATATTGCCCGAGGTCAGAAAAGCCTCGACCGCATCGGCTTCGATGTCAGGGTTGATCGCCACGCAGCGCTCGGCCATCGCCCGCGCCTTGTTGCGCCCGTACTGCCCGGCCAGCGCCGGCAACTGCCGGTTGGTGTTGGACACGCATACGTCATCGGCATCGATCAGGCGGATGTGCCCCACCCCGGTGCGTGCCAGCGCCTCGACCACCCACGAGCCCACGCCGCCCATGCCGACCACCGCCACGCGGCACGCCGACAAGCGCTCGACCGTGCCGACCCCATATAGCCGGTCGATACCGGCAAAGCGTTCACGCCATTGTGCTTTCATCGGCCTATTTTACGCGCCCCGCTCAGGGCGCGCCCACGCTGCCGCAACGAACGTTGCGTCCCAGGAGCCACCTCATGCACGCCCCGCCTCCCACCCAGTCCCGCGCGGCCCGCTACGCCTTCATGCTGGTGCTGGGCCTGCTGATCGGCCTGGTCGCCACGGTCATGGTGGCCAACGCACTACGAGCGCGGCGCGACCCGGTGCCCGACAGCCTGATGCAGATCATGGCCTACCAGTTACGCACGCTGCGACCGGACGCAGGCGCCGCCTGCATGCCGGCGCAGCAACAGCGGCGACTGCAATCGCTGCGCCTGCTGGCCGACGAAGTCGAGCCGGCCGTCCCCGCGATTGGCGAGGACCGCCGCTTCGGCGAGCACGCCCAGGCATTGCGTGCCGTGCTGGATCGGGCCCAGGGCGTGACGCTGACCGATTGCAGGCAGCTGGGCCAACTCCACAGCCGCATCTCCGATGCCTGCGAGGCTTGCCACCGCGACTTTCGCTGAAGGTTGATGAATACGACGCTCGGGTTTCGTTAAGCCTGCAGTGCCGTAGTTGGCGGGCCGTTCACCTGGACCGTCACAGGATGACGTCGCCGCGGCCCCGGCCGCCTTTTCGAACCACCCCGGAGAGATTTCATGAAGACCCGACTGCTCGTCATTGGCCTGGCTGCAACCGCGACCCTGGTTGGCTGCGCCACCTCCCAACCCCAATACGGCAGCTATCGCGGCGACCGCGGGTATGACCAGGGCTACTCGCAGACGCAGCGTTGCGTCGATTGCGGCATCGTGACCCGGATCGACGAAGTCGGCCCGACCCGCACCGCGCCGACCGGCACCGGCGCCGTGCTTGGCGGCATCGTGGGCGCGGTGGCCGGCCGCCAGATTTCCAAGGAAACCGGCGGCAGTACGGGCAACAAGAACGTTTCGGCCGTGGCCGGTGCCGCTGCCGGCGCGCTGGCAGGTAACGCCATCCAGAACAACGTCACCAGCTCCAGCTTCGACGTGCAGGTGCGCATGGACGACGGCCGCGTGATCGTGGTCAACCAGCGCGACTTGGCGGGTGTGCGCGAGAACGCCTATGTGCGCGTGGTCAACGGCAAGGTCGTGTTGCGCTGATCCATCGGCCTGGTGGCGTAGACGCACCGCCGCTGCAGCGCCCGTCGGCAACGGCCGCGACAACACAGTAGCCACGCAACAAAAAGGCCCGGCGACGGGCCTTTTTGTTGCGTGGCTACTGCGCTCCGCGCAGCCGGCTCAGACCACCTGCACTGCATCGGCCTGCAGGCCCTTCTGGCCTTGTACGACCGTGAAGCTGACCTTCTGACCTTCCTTGAGACTCTTGAAGCCCTGGATCTGGATCGCGCGGAAATGCACGAAGACGTCTTCGCCATTTTCGCGGCTGATGAATCCAAAGCCTTTGGCATCGTTGAACCACTTCACGACACCATTTTCGCGTTCGATATTGGACATCTCGACTGACTCCCTACGACACTGTGATGGACGAGCGGTGGTGGCTGTGATTGCAAGGAGGAAGCGAGGTACAAGGATGTAGCGGATCAGACGATCTACCGCATCAGGCCACGATTCACGGTGACCTTTGCAAACAGCAGCGGCTGCAACTTAACCTGCGCAAAATGAATTTTCAAGCACCCCTTGCGCCTTTTTGTCAAGCCTGAATCAGGACCTGTGTAACCATCATGGACACCGCCGTCGTTTACTACGTCTTGGCCACCGCGCTGGTGCTGATCGGCCTGGCTGGCGTCATCCTGCCGGCCCTGCCGGGCCTGCCGCTGGTGTTCGCCGGCCTGCTGGTTGCCGCCTGGGCTGACAATTTCAGCCACATCGGTTGGGTGACGCTGGTCGTGCTGGGGTTGATCACTGCGCTGTCGTACCTGGTCGACTTCCTGGCCACGCTGTACGGAGCGCAGCGGGTAGGTGCCAGCAAGATGGCGTTGTGGGGTTCGGTCATCGGGGGCATCGCGGGCATTTTCTTCATGCCAATCGGGTTGTTCATCGGCCCGTTCGCTGGCGCCTGGCTCGGCGAGTACTACCAGACACGCAAGTCCGGCCAGGCCACCAAGGTCGGGATCGGCACCTGGGTGGGCATCATGCTCGGCACCGCCACCAAGCTGGCGCTCGGCCTGTGCATGCTGGGCGTGTTCGCCATCGGCTGGTTTTTCTAAAGCTTTGGAAAAACTTGAGGTCGGTGCATGCGTGCTTTGTCCCCGAACGCGTGACGGTCCCATGCACTCATTGGGCCGACGCGTGGCGGGGCAAACCATACACTTGCCCGACTTAGGACGGCACGTTGCAAGCAGACGCTGAGCTGAGGTGACTCGGTCGAATGTTATGCCCTCGTGTACACACTGCGTATGCAGACGCGACCGTTAAGCTGCGCATCTCTGCGCCTGCCTGGCGCATTCATTTCGGCCAGACTGCCCATGTCCAAGCACCCCACCCGCCCCCTGATGCTGATCGCACTGGCCGCCGCGCCGTTGGCACATGCGCAGGAAATCGCACCGCAGCCGGCCTCGCCGCAAGCCTGCACCTCGGTGACTTCCGATGCCGCTCGTCTGGCCTGTTACGACAAGGCGCTGGGCTACACGCCGCAGCAAACCGCAGAGGCCGATGCCGCAGCGCAATTGGCCAAGCAGAGGGAGGCCAAGCCCGACGATACGCGCACGATCAGCCGGGTCGGCGATTTCTTCCGCGCCGACGGCCAGGACCAACCGAAAGAAGAAGCCGTGGCCAATGCCGGCCGCGGCTCGTTGCTGGACCGACGCTGGGAACTGGCCAAGGACTCCAAGCTGGGCACTTTCCAGCTGCGCGGTTACAAGCCGGTGTACCTGTTGCCGGCATTCTGGACCAGCGACACCAACCGCACCCCGCAGTCGCCGAATCCGGCCAACTCGGTCAATACGCCGCAGCAGCTGGACAGCACCGAGCTCAAGTTCCAGCTCAGCTTCAAGACCAAGGTGGTGGAAGACCTGTTCGGCGACAACGGCGATATCTGGATGGGCTACACCCAGAGCTCGCGCTGGCAGGCCTACAACACCGATGCGTCGCGCCCGTTCCGCGAGACCAATTACGAGCCCGAAGCGATGCTGGTCTTTCGCAACAACTACAGCATCTTCGGCTGGAAGGGCCGCATGAGCGGCATCAGCCTCAATCACATGTCCAACGGGCGCGCCGACCCGCTGTCGCGCTCTTGGAATCGGGTGATCCTGAACTTCGGGCTGGATCGGGAGAACTGGGCGCTGACACTGCGCCCGTGGTTCCGCATCAAGGAAGACCGCGCCGACGACAACAATCCCGATATCGAGGATTACATGGGCCGCGGCGATGCAACGCTGGTCTACAACAAGGATGGCCACGAATTCGCGCTGATCGCACGCCATTCGCTGCGTGGCGGCGACCGCTCGCACGGTTCGGTGCAGGTGGATTACGGCTTCCCGATCACCAACCTGCTGCGCGGCCATGTGCAGGTGTTCGATGGCTACGGCGAAAGCATGATCGACTACAACCACAAGGCAACCTACATCGGTGTGGGCGTGTCGTTGCTGGAGTGGTTCTAGGCACTCCCAGCACCGGCTGCGCTCACTGCCACGTGGGCGCAGTCGGTGTTCGGTATGTACTACTTCAACTTTGCGAGCCCGATGCGCCGTGCGCACTGCCGGCCACTTTTCTTGATCGCTCTGGCAGCGGTCAATGGTGTTGCAGGTGCTCACGACAAGCGCTGCTGCCGATGATCGCCGGCACCACGGGCGGCGCATCGTGCGACGGAGTTGATCGGCAAACTGTACCAAGTCGATCAAATAGAAGGCCGGCATGTGCGCATGTCGGCCTTTCGTCTTACGCAACCATGCTGCAGGACACGTTACCGGCGGACCAAGGCATATTGCTATGGCCGAGGCCTGCCTGCGCCCGACTCAAACGTCGAAAAAGTCCACCTTGCCGTCCTGCAAGGTGTAGTACGCACCGACCACGCGCACATTGCCGGCGCGCAATGGTTCGAGTAACGCAGGTTCGGACGCCGCGCGCAAGCGGTCGACGGTACGCTTGACGTTGGCCTTGACCGAGTCGGCCAGCAGGTTGGTACCGCCCTTGGCCTTGGCGGTCAGCACCGCCGGAACGATCGGCTCGATCATCGCGCCGATTGCGCCCGGAAAGAACGTGTTGTTCTCCACGACCGACACTGCCGCGGCCACCGCACCGCAGCTTTCGTGGCCCATCACCACCACCAGCGGCACGCCGAGCTGGCTGACTGCATATTCGATCGAACCGAGCGCGGTGGTGTCGACGGTATTGCCGGCGTTGCGGACGATGAACATTTCGCCCAGGCCGCGGCCGAACAGCAGTTCTGGCGGCACGCGCGAATCCGAGCACGACACCAGGATGACGAACGGGGTCTGGCCCAGCGCAAGCTCCAGGCGGCGCTTGCTGTCGGAGATCACTTTCTTGGGGCGGTTTTCGACGAATGCGTTGTTGCCGTCACGCAGGATCTGCAGCGCCTGCTCGGCATTCAAATCGGTTTTCTTGGACGGCGCCGCGCGCAAGGCGAACGGCAGGGACGCGGCAGCGGCCGCGATCGGCGCGCAACAGGCGCACTGAAGCAATTTTCGACGCGATGCGGAATGCGACATGGACGAGCCCCCTGCACTATGGTTGGTGGCACGATCGTACTATGTGGCGGACGCGACCAAACGGGCCGGATGGAGAGTCTGCGATCAACAGACGCAGTCCGCGGGCGCAGGTTCAGGTCCAGTCCGTCAGGAACTCCCGGCGACAGGTTTCCTGGAATGCTGGGCGGGCCTTCATCCGCACTGCATGCGCCTGGAGTGCAGGCCAGGTATCGGTCGGCCGCGGCATGTTGCGCGACCAGCGCATCAGCATGGTCAACATGAAGTCGGCCGCCGACACGGTTTCCCCGAGCAGATATGGGCCGTGGGCCTGCAGATGCGCATCGACCTGGGTCCAGGCCGCTTCGAGCTTGCGGCGGGCGTGCATCTGCGCCGCCTCGGCCTGCCCAGCCCCGGCCGGCTCGCTCGGGTAGAACCAGGCGCGGTACGCCGGCTGCAGGGTGTTGGCGCAGAAGAACATCCACTTGTAGTACGCCGCACGCTCGGGCGTGCCGACTGCCGGGGCCAGCCCGGCCTGCGGATGCAGGTCGGCCAGGTGCAGCACGATGGCTGCAGCTTCCGTGAGCACTTGGCCATCGAGCACCAGCGTGGGCACCACGCCGGCGGGGTTGAGCGCCAGGTACTGCGGCGATTTGTGCTCGCCGCCTTCGAAATCCAATGGGTGCAGTGCGTGCGGAATATCCAGTTCGATCAGCAGCCAATGCACCACCAACGCTGCGGTACTGGGGGAGTGGTACAGCGTGGCGACCATGCGGGGCTCCGGGATCGGTAGGGACAGGCGCGCAAGGCGGGCGACGTCTGCGCGGCGCACGGCGATTGTCGTTGTTTTTACCGCGCTGTCGAAGACCTGTGCCGTGCAATCACTGCTGCACCGACGCGCGCACCGGCACCACGACGCACTCGACACGATGCGGCATGCGCGCATCGTGCCTGCAGCTCACCGGCACCGGCCACACCCGCGCAACGGCAGTGAGGCCGGCTCGATCGCCGCCGTTACTCCACCACCACCGGAATCTTGCCGATCCGCGACTGCCATTGGCGCGGGCCGGTCTTGTGCACCGATTCGCCGCTGGAATCCACCGCGACCGTCACCGGCATGTCCTTGACCTCGAATTCGTAGATCGCCTCCATGCCGAGATCCTCGAACGCCAGCACGCGCGCGGCCTTGATCGCCTTGGACACCAGATACGCCGAGCCGCCGACCGCCATCAGGTAGACGGCCTTGTTGTCGCGGATCGCGGCGATCGCCGCATCGCCGCGCTCGGACTTGCCGACCATGCCGAGCAGGCCGGTCTGTTCCAGCATCTGCCGGGTGAACTTGTCCATGCGCGTGGCGGTGGTGGGGCCAGCCGGGCCCACCACTTCGTCGCGCACCGGATCGACCGGGCCGACGTAGTAGATGAAGCGATTGGTGAAGTCCACCGGCAGGGTTTCGCCGCGGTTGAGCATGTCGATCATGCGCTTGTGCGCAGCGTCGCGGCCGGTCAGCAGCTTGCCGTTGAGCAGGATCACCTCGCCCGGCTTGAAGCTGGCCACTTCTTCCTTGCTGATGGTGTCCAGGTTGACCCGGCGCGCATTGGTCGGGTTGTAGGTGAGCTTGGGCCAGTCTTCCAGCGACGGCGGATCCAGCATCACCGGGCCGCTGCCGTCCAGGGTGAAATGCGCATGGCGGGTGGCGGCGCAGTTGGGGATCAACGCCACCGGCAGGTTGGCCGCATGGGTCGGGTAATCCTTGACCTTGATATCCAGCACGGTGGTCAGGCCACCCAGGCCCTGCGCGCCGATGCCCAGCGCATTGACCTTTTCATACAGCTCAAGCCGCAGTTCTTCGGCACGGTTGGCCGCGCCGCGCGCCTGCAGGTCGACGATGTCGATCGGCTCCATCAAGGCTTCCTTGGCCAGCAGCATGGCCTTCTCGGCGGTGCCGCCGATGCCGATGCCCAGCATGCCCGGCGGACACCAGCCGGCGCCCATGGTCGGCACGGTCTTGAGCACCCAATCGACGATGGAATCGGAGGGATTGAGCATGGCGAACTTGCTCTTGGCCTCCGAACCGCCGCCCTTGGCCGCGACGATCACCTCGACATGGTCGCCGGGCACGATCTTGGTGTTGACCACTGCCGGCGTGTTGTCGCGGGTATTGGCGCGCTTGCCGGCCGGGTCGGCCAGCACGCTGGCGCGCAGCTTGTTGTCGGGGTGGTTGTAGGCGCGACGCACGCCCTCGTTGACCATGTCTTCCACGCCCATGGTGGCGTCGTCCCAGCGCACGTTCATGCCGATTTCCAGGAACACGGTGACGATGCCGGTGTCCTGGCAGATCGGGCGGTGGCCTTCGGCGCACATGCGCGAGTTAATCAGGATCTGCGCAATGGCGTCCTTGGCAGCCGGCGATTCTTCGCGCTCGTAGGCGGCGGACAGGTTCTTGATGTAGTCGACCGGGTGGTAGTAGCTGATGTACTGCAACGCATCGGCGACGGACTGGATGAGGTCTTCCTGCTTGATCGAGGTCACGGCTGGCTCTACGGCTGGCGGGGGTGCAATCCGGGCATTTTAGAGCAAACCGCAGGCGCGTCCGGGTGCGGCGTCTATCGCTGCGATTGACCGATGCGGCCTTTCGCCGGTGGTCGCCGCAGTGCTGCGGTGATGGCAAGCCACCAATCCACCGACCGTTGCCGGCGCGGCGGCTGACGGTGAGCCCTGGGCGCCGCGAGGCGAGCACGCGCCTGCCTGGGCCCTGCCCCTTTCTTATGGTTGGCCCAACACCCCGCGCCCACGCCGGGCGCGGCACACTAATACGATGTCAGCTTCCCGTTCCGGCGCTTCTGCGCCCGCCGCCCCCCGTACCGGCCCTACCCTGCGCGAGCGCCTGGATGCGCTGCGCAATCTGCCGCCGTTCCTGCAGCAGATCTGGCAGACCAGCCGCTGGCTGAGTGCCAGCAGCATCGGCTTGCGCGTGCTGCGCGCGCTGATGCCGGTGGCGACGCTGTACATCGGCAAATTGATCATCGACGAGGCGATCCATCTGGTCGGCCAGCCGCAGGCATTCGACTCGTTCGCGCAGGCCCTGGGCAGCGGCCGCCTGAACCGGCTGCTGGAACTGCTGGCGCTGGAACTGGCGCTGGCGATCGGCTCGGACCTGCTCGGCCGGCTGGTCGGCTACGCCGATGCGCTGCTGTCGGAGTTGTTCAACAACGCCGCCAGCGTGCGTCTGATGGAACATGCCGCGCAGCTGGATCTGGAGGATTTCGAAGACCCGGACCGGCAGGACAAGCTGGATCGCGCGCGACGCCAGACCATGAACCGCATGAACCTGATGAGCCAGCTGTTTGGCCAGGTGCAGGACGCCATCACCGTGGTCAGCCTGGCGGTGGGCCTGGTGGTCTATGCGCCGTGGTTGATCGTGCTGCTGGCGGTGGCATTGATCCCGGCCTTCATCGGCGAGGCGCACTTCAATGCGCTGGGCTATTCGCTCAACTTCCAGTGGACGCCGGAACGGCGCCAGCTCGATTACCTGCGCCAGGTCGGCGCCAGCGTGGAGACGGCCAAGGAAGTCAAGATCCTCAACCTGCACCGCTTCCTGATCGCGCGCTACCGCCGGCTGGCCGACAAGTTCTTCCAGGCCAACCGTGCGCTGGCACGCAAGCGCGCAATGTGGGGAGCGCTGCTGGCCGCGCTCGGCACCCTGGGCTACTACATGGCCTACGGCTACATCGCCTGGCGCACGGTGCGCGGCGATTTCAGCATCGGCGACCTGACCTTTCTGGCCGGCAGCTTCCTGCGCCTGCGGCAATTGCTGGAAGGCTTGCTGATCGGCTTTTCGCAGGTCGCCGGCCAGGCGCTGTATCTGGACGATCTGTACTCGTTCTTCAACATCGTGCCGGAAATCCGCTCGCGCCCGAACGCGCTGCCGGTGCCGCGCCCGATCCGCCAGGGCTTCGTTTTCGAAGATGTCGGCTTCCGCTATCCGGATGCCGAACAGTGGACGGTGCGGCACCTGGATTTCGAATTGCGCGCCGGCGAAGTGCTGGCGCTGGTCGGCGAAAACGGCGCCGGCAAGACCACCCTGGTCAAGCTGCTGGCACGGCTCTACGACCCCGACGAAGGCCGCATCCTGCTCGATGGGCAGGATCTGCGTCACTACGATTTGGACGACTTGCGCGCCAACCTGGGTGTGATTTTCCAGGACTTCGTGCGCTATCACCTGAGCGTTGGCGAAAACATCGGCGTCGGCCAGGTGGACGCGATGGACGACACCCCACGCATCCGCGCCGCCGCGCAACGCGCCATGGCCGGCGAGCTGATCGACAGCCTGCCCGACGGCTACAACCAGCTGATCGGGCGCCGTTTCAAGAACAGCGTGGATCTGTCCGGCGGGCAATGGCAGAAGATCGCCATCGCCCGCGCCTACATGCGCGATGCGCAGTTGATGATCCTGGACGAACCCACCGCCGCGCTGGATGCGCGCAGCGAATTCGAGGTGTTCCAGCGCTTCAAGGAACTGTCGGACAACCGCACCGCGGTGCTGATTTCGCACCGTTTCTCCAGCGTGCGCATGGCCGACCGCATCCTGGTGCTGGCCGCAGGCCGCATCGAGGCCAACGGCACCCACGACGAGTTGATGGCCCAAGGCGGCCGGTATGCGGAATTGTTCGAATTGCAGGCGGCGGGGTATCGGTGAGGTCGGGATTTGGGAATCGGGAATGGGGAATCGTTAGAAGCGGCGCTCCTGCGGCTGACAGGTACTGAGCCTGCGGATCCTGAAGAGGCACAGATCGTTCGGCACTGCACCCCATTCCCGATTCCCGATTCTCCATTCCCACCAAATGAGAGTTCATCTCATTTGGCCGGCTTGAGGTAGAATTGCCGGGTACTCTTCCCACGACACTTACCGGTATGTCTTCCGCTTTTGGCGCCGAAACGGTGCTCGAGGTCCGTCACTGGACCGATGCCTACTTCAGCTTCACCACGACCCGCGATGCCGGCTTCCGTTTCGAAAACGGGCAGTTCGTGATGATCGGGCTGGAAACCGAAACGCGTCCGTTGCTGCGCGCGTATTCGATCGCCAGCGCCAATTGGGAAGAACATCTGGAGTTCTTCAGCATCAAGGTGCCGGACGGCCCGCTGACCTCGCGGCTGCAGCACATCCAGCCCGGCGACAAGGTGCTGGTTGGCAAGAAACCTACCGGCACGCTGCTGATCAGCGATCTGCACCCCGGGCGCAATCTGTATCTGCTAGGCACCGGTACCGGTCTGGCGCCGTGGCTGTCGATCATCAAGGACCCGGAAACCTACGAGCGTTTCGACAAGGTGATCCTCACCCAGGGCGTGCGGTTCGTGCAGGATCTGGCCTACCGCGATTACTTCGAACGCGAATTGCCGCAGCACGAATTTCTCGGCGACCTGCTGCGCGAAAAATTGCTGTACTACCCGGCGGTCACCCGCGAAACCTTCGCCAACCAAGGCCGTTTGACCGAGCTGATGGCCGATGGGCGCATGCAGCAGACGCTCGGGTTGGCGACACTGGATCCGGCCAACGATCGCTTCATGATCTGTGGCAGCCCGCAGATGCTGGCCGACCTGCGCAGCCTGCTGGATAGCCGCGGTTTCCAGACCTCCCCGCGCATCGGCACGCCGGGGCATTACGTGTTCGAGCGCGCCTTCGTCGAAAAGTGATGCGCCGCGCATGAAAGACCCGTGCGCGCGGCGTTTCATCTGAAAAACCCGCTGTCGTAGCAGCACACCCGGGCACGACGAGGCGTTACCGGGAAATCTTCGTCGCGCCCACGTGCGCTCCTACGGTTTCAATACCACGCCCTGCCGGATCATGCGCCCAGCGCGCGCTCGATGTCGGCAGCCAATGCCTCCGGCTTGGTGGTGGGCGCATAACGTTCCAGTACGCGGCCGTCGCGGCCGATCAGGAACTTGGTGAAATTCCACTTGATCGCCTCGGACCCGAGCACGCCGCGTCGTTCGTGCTTGAGCCATTGCCACAGCGGATGCGCGCCGTTGCCGTTGACCTCGATTTTTGCTGCCAGCGGAAAATCCACCGCATAGTCGAGCGAGCAGAACTGGCGGATCTGCGCCGCATCGCCCGGCTCCTGGTGCCCGAACTGATCGCATGGAAAACCGATCACCACCAGTCCACGTTCGCGATAACGCTGCCACAGGGCCTGCAGCCCCGCGTATTGCGGCGTAAATCCGCACTTGGAGGCGACATTGACCACCAGCAGGACGTTGCCGGCGTAATCGCGCATCGACTGGGTGCGACCTTCCAGGTCGGTGAATGCGAAGGTGGAGATGTCGCTCATGGTTGCCCTGCAGTGTGCGAGACGGGCAGCGTACCGTAGCCGCCTGCACGGCGGCCACGCGGCGGAAGAACGATTGCCAAGGGCAGTCGTGCGACAGATCGCCTTGCGCGCGACAGACCGGGATCGTCAGACAGACGGCCCGGGATCTTCCAAAGCCGCCCGGAGACAGCCAGCTCCGGCCTGCCACGGAGTGCAACGGGCACACGTCCGGCGGCGGTCCATGCTCCGCTTGCATCGACTCGTACGCATGCAACGCCAGCGACGGTTGTGCCCGCCTGATGGCGTCGCATTGGCTTGGCAGCCATGCCTTTTGTCACACGCCTGTCCCGACTGGCTGGGTTAGCCTCGGCGGTTCGCACTTTGGAGCAACCCTCTTGACCACCCGTCTCGCTTTTGCCCTGGCCGCTTCCCTGGGACTTGCCATGCCGTCCTACAGCATCGCCGCCCCCGCTGCCACGCAGGCCGCCCCCCAAGCCAACCCCTTCTTCGCCGACAGCACGCTGCCGCTGCATTACCCGCAGTTCGACAAAATTAAGGACAGCGATTTCGCACCTGCCTTCGATGCCGGCATGGCCGAGCAGTTGAAGGAAGTGGAAAAGATCGCCAGCCAGAAAGCCAAGCCCAGTTTCGACAACACCATCATCGCGCTGGAAAAGAGCGGTGCCACGCTCGACCGCGCCACCACGGTGTTCTTCAACCTGGTCGGCGCAGACACCAACGACGCACGCAAGAAGTTGCAGGCTGACTATTCTGCGAAGTTCGCAGCCCACCGCGATGCGATTTCGCTCAACGGCAAGCTGTTCGCACGCATTCAGACCTTGTACGACCAACGCGCCAAGCTGGGGCTGGATGCGCAGGGCGTGCGCCTGGTCGAGAAGTACTACAGCGACTTCGTACGCGACGGCGCCAAGCTCTCCGACGCCGACAAGACCACGCTCAAGGCCATGAATGCCGAGCTGGCCAACCTGGGCACGACCTTCAGCCAGAACGTGCTGGCCGAGGTGAATGCTGCCGCCGTGGTCGTGGATGACGTCAAGCAACTGGATGGTTTGTCGCAGGAGCAGATCGCCGCTGCCGCCGAAGCCGCCAAGGCGCGCAAGCTCGACGGCAAGTACGTCATCGCGCTGCTCAATACCACCGGCCAACCGCCGCTGACCCAGCTGAAGAATCGCGAGCTGCGCAAGAAGATCTACGATGCCTCGGTGTCGCGCGGCAGCCACGGCGGCCAGTACGACAACACCGCGCTGGTGGCGCGCATCATGAAGCTGCGTGCCGACAAGGCCAAGTTGCTGGGCTTCCCGACCTATGCCGCCTACTCGCTGGAAAACCAGACCGCCAAGACCCCCGAAGCGGTCAACGCGATGCTGGGCAAACTGGCACCGGCCGCGGTGGCCAATGCCAAGCGCGAAGCCGCCGATCTGCAGGCGATGATCGACAAGGAACAAAAGGCCGCGCGCAAGCCGACATTCAAGCTGGAAGCCTGGGATTGGGCCTACTACAGCGAGAAGGTGCGCCAGGCCAAGTACAACTTCGACGAATCCCAGCTCAAGCCGTACTTCGAGTTGAAGAATGTGCTGGAAAACGGCGTGTTCTATGCGGCCAATCAGGAATACGGCCTGACCTTCAAGCAGCGCACCGACCTGCCGACCTACCGCGACGACATCACCGTCTACGACGTGTTCGACGCGGACGGCAAGCAGTTGGCGATCTTCATCGCCGACATGTATGCGCGCGAATCCAAGCGCGGTGGCGCATGGATGAACTCCTATGTGTCGCAGTCGGACCTGACCGGCTTCAAGCCGGTGGTGGCCAACCACCTCAACATTCCCAAGCCGCCGGCCGGCCAGCCGACGCTGCTGACCTGGGATGAGGTGACCACCATGTTCCATGAGTTCGGGCATGCGCTGCACGGCATGTTCTCCGACGTCAAATACCCGTATTTCTCCGGTACCAGCGTGCCGCGCGACTTCGTCGAGTTCCCCTCGCAGGTCAACGAGATGTGGGCCGACGAGCCATCCATCCTGAAGAACTACGCCAAGCATTATCAGAACGGCACGCCGATGCCGCAGGCATTGCTGGACAAGGTGATTGCCGCATCCAAGTTCAACCAGGGCTTTGCCACCACCGAGTACCTGGGTGCGGCAATGCTGGATCAGAACTGGCACCAGGTCAGCGCCAGCCAGGTGCCGGACGCCGCTGGCGTGATGGCATTCGAAGCCAAGGCGCTGCAGCAGGACGGCATTGCCTATGCACCGGTGCCGCCGCGCTACAAGACCCCGTATTTCAGCCACATCATGGGCGGTTACGCGGCAGGCTACTACGCCTACATCTGGTCGGAAGTGCTGGACGCCAACACCCAGCAGTGGTTCAAGCAGCACGGTGGCCTGAGCCGCGCCAATGGCGATCGTTTCCGCAAAACCCTGCTGTCGCGCGGCGGTAGCGTGGATGCGATGGAGCTGTTCCAGAACTTTGCCGGGCATGCGCCGCAGATCGAGCCGCTGCTCGAAAAGCGCGGTCTCAGCGCGCAAGGCGGCGATGGTGCGACCCCGGAAGCATCGCAGTCCAGGCCGTAAATCGGCTGCACGATCACGCGCGGTCGTCAGGCCGCGCGTGTGGCGGCAGGATCGGCATGTCCCGTGCGGGCATGCCGATCTTGGACATCGGACCAGACATCAAATGCTCTCGATGGTATCGACACGTCCTTGTTTGAGAACCGATGAGATGACAACGCCGCCCTGAGCGACCAGGGCGGTTTTTTTGCGTGCTGCGTTTGCAGCGCTTATCGCACGCGCAATGCGCGCCGCTCAGAGTTCGACCGCGTCCACGCCATCCAGAAGCTTTTTCAGCAGCTTCTCCAACCGTAGCTGCTCGGCCTCGCTCATGCTGGCGGTCTCTGCATGCAACAGCGTGCAGGCATCGGGCAACAGGCTTTCGATCAAGGCCGAGCCTGCCGGTTGCAGCGTCAATACGATCTTGCGCCGATCTTCGGGGCTGCTGGTGCGCGTGATCAGGCCTTTCTCGCACAGCTGATCGGTGAGCCGGGTGATGTTGGCCGGCTTTTCGCTGGCGGCTTCGGCCACCTCGGTCGGAGTGATCGACTGCTCCGGTGTGCCATAGAGCATCATCAAGATCTCGTATTCCGGCGGACTGATGCCATAAGGCTTGAGCCGCACGCACCCGAGCGTATGCAGGCGCTTGTAGAGATGCTTGATCAGTCTCACCAATATTGCCGGCTCCCGCGGGAACGCCGGATAACGCACGCAGGTGTGGTCCACGCGACTTGCGGTTGGATCGAAACTACTCATATCACCCGTTCGAGTACGTTGCTGAATGGCCGGGCCATTCAATCACAACATGCGCGATGCGACACCTCAGCGCGCGAAGAGATGTACATATTCCGGTGCGACCGAAGGCAATAATGTGGAGGCGGCGACCTCTGCCATCTGCGTGCCATCCGAGTAGGGGCCGACCTGATAGGGCGGAAACACAAAGCGCACGGCAATGATCTGCCCATTTGCATTCAACACCGGCACGAAGTGCGCAAAGTTGTCCACCTGCGCGGCGGTGCCTTCGGCAATCATGCGATCGGCAGAAGCCACCTGCTCAGCCTGCTCTTCTACCGGCACGCGATCGGCCTGGACACGCTGGGTCGCTGCTGCATGCAATTGTGCCGCGACCTCCCGCCCGATCTTTTCCCAGGCTGCCGGATCCGGAATCAGCGCCTGCGCGGTCAATTGCTTGTGCTCCTTGACCAGCCAGACGAAGCGCGCCACCAGCGGCTCGCCATGCGCACCGCCGGTGTATCTGCTGCCATCGGCTGAAATCACGATCAGATCCGGGGTCTGCAACACGGTCTCGAATGCCAGCGACAGCTCATACGGCGCGGGCGGCTTGTCGTTGCCCAGCCCGGACACGGCCTGCATCAGTTCGGCACGTGCGTCCTGCGCATAGCCGCGAATGAGCGCAGTGAGTTCCGGATACGCATCCAGCCCGTGCGGGTAGCTGATGCCCACCATGTAGGCCGGTGCATGTTCGATCACATCTTCCAACGGGCCGCTCTGTACCACGGTCGGCTCTGCAGGCGGCGCTGCCGCGGGCGCCGCATCGGCTGCAGGCGCGTTCGGCTCTGCCGTTGTCGATGCGCGCTGCGTACACCCTGCCAACACGGCCAGCACCAGCAAGCCCTGCACTGCCTTCACTCCAAGCAACCGCCCCATTACCGCCCGCTCCCCTGTATGAATCATGTTACGAAAAAGGCCCGATGCCGGTCAGGCCAGCAGGTCCTGATACTGCGGATGTCGCCGCACATATGCATCGGCATAGCTACACGCCGGAACC
Source organism: Xanthomonas sp. D-99 (assembly GCF_017746145.1). Taxonomy (NCBI): domain Bacteria; kingdom Pseudomonadati; phylum Pseudomonadota; class Gammaproteobacteria; order Lysobacterales; family Lysobacteraceae; genus Xanthomonas; species Xanthomonas sp. D-99. Next base: position 86,179 of record NZ_JAGHWU010000070.1, on the reverse strand, counting down.
ACCTTCAAACCATGTTGCCGTGCGAATGCCAAAGCGTCCTCGACCAATGCCGCGGCAACTCCGCGTCCGCTGACGGCGTCCGGCACCTGCGTGTGGGTGATGGTCATGGTCTCGCCGTCGCGCAGATAGGCCAGCTCGGCACGATGTCCATCGGTGTCCATGTTGAAACGCTGCCGGGCCGGATCGTGTTCTACGTGCACTGTCGACGCCTCCGTCATGTTCTGCGCCAGCAAGAAGTGGCGTCAGTGTGACCAGCGCGATGCCGCGCCTGCGTGAAAGTGAATCGATGTTGTGATCGGCCGCGCAGCTTGCGCAACGCCCCCTCAAGTTCGCCCCGGGGGCGCCGATAGCTGACCCGAAGGCAATCGCGGCAACCGGTATGCGGAAGCAGCGACGTCTTCGCCTTACCTATGAGGGAGCCACCGCATGAACAACGATTCGGCAGGACACAGCGCAGACAGCGACAGCTCGTTGCTGGAGGGCTTGTTCCAGTTCGCCCTCAAGGGCGACACCCACAATCCGGATTTCACGCAGCTCAACGATACGGTGTACGAACGCCTGCAGCAGGCCTACGGCGTGGCATCCAGCGCCGACCAGGAACGCAACGCGGCCTGAGCCGGCGCATCGCTGCGCAGCGGTCTCATCCGCTGTGCAGTCGTTGCTCTCATCTGGCAGGTCTGTCCAGACCGTGCCATCTCTCGGGTCTGACTTGGCTTCGCCTCATCAGGCCCTGGATTTGATCCGCTCCCGCAACGGTCCAGTCCGTACACGCCAGCAGTCGCCGGGCGTGCCACTGCGCTAGCTGCAACCACGCTGTCGGCTTGCACAAGGCATGTGCCGGCCGCGCACGAAAGTCCACTCCCTACCTGAGACGGCGTCCGGCGCGCTGAGCCTGGGTGACCTAACCGCCGCCGGCCGCGCTCACCCGAAGCGCGGATTGGACAGCTGCTCCAGAAACACCTGCCACACGCGCGGCTCCATGATCAGCATGAACATCACGCCGAACGCAGCGCCGGCCAGATGCGCGCTATGGTTGATGCGATCGCCGCCGCGGCGGTCCATCCACAGGCTGTAGCCCACATAAAACACCGCGTAGACAATCGCCGGGGCCGGAATGAACAGCACCAGGATGATCGTCCACGGTTGCAGCAGGATGAAGGCAAACAGCACCGCCGACACCGCACCGGACGCGCCCAGGCTGAGGTAATTCGGATTCTTCTGGTTCTTCAGGTAGCTCGGCAGGATCGAGACCACCAGTGCGGCCAGATAGAACAACGGATAGGTCAGCACGCTGCCGGTGAGCTGGGCCATCACGTTCTCGATCACCCGTCCGAAGAAGAACAGCGTGATCATGTTGAAGATCAGGTGCCCCAGATCGGCATGGATGAAGCCATAGGTCACCAGGCGGTCGTATTGCCTGTGCTTGTCTACCGCCGGCGGCCACAGGATCAGCCGGTCGCTCAACTTGCGATTGTTGAACGCCATCCACGAGACGATGCCGGTGATGGCGATCAGGATCAGGGTAATCATGCAGACCTCAGGCAGTACGGTAATTGTCGACCATGCGATACCGGCGTGCGTACAAGCCGAAGGCAAGTGCCGCCAGGAACGCGAAGGCCGCGAAGAAGAACATCAAGAAGGCCGCTTCGCTGAGTCCAGTATCGGCGATATGCGCGGTTACCGTCGCATTGCGCACCGCCACGTTCGACAGCAGCACCCATAGATTGCCGACGGTGGTCGTGAGATACCAGAAACTCATCACCACGCCCTTCATCGACGGCGGCGCCTGGCTGTAGGCGAACTCGATGCCGGTGGCCGAGACCAGCACCTCGCCGAAGGTGAGCAGTGCGTACGGCAGGATCTGCCAGGCGATGTGCATCGGCTCGCCACCATCCATGATCATCTGGATCGCGCCCACCGCGATCCAGGCCACGCCACTGAAGGCGATGCCGCTGGTCATGCGGCGCAACGGGGTGGGCTCCCAGCCGCCACGGCGTAACAGCGGGTACAGCACCAGGTTGTTGAAGGGGATCAGCAGCATCACCAGCAGCGGATTGAGCGCCTGCATCTGCGAGGCGGTGAACCAGGCCGGCATGGTCATCTCGCGCCCCTGCAATACCCAGGTCGAGGCCTTCTGGTCGAACAACGAAAAGAACGGCGTCACCAGCGCAAAGACCACCAACACCCGCAACAGCGCGCGCACACCTTCCACCGCAACATCCGGATGGGTGCCACGCGCGCGTTCCAGCTGCCACCAGGTCCCGCCGCCGATCCCGGCCAGCAACAGCACCAGCGCAATGCACAGGCACACGACGATGCCCAATGGCTCGACCAGCGCGAAGCCAGCCAGCGCCAGCAGCACCGAGACGACCGCCAGCATCAAGCCCGGGCGCCCCTGCCCCGGCGCGTGCGTCAGTAACGCGGTGCGCACCACCGCAGCGAACCCATGAGGGTCCTTCGGCGGCAGCGGCACCAGCACATAGCGCTTGCGCCCGAGCCAGAACACCAGCGTGGCCACGAACATCAGGATGCCGGGAACACCGAATGCCCAGGCCGGACCCAGATTCTTCAGCGCCAGCGGAATCAGCAGCGAGGCGAACAGCGAGCCGAAATTGATGATCCAGTAGAAGGCGTCGAACACCACCTTGGCCAGGTGCTTGTTGGACTGGTCAAACTGGTCGCCCATGAACGACGCCACCAGCGGCTTGATGCCGCCTGCGCCCAGCGCGATCAGGCCCAGACCCAGAAAAAACCCGTCGCGGCTGCCTTCAAACAGCGCAAGGCAGGCGTGGCCGGCGCAATACACCAGGCTGAACCACAAGATGGTGTTGTACTTGCCGAAGAAGCGGTCGGCCAGCCAACCGCCCAGCAACGGGAAGAAATACACCCCGATCATGAAACTGTGCAGGATGTGCTTGGCCTCCGCCTCGCGCCCGGGCCCGCTGATTTCCTGCAGCAACAGCGAGGTGATCAGGAACTGCACCAGGATGTTGCGCATGCCGTAGAAGCTGAAACGCTCGCAGGCCTCGTTGCCGATGATGAAAGGAATCTGGAGCGGCAGCCGCGCGCCGGCAGATGCGCCTGGCGAGATGGAGGTGGTCAAAGGCAGTCCGGTCATGCTGAAAACAGGCCCTATCGTACCGGCGCCCACCCACCGGCCGCCATCGCCCGCCCGGGAGTGCCGGACGCGGGCACTGAGCGGATGCGGCTGGCGGACCTCGACTTGGCGTGATCGCTGTCGTACAGGCCGGCCGGAAACCACATTGCTTCAAGCGTGGCCCAGCCTCCGCGTTGTTTGCGCCTACCCCCGTATGTCGCTCAGCTGGTCGACGAAAACCCGCCCCGCGTCCAGGTGAAACCCACGCACATGGCACCGATCACAGCAGGATCATGACGCAGTGCAGATTGGCCTTGCACGCTGGCTCGGCTACATTGCAAACGTTTTCCTGGAACACTGGACCGCTGGATGCCCCGCTTCACTCGCCTGGCCCTGAGCCTGTTGCTGCTGACTTCCGCCCCCGCCGCGCTGGCTGCCGCGCCGCTGACCACTCAGGCAGAGCGCAGCGGTTTTATCCAGACCGGCCGCTACGATGAAGTCATTGCATTGTGCGATGCGTTTGCGCAGCGCTACCCGCAGGCCGTGCGTTGCATCCAGTTCGGCACTACGCCGGAGGGCAGGCCGATGAAGGCCCTGATCGCCTCCACCAGTGGCGCACTCGACCCGCAATCGGCCGCGCAACGCAAGTTGCCGGTGGTCTTGGTCCAGGGCGGCATCCACGCCGGCGAGATCGATGGCAAGGACGCGGGCTTTCTTGCTCTGCGCGAGTTGCTCGACGGCAAGGCCGGCCACGGCGTGCTCGACAAGCTGGTGTGGGTGTTCGTACCGGTATTCAACGTCGACGGACATGAGCGCTTCGGTGCCTGGAACCGCCCCAACCAACGCGGCCCCGAACAGATGGGCTGGCGCACCACTGCGCAGAACCTCAATCTCAACCGCGATTACGTCAAGGCTGACGCGCCGGAAATGCAGGCCATGCTGCAACTGGTGCAGCAGTGGGACCCGTTGATGTATGTGGACCTGCACGTCACCGATGGCGCCAAGTTCGAGCACGACGTGTCGGTGCAGGTGGAACCGGTGCATGCCGGCGATACGACCTTGCAGCGCGATGGCACCCGCTGGCGCGACGCAGTGCTTGCCGACCTGAAAAAACAGGGCTCGCTGCCGCTGCCCTACTACCCGTCCTTCGTGCACGAAGACGACCCCAGTTCCGGCTTCGCCGATGATGTGTCGCCGCCGCGCTTTTCGCACGGCTATTTCCTGCTACGCAACCGCTTCGGCATGTTGGTGGAAACGCATTCGTGGAAGGATTACCCCACGCGTGTGCGGATCACCCGCAATGCGATCGTCTCGGTGCTGCAGCAGGCCGCACGCCATGGCAGCCAGTGGCGCGCCGATGCATTGGCTGCCGATCAACGCGCCACGCACCTGGCTGGCACGTCCGAGCCGTTGAGTTTTGCGGCCGGCCCGGAGGCGCGCACGGTCGCGTTTCGTGGCTACGCGTATACGCGCACGCCATCGCCGATTTCCGGCGCGCTGATGACGCGCTACGACGAGAGCAAGCCGCAAGTCTGGAAGGTGCCGCTGCGCGATCAGATCAAACCCGATGTGGTGGTGGATGCGCCACGCGGCGGCTATCTGGTCCCGGCTGCGCAAGCCGCCTTGGTGGGCGGAAAACTACGCCTGCATGGCATTCAATTCACGACCATCGGCACTGCGGCGGAGCGGCCGGTGCAAACCTTCCGCGCCGACGCGGTCAAGTTCGCGGCACGCTCCAACGAAAGCCATCAGACCGTCGAAGTCAACGGACAATGGCGCGATGAGACCCGCAACGTTCCAGCCGGCTCGTTGTTCGTGCCGATCGCCCAACCCAAGGCACGCCTGGTGATGGCGATACTGGAACCGCAGGCACCGGATTCGCTGCTGCAGTGGGGCTTTTTCAATACTGCGTTCGAGCGCAAGGAATACATGGAAGCCTACGTCGCCGAAGAGGTGGCGCGCGACATGCTTGCCAAAGATGCTGCATTGAAGACGCAGTTCGAACAGCGCATCGCCAGCGACCCGGACTTTGCCAACAACCCGCAGGCGCGGCTGGAATTTTTTGCCAAGCGCCACGCATCGTGGGATGAGCGCTACCAGCTCTACCCGGTCCTCCGCACCGCGCAGACCGACTTCTAACCGTCCGCCGATTCTGCACGCGTCGGCGCGGAATGATCGCGCCTTCCCGATCTGGGCACTTTGGCGCCCCTCTTATGTCTTGAACCAGCACCACAAGGAAATCCCGTGCCACAGCTCGATATGAAACCGTTTACACTCCGTCAGGATCGTCCGCGCCCCCTGGTCCTGGCGGTCGTGATGGGCCTTGGCATCGCCCTCGCCGCGCCGCTGGCAGTCGCGCAGGGCGCGCCATCTTCGCAGCCGTGGATGGACACCGCATTGACCCCGGACCAGCGCGCCGACCGCCTGCTGGCGCAGATGAGCGAGGATGAAAAATTCCAGATGCTGCGCAGCTATTTCGGCCTGGGCACCGACAAGATTCCCAAGCCCGAGGGCGCGCTCGGTTCGGCCGGCTACGTTCCCGGTATCCCGCGTCTGGGCATTCCCGCCCAGCAACTGGCCGATGCCGGCGTGGGCGTGACCAACCCCGGCGGCATCCGCAAGGGCGATTACGCCACCGCGATGCCATCGGGACCGTCGACCGCATCGAGCTGGAACCGGCAACTGGCGTATACCGGCGGCAAGACCATGGGTCGCGAATCCTGGCAGCAGGGCTTCAACGTGTTGCTCGCCGGCAGCGTCAATCTGCAGCGCGACCCGCGTAATGGACGCAATTTTGAATACGCGGGTGAAGATCCGTTGCTGGCCGGCACCATGGTTGGCGAATCGATTCGCGGCGTGCAAAGCGAACATGTGCTGTCCACGATGAAGCACTTCGCACTCAACGACATGGAAACGCGGCGCAATTTTCATAGCGCGCAGATCGGCGAGCAGGCGATGCACGAATCGGACCTGCTGGCCTTCGAGATTGCGCTGAAGATCGGCGACCCGGCCTCGGTGATGTGTTCGTACAACAAGATCAACGGTGTCTACGGTTGCGAGCACGATTACCTGCTCAACCAGGTACTCAAGCAGGAATGGAAATACCCCGGTTACGTGATGTCCGATTGGGGCGGGGTGCATAGCGGATCCAAGGCGGCGTTGGCCGGGCTGGATCAACAATCGGCCGGCGAAGTGTTCGACGCGGCAGTGTATTTCGATGCGCCGTTACGCATGGCGGTGTCTGCCGGCGTGGTGCCGCGCACGCGCTTCGACGACATGGTCAGGCGCGTGCTGCGCAGCCTGTTCGCGCACGGCGCCTTCGATCATCCTACCCAGCGTCAATCCATCGATGGCAAGGCCGGTCTTCTGGCTGCGCAGCGCGTGGCCGAAGAAGGCAGCGTGTTGTTGCGTAACGAGCAGGCCGCGTTGCCGCTGTCCAAGGACGTGCGCCGCATCGCGGTGATCGGCGGCTACGCCGACAAGGGCGTGATGTCCGGCGGCGGATCTTCGCGCGTGGACTACACCATCAACGGCGGCAACGCGGTACCGGGCATCACGCCGACCACCTGGCCCGGCCCGGTGATCATCCATCCGTCCTCGCCGCTGCAGGCACTGCGTACGGCACTGCCGAACGTGCAGATCGATTACCTGGACGGCACCGACCGCACCGCGGCCGCACGCGCGGCCAAGGCGGCCGATGTGGCGATCGTGTTCGCCACCCAATGGGCCGCCGAATCGGTGGATCTGCCGGACATGCGCTTGCCCGACAACCAGGACGCGTTGATCGAGGCCGTGGCCAAGGCCAACCCGAAGACCACCGTGGTGCTGGAAACCAACGGACCGGTGCGCATGCCGTGGGCCGAACGCGTGCCGGCGGTGTTGCAGGCGTGGTATCCGGGCATCGGCGGCGGCGAGGCGATCGCCAACCTGCTGACCGGCGCGGTGAATCCTTCCGGCCACCTGCCGGTGACCTGGCCGGTGGACGAGTCGCAGCTGCCGCGCCCGTCGATTCCGGGGCTGGGCTTCAAGCCGGCCAAACCGGGCGAGGACAGCATCGACTACGCCATCGAAGGCGCCAATGTCGGTTACAAGTGGTTCGCCGCGCGCAAGCTGACACCACGCTACCCGTTCGGCCATGGCTTGTCGTACACGCAGTTCCGTATGGGCGGGCTGCGGGTGGATGCACGCGGCAGCCAGCTCACCGCCAGCTTCGAGGTGGAGAATACCGGCCCGCGCGAAGGCGCCGCCGTGCCGCAGCTCTACGTCGCCCTGCCCGACGGCCACGCCACCACTCTGCGGCTGATCGGCTGGCAAAAGCTCACGCTGAAGCCGGGCGAAAAACGCAGCGTGCAGGTCGTCGCAGAGCCCAAGACCTTGGCCGATTTCGACGCCGAGGCACGTCGCTGGACGATCGCCGCGGGCACTTACCGCGTGCAACTGGCGCGTTCGGCGAGCGAGCCGGTGCAAACTGCCCAGGTCACGCTGCAGGCGGCACAGTTGCCGTGAGCGCACGTGGTGCAGGCACCGATGCATGCGTGCGCCACCATCGGACTGGCTCGTTGCCATGCCGCGTACGGGGCGACGAAAAAATGTGCCGGGTGCGTTGACAGTCGCGCGCGCAGCTTGCACAATTCGCCCCCTGAGTCGCCCAGGTGGCGGAATTGGTAGACGCACTAGCTTCAGGTGCTAGCGGGGGCAACTTCGTGGAGGTTCGAGTCCTCTCCTGGGCACCACGACTCACGGTAGATCGTAAAAAACCTCGCTTCGGCGGGGTTTTTTGCGTTTGGGCATTCGTGTTGCGACATCCACATTTGCCAGCGTCTGCGGCAGGCCATGCGTCGCATCGACCGGCTCGGCGCTGCGGCAATCGGCCAAGCTCGTCAAATCCGTCACAACGAAAACCCCGCATTCCAGCGGGGTTTTCGTTGTTCAACCAGCAACGTCGCTCAATGCCCCCCGGCCGCCGCCGCACTCCCGGCACTGGCGCCGAACGGCGGTTTTGCCAGCCACAGGAAGAAGATGATCGCCAGGAAAGTCCATCCAAGCAGATAGAAGATGTCGTTGAAACCCATCTGCGATGCCTGGTGGTTGATCATGTTATTGAGCGATGCCGCGCCGCGTTGCAGGTCGCCCTGCCCCATCGCAGTGACCTGCTCCTGCATGCCGGGCGTGTACACCGAAATGTGCTCGGTGATGTGCGCGTGGTGTACCTGGGTACGGCGTGCCCACAGATACGTGGTCAACGATGCGGCGAAGCTACCGCCCAACGTGCGCAGGAAGGTGGCCAGGCCGGAGCCGGCCGCAATCTCGCGACCGTCCAGATCCGACAACAGGATCTGCAACACCGGCATGAAGAACAATGCCACGCCCACACCCATCACCAACTGGATCGTGGCCACATGGCCGAAGTCCACCTGCAGGTTGAAATTGGAGCGGAAGAAGCTGGTGAAGGACATGAAGACAAAGGCGATGGTGGCCAGCATGCGCAGGTCGAAGCGCAGCGCGTATTTGCCTACGAATGGCGTCATCAGCACCGGCAGGATGCCGATCGGCGCGGTGGCCAGGCCGGCCCAGATCGCGGTGTACCCCATATCGCGCTGCAGCCATTGCGGGATCAGCAGGCTCACGCTGAAGAACGCGGCATATGCGACCACCATTGCCAGCGTGCCGGCGCGGAAATTGCGATGCCGGAACAGCTTGAGATCGACGATGGGATCCTTGTCGGTCAACTCCCAGATCACGAACACCACCAACGCCACTGCCGCAATGCAGGCCAACACCACGATCTTGTCCGAAGAGAACCAGTCTTCGTCATTGCCCAGATCCAGCACCAGCTGCAAAGCGCCCACGCCAACCACCAGCAGGATCAGGCCGATGTAATCCATGCGCGGCTTTTCGAGCTGTTCGGGGCGATGCCGCAACTGCGAACCCACGATACTGCTGGCGATGATGCCCAGCGGCACGTTGATCAGGAAGATCCATTCCCAGCTGTAGTTGTCGGTGATCCAGCCACCGAGAATCGGCCCGGCGATCGGGGCCACCACGGTAATCATCGCCAGCAACGCCAGCGCCTGCCCGCGTTTTTCGCGCGGATAGATCGACACCAGCAGACTCTGGGTGATGGGATACATCGGGCCGGCAACAAAGCCCTGCAACGCGCGCGCCACCACCAGCATCCCCATGCTCTGCGCCAGACCGCACAGCAGCGAGGCAATGGTGAACGCCAGCGTGGACCACACAAACAACTTGGTTTCGCCAAAACGGCGACTCAACCAACCGGTCAACGGCAACGCAATGGCCGTGCTGACGGCGAATGAGGTGATCACCCAGGTGGCCTGCTGCGAACTGGCGCCGAGGTTGCCGGCGATGGTCGGCAGCGAGACGTTGGCGATGGTGGTGTCCAGCACCTGCATGAACGAGGCCATGGCCAGGCCCACGGTGCACAACGCCACGCTGGCCGGGCGAAAACCGGCGGCTGGCGCCGGTGCCGCCGGGCCGCCGGGCGCGGTGGGAGCTTGCGAAGACATGGTGGCTTAGCCCGCCTTGCTGGCAGCCTGCGAGGGCAGGTTGTCCTGGATGATGCGTTGGATGTCCGCGTCGGCAGCCTTGAGCTGCTGCGCATACACGTCGGTGGCGAACACCGCGCCGTTGGCGACCTTGGTCGGCAGCACACTGCCCTGCTGATCGTGCAGGTTTACCTCCACCTTCATCGACAGACCGATCCGCAGCGGATTGCTGGCAAGCTGCTCGGAATCCACCGCAATGCGCACCGGCACGCGCTGCACGATCTTGATCCAGTTACCGCTGGCGTTTTGCGCCGGCAACAGCGAGAACGCGCTGCCGGTGCCCAGGCCCAGGCTCTGGATACGGCCGGTGTAGCTCACGCCGCCGCCGTACAGATCAGAATGCAGTTCCACTTCCTGGCCCAGGCGCATGTGCTTGAGCTGGGTTTCCTTGAAATTGGCTTCCACCCACACCTGCTCCAGCGGCACCACCGCCATCAACACGCTGCCCGGCTGCACGCGCTGACCAACCTGCGCCGAGCGCCGTGCGACGTAGCCGGACACCGGCGCCACCACGCCGGTGCGCGCATGATTCAAATACGCCTGGCGCAGCTGTGCGGCGGCGGTCTGCACGTCCGGCTGGTTGGCCACCGCGCTATCGTCCACCAACGCACGGTTACGCTCCAAGCTCTCGCGCGAGCCGCTCACGGCCGCTTCGGCGGCGGCCAGTTCGTCGCGGGCGTGCGCCAGTTCTTCGTTGGAGATTGCGCCGGTGGCCGCCAGGTCCTTACGCCGCGCGAAGTCCGAGCGCGCACTGCGCAACGTGACCTCGCGTGCGGACAATTCGGCTTGCGCACCTTCCACGGTGCGATACAGACCGCGCACCTGACGCACGGTCTTGGCCAGGTTGGCTTCGGCCTGCTGCACCGCGACCTCGGTGTCGGCCGGATCCAGCTGCACCAGCAACTGGCCGCGCTCCACGCGCATGCCGTCTTCGGCGCCGATGCTGACCACGGTACCGCCCACCATCGGGGTGATCTGCACCTGGTTGCCCTGCACATACGCATCGTCGGTGTCTTCGTGCCAACGGCCGACCAGGAAGTACCACACCACCAGGCCGATGATCGCCAGGATCACCACAATGGCCACGATGCGCAGCGCAGCACGGCGCTTGCTGGGCGCGGCCGGTGCGGGTTGAGGAGAAGTTGAAGTCGTCTGGCTCATCGTCGATGTCTCAGGAATTCGGTTGTGCGGAAGTGGGCGCGGTGTGTGCGGTATCGCGTGCGGGCTCCGGCGTGAATCCGCCACCCAGCGCACGCTGCAACCTCACCGAGGCCAGAAGTTGTTGCGACTGCAGCCCGGCCAAGCGTTGGCGTGCGACGAGCAACTGCTCCTGCACGCTGAGCACGTCCAGATAGCTGCCGATGCCGGCGCGGTAGCGCTGCTGCGCCAGATCGAAGGCGGCCGTGGCGGTCTGCACGGCGTCGTTCTGTGCCTGCGCGCGTTGCTCCAGCGAGCGCACGGCGGTGACCTGATCGGCCACTTCGCGCAGCGCAGAGATCACTTTCTGGTTGTAGTCGGCCACGGCCAGGTCGTATTGCGCATCGCTGCCGGCCAGATTGGCGCGCAGCTTGCCGCCGTCGAAGATCGGCAGGCTCAACGCCGGCGCAACCAGACCCAGCACCGAGCCGCTTTCCAGCAACTTGCCGACATCCGGGTTGATCACACCGCCCAGCGCGGTGAGGTTGAGGCTGGGATAGAAACGGGTCTTGGCGACTGCGATGTCCTTGTCGGCCGCCTCCACGCGCCAGCGTGCCGCCACCACGTCGGGGCGACGGCCCAGCAGATCGGCCGGCAGCATGCTCGGCAACTGCGTGGCGAGGCCCGCACCGAATACAGGCCGGGCGATGTCCAAACCGCGATCCGGGCCCTGCCCGACCAAGGCTGCCAGCGCGGTGCGGGCTTCGTCGATCTGCTGCTGCGCCGATTGCAACTGCTGCTGCGCAGCCGGCACGCGCGCTTGTGCCTGACGCACCTGCAACTCACTGTCGATGCCGGCGCTGCGGCGTTGCCGGGTCAGCTCCAGGGTCTTCTGCGCACGGCTCAATTCGTCGTTGGCCAGGTCGTGCAGGCTCCACGCGTACGCAAGCTGCGCATAGCCTTCGGCAATCGCCGACGACAGGTTCAATCGTGCCGCCTGCGCATCCACTTCGGCCGCATGCGCCTGGTCGACTGCCGCTTCCCACGCGCTGCGCTTGCCGCCCCACAGATCGATGCCGTAGCGGAAATCCAGCACGACCTGCGCGCTGCCGCCATAGCTGCCGCCGAGCTCTTCGCCGACCATGGATTCAGGTAGCTGCAGGCCGGTGTAGCCACCGGACACCGAGAGGCTGGGGCCGCGCTCGGCCTGCGCACTGCCGATACGTGCCTGCGCCTGACGCAGGCGCGCATCGGCTGCCGCGAGGCTGGGGCTGTGCTGCAGGCCTTCGGCGATCAGCGCGTCCAGCTGCGCATCGCCCAGCGCGCGCCACCAATCGCTGGCCGGCCACGCGGCCGGGCTCAGCGTGGTTTGCTGCGCCAGGGCGCGCTCTGCATGCAGCGTGCCGGGATCCAGCACGTTGCCTTGCGGATTCAGGCCACGGCTGCTGGCGCAGGCGGCCAACGCCAGTGCCAGGGCGGTGATGACGAACGGCCGCGCCAGGCGCATCGAGCGCGGGCGCAGCGTCGGGGTCGGAGAACTAGCAGCGTTCATGAGTTGAGTGCGTCGCGGACACGGATAAGAAGTGAGGTGAGAAGTTCGCGCTCGGCCGCGGACAGGTCGCGCAGGCCGTGCTCGATGGCGCGTTCGCCGCGCAGGCGCAGCCGCTCCCATAGCGCCACGCCCTGCTCGGTCATGACGATCTGCAGCGCGCGCCGGTCTTGCGCATGCGGCTCGCGCCGCACTGCGCCCAGCGCTTCGAGCTTGTCGAGCAGGCGGGTCACCGCGCTCGGGGTCTGGTCCAGCGCCAGCGCCAGCTCGTTAGCCGTGCATGGCGAGCGCACCGCCAAGATCTTCAGGCCGACGTAGTGGCTGAAGCCGAAATCGGGCAGCTCGCCCTTCATCTCGGCATCGAGCTGGCGCATCAGCGCATCGCGCACCTGGCGCAGCAACAAACCGAACGACGGGGTGGCGGAAGACGAAACATTCATGCGGCACATTTTGTTCCGAAAAATATATTTGTCAACGCAATTATTCCACCAGGGATTAAACCGCCCGCAAGGATCGCCACCTTACGCGGCGCGTGCGATGGCTCGGTAATACAATTCGGCCAATGAGTATCGAAAACCCGCCAACCCAGATCGACGCCTTGCCGCCAGGCGTACGCGCCAGCTTCGAAAAGGCCGATGGGCCGGTGCTGATCGCTTTCCTGGCAGAGCTGCGCGAGGTATGGGCGCCGGAAACTGCCTGGCACGCGCATGTCCGCGGCCAGCTGATGTATGTGGAGCATGGCGTGCTCACCGTGCACACCGAACAAGGCGCCTTGTCGCTGCCGCCGGGCTGCGCCGGCTGGATGCCGCCCGGGCAGCAGCACACCGTGGAACTGGCCGGACCGATGCGCGGCTGGGGCGTGGTTGTGCGGCCGGATGCCTGCGCTGCCCTGCCCGCGCAAGGCGGGGTGATCCGGCTGACCGGGCTGGCCCGCGAGGCCATCATGCGGGCCGCCAGCTGGCCGCTGGATCAGCCGCTGGATGCCACCCGGCAACGCCTGGCTGCGGTGCTGCTGGACGAGCTATGCCAGGTGCAGATCGACCACCTGCACCTGCCGATGCCCGCCGACCGCCGGCTGCTGCGGATCGCCCGCCAGTTGCTCGACACGCCGGCCGACCCGCGCCCGCTCGACGCCTGGGCCGACTGGGGCGGCTTGTCGCCGCGCAGCCTGAGCCGGCATTTCCGCGACGAGACCGGCCTGAGTTTTGCGCAGTGGCGGCAGCAGGCCCGGCTGACCGAAGGCCTGCGGCGGCTGAGCCAGGGCCACGCGGTGGCGCAGGTGTCCGACCAGCTTGGCTACAGCAGCCCCAGCGCCTTCGTCAGCGTGTTCCATCGCCATTTCGGCGCCCCGCCAACCCGTTATCTGGCCGGCTCCCATGCACGCGGCTTGGCATCCCCCGCCGCATCCGGATAATCGGCGCTCTTCGAGCCCGCGCCCCGGTGCGGGTTCCTCTTCACGCAGGACCTGGCTTTACATGACCGATCTGACCCGCCCCACCTTCCACGGCTTCGAACAGCTACCGCTGCGCGAGTACGCCGAACGCGCCTATCTCGACTACTCGATGTACGTGGTGCTCGACCGCGCCCTGCCGTTCCTGGGCGACGGCCTGAAGCCGGTGCAGCGGCGCATCGTCTACGCAATGAGCGAGCTGGGCCTGAATGCCGCCGCCAAGCCGAAGAAATCCGCGCGTACCGTGGGCGATGTGATCGGTAAGTACCACCCGCATGGCGACAGCGCCTGCTATGAGGCGCTGGTGCTGATGGCGCAGCCGTTCTCGTACCGTTACCCGCTGATCGAAGGCCAGGGCAACTTCGGCTCCACCGACGACCCCAAGTCGTTCGCCGCGATGCGCTATACCGAGTCCAAGCTGACCCCGATCGCCGAAGTGCTGCTGGGCGAGCTTGGCCAGGGCACCACCGATTGGGCGCCCAACTTCGACGGCACCCTGGAAGAACCCACCTGGTTGCCGGCGCGCCTGCCGCACCTGCTGCTCAACGGCACCACCGGCATTGCCGTGGGCATGGTCACCGACGTGCCGCCGCACAATCTCAACGAGATCGTCAGCGCATTGCTGCGGCTGCTCGATGATCCCGATGCCAGCGTCGCCGACCTGTGCGAGCACGTGCTGGGCCCGGATTACCCGACCACCGCCGAGATCATCACTCCGGCTGCGGACCTGCGGAACATCTACGAAACCGGCCACGGCAGCGTGCGTGCGCGCGCCACCTACAAGAAAGAGCACGCCAACATCGTCATCGATGCGCTGCCCTACCAGGTCTCCCCGTCCAAGGTGATCGAGCAGATCGCCCAGCAGATGCGCGCCAAGAAGTTGCCGTGGCTGGAAGACATCCGCGACGAGTCCGACCACACCAGCCCGGTGCGGGTGGTGCTGGTGCCGCGCTCCAATCGTGTCGATGCCGAACAGCTGATGGGCCACCTGTTCGTCACCACCGATCTGGAACGCAGCTACCGCGTCAACCTCAACGTGATCGGCCTGGATGGCCGCCCACAGGTCAAGAATCTCAAACACCTGCTGAGCGAATGGCTGAGCTTCCGCAGCGATACGGTGACCCGCCGCCTCAACCATCGCCTGCAGAAGGTCGAGCGTCGCCTGCACCTGTTGGAAGGCTTGTTGATCGCCTTCCTCAACCTGGACGAAGTGATCCGCATCGTCCGCAGCGAAGACGAACCCAAGCCGGTGCTGATCTCGCGCTTCGCGCTGAGCGAAGAACAGGCCGAATACATTCTGGAAACCAAGCTGCGCCAACTGGCGCGCCTGGAAGAAATGAAGATCCGCGGCGAACAGGAGGCGCTCGCCAAGGAGCGCGCGCAGATCATCGCGATCCTGGAGAGCAAGACCAAGCTGAAGAAGCTGATCAAGGACGAACTGACTGCCGACGCCAAGAAGTTCGGCGATGCGCGGCGTTCGCCGCTGGTGCAACGTGGCGCCGCGCAGGCCATCGACGAAACCGAGATGGTGGTCAGCGAACCGATGACCGTGGTGCTGTCGCAAAAGGGCTGGGTCCGCGCGGCCAAGGGGCACGAGGTCGATCCGGCCGGCATGTCCTACCGCGATGGCGACGGCCTGCTGACGGCGGTCCGCAGCCGCAGCACGCACCAGGTGGCGTTCCTGGACTCGGACGGCCGCGCCTATTCCACTGCCGTACACACCCTGCCCTCGGCGCGTGGCAACGGCGAACCCTTGACCGGGCGGTTCTCGCCGGCGTCTGGCGCGGCGTTCCAGGTCATGGCCAGTGCCGACAACGCCACCCGCTTCGTGCTGGCGTCCTCGCATGGCTACGGCTTCGTTACCCGTTTCGAAAACCTTACCGGCCGCAACAAGGCCGGCAAGGCGATGCTCAACCTGACCACCGGCTCGCATGTGCTGACGCCGGCCCAGGTGAGCAACCCGCAAACCGATCGCATCGTCGCCGTGACCAGCGCCGGCAATCTGCTGGCGGTGCCGGCCACCGACGTGCCCGAGCTGGACAAGGGCAAAGGCAACAAGATCATCGAGATTCCCAAGGCCAAGCTCGGCACCGAACGTGTGGTGGCAGTGGTGGCGGTCGCACCGGGCAACACGCTGCTGGTGCGCAGCGGCGCACGTACCATGAGCCTGTCGTTCAAGGACCTGGACACGTATGTCGGTGCGCGGGCGAGCCGTGGATCGTTGTTGCCGCGTGGGTGGCAAAAGGTGGACGGGTTGGAGGTGCAGTAACGGTTGTTCACCCACCCGGCGCGC
>NZ_JAGHWU010000070.1:0-69854 GCF_017746145.1 Xanthomonas sp. D-99 | reverse complement strand
CTCGCCTCAGGCTGCTGAGGCGGGCAGAGGCAATAAAACTGCTGAGGCACTGGCTTCAAGTATTCGCTCTTCCAGGCACAACGATGCCATCGCGACGCCCTGCCAACGCTGCGCACCGCTTCAGAACGCACCACACCCCACTCTCACATGACCACAGTGGAGGCAGCCACTGACAAGGCAACGCATGGACACGAACTTCTGGTTGGAACGTTGGCAGCTGGGACACACCGGCTTTCATCAGCAAGAGGTGTTGCCGCTGCTGCAAAAGCACTGGCACGCGCTGGATTTGCCAGAGGAGTCGCGCGTGTTGGTACCCCTGTGCGGCAAGACGCTGGACATGCACTGGCTGGCGGCGCAAGGCCATCGCGTGCTTGGCGTGGAGCTGTCGCAGCTGGCGGTGACGCAATTCTTCGATGAAGCAGGCCTTCAACCGCAACGTCACACCAGCGCTGCAGGGGAGCACTTCATTGCCGGCCCGATCGAGATCATCTGCGGCGATGCATTCGCGCTGGACGCCAGCGTGCTGGCCGACTGCACGGCCGTCTACGACCGTGCCGCATTGGTCGCGCTACCGGCCGACCTGCGCCTGCGTTACCTGCAAACGGTCTACGCGCAGTTGCCCACACACTGCCGCGGCCTGCTGATCACCCTGGAATATCCGCAGGCAGAAAAGGCCGGCCCACCGTTCTCGGTGGACGCAACGCACGTGCATGCACTTTTCGATGCTGCCTGGCAGGTGGACCAGTTGGAACGGCGCGACATCCTCGATCAGGAACCACGCTTCCGCGATGAAGGTGTCACTGGGTTGTCGACTGCCGTCTATCGCCTGCAACGCCGCTGAAACGGCCGTCGAACCCGGCACGCCATCACGTCGCAATTGCATGGCGTGCATGCGGCGAGCGCCGCTGGCCGATCAGGACAACGCGGCATTGCCCCATGTGGCAGGCCTGCAGCAAACACGTCAAAACCCACTCCTGCAGCCGGCTGCAGGAGCGGCAGGCAGGTCGCACAGACCATCGTCGGGAATGGCCAGGCACGCATATTCCATGCCGAGCCGGTTCACGCTGCGTCAGCCAGCCAGGCGACTGCGCAGCGTCGTTGCCGGCTCAACCGGCGACATCGCCCTTATCGATCTTCGAGGTCTGGTACAGCTCCAGCCCGATGCGCTTGATCAGGCCAAGCTGCTGCTCCAGCCACCATGCATGATCTTCTTCGGTGTCCTGCAGCTGCTTGAGCAGCACGTCGCGGCTGACATAGTCGCCATGCTCTTCGCACAGCTTCATGCCGGCAGCGAGCGCAGCGCGCACTTCGTACTCGACAACCAGGTCGCGCTCCAGCATTTCGACCACGGTCTTGCCGGGGGTGAATTCGGCCGGGCGCATGTCCGGGTCGCCTTCCAGGAACAGGATGCGCCGCAGCAGCGCGTCGGCGTGCTCGGTTTCCTCTTCCATTTCATGGTTGATGCGCTCGTACAGCGCCATCAGGCCCTGATCCTCGTACCGGCGCGAATGCAGGAAATATTGATCGCGGGCCGCCAATTCGCCGCGCAGCAGCTGCTTGAGGTAATCGACGACTTCGGGATGGCCTTTCATGGTGTGCTCCAGCGACGCAATGCGCGCATGGTGCCCTAAGCCGCCGGGCAATGATCTAATCGGAATCACTTTCAGTTGCGCTTGCGGCCAGACCCGCTACGGTCATGTCCGCCGGCCACACTTTCACCGGGCTCCAAGGAACCGACAATGCGTCAATGGCTGGGCCGGCTGCTGCTGGGAATCGGGTTGCTGGTCCTGGCGGCCAGCCTGGGGCTGTATCTGTTGATGCGCGGCAGCCTGCCGCAGTTGGACGGCGACAGCGCGCTCAGCGGCCTGGCTGCGCCGGTCAGCGTGCAGCGCGACCGGCTGGGCGTGGTCACCATCGATGCAGCAAACCAGCTCGATGCGATGCGTGCGCTCGGCTACGTGCATGCGCAGGAACGCTATTTCGAGATGGATCTGATGCGCCGCGCACCGGCCGGCGAGTTGTCCGAGCTGTTTGGCGCCGAGGCCGTGGGCCTGGACAAGCGCAACCGCGTGCATCGCCTGCGCGCGCGCGTGCAGGCCAGCCTGGATATCGCCACCGGCAGTCAGCGCGCCGCATTGCAAGCGTATACCGATGGCGTCAATGCAGGACTGGCAGCACTGCGCGTACGGCCCTGGCCCTATCTGCTGCTGCGCCAGACACCGCGTGCGTGGACGCTGGACGACTCCATCCTCACCGGCCTTGCGATGTACGCAGACCTGCAGGACAGCGACAACCAGACCGAGCTGGCCGCTGCGCGCATCCGTGCCGTGGTACCCCCTGCGCTGGCGGCACTGTTCGACCATCAGGGCTCCAGTTGGGACGCGCCGATGTTCGGGCCGCCACAAGGCGATGCCAGCGTGCCGGATGCGGCCACGCTGGACCTACGGCGTCTACCGCATCTGCCTGCCGCGCCACACGCGGAAACGCCGACGCCGGGCAGCAACAACTTCGCGGTAGACGGCAGCCTCACCGCCGACGGCCGCGCCATCGTTGCCGACGACATGCACCTGGGCCTGCGCGCGCCCAATATCTGGTTCCGCGCACGCATGCGCTATGCAGACAGCAATGCGCCCGAGGGCAAGGTGGATGTCACCGGATTCACCCTGCCGGGTCTGCCGGCGGTGGTCGTGGGCAGCAACGGGCATGTGGCTTGGGCATTTACCAACAGTTACATCGACACTGCGGATTTCGCGCGCATTCCCGCACCTACACCGGGTCACCCACAGGCACTGACCAGGCACGTGGAAACCATCCGCGTGGCGGGCGCAGCGCCGGTGCAGTTCGAGGTCCGTGAAGCGACGTGGGGACCGGTATTGCACGTCAACGCCGACGGCAGCGCGCTGGCATTGCGCTGGGCGGCGCAGTTGCCCGGTGCGATCCGGTTGGACTTCGCCCAGATGAGCACGGCGGGCGATCTGCAGGCGGCGTTTGCGGTGGCCGACCGCTCCGGCATTCCGGCGCAGAACCTGCTGCTTGCCGATCGCAGCGGGCGCATCGCCTGGCGCCTGATCGGCGCGCGCCCCGCGCGCAATGCCGGGTGCGGCCCGAGCGGGATTGCCGAATTGGCGACATCGACGCCCGCACCTGAGGCAGCATCCAGCGCACCTGCAGAGACGGCTGCAACGCCTTCGATGTCGGGCACCTGCCTGCCATGGTCGCTGCGCAGCGATGCTGCGCCTGCGTTGATCGATCCGCCGTCGCACCGGCTCTGGACCGCCAACAACCGTATCGTCGATGCGCAACAACTGGCCACGCTTGGCAACGCAGGTTACGACCTTGGCGCGCGTGCGCAGCAGATTCGCGAGGATCTTTTCGCAAAGCAGCGCTTCAACGAACGCGATCTGCTCGCCATCCAGCTCGACGATCGCGCCGTGCTGCTCACGCGCTGGTGGCAACTGCTGCGTAGCGTGGTCGAGCACAGCAAGGATCCGGCGCTGCAACAGGTTGCACACGCCACGCGCCACTGGGATGGGCGCGCATCGACTGACTCGGCCAGCTATCGCATCGTGCGCCAATTTCGCAGCAAGACCATCGAGGCGGTGGAAGCCGGCCTGCTGGCACCGGCAAAAGCCGCACTTGGCGCGGAGTTCCTGCCGCCACGTCGCGCGCAACTGGAGGGCATCGTCTGGCCGTTGCTGCAACAGCGCCCGGCCCACCTGTTGTCGCCCGCCGTCGCAAGTTGGGAGCAGTTGCTCGACGATGCCGTGCGCAGAGCGCAGTCAGACGTGATTGCTGAAGACGCGCAAAGCGAACCGCGCGGCCAGCACACCTGGGGCCAGCGCAACACCGCCTCCATCTGCCACCCCATTGCGCGTGCACTGCCCGCCCTGGCCAAGCGCTGGCTCTGCATGCCGCCCGATCAACTGCCGGGCGACCGCGACATGCCGCGCGTGCAAGGCCCGGCCTTTGGCGCCTCCGAGCGCATGGTGGTTTCGCCCGGCCACGAGCAGGACGGCATCGTGCACATGCCCGGCGGCCAGAGCGGCCACCCGCTTTCGCCGTTCTGGGGCGCGGGGCACGACGATTGGGTGCATGGCAGACCCACACCATTTTTGCCCACTGCCACGCGTTACACGCTGCAACTGCGTCCGCAGTAAAAGCGGGCGGAAACGCTGTTGCGCAGCGTCCAGCGAACAAGGACCAAGGCGTTCGAGCATCGCTGCTCCACAAAGCGCCCCTCCCCTTGGGGGTGAGGTTACGGGCATCACGCACTACTGATTAGTGCGCAATGTGACCCTTCGCGCGCGCCCATCAGGCTTCGCACCCGCCTTCATCCGCCCTTCGGGCACCTGCTACTCAATGAAGGGGACGATGTCCCGGCGGGGGAAGGGAAGCCGTGCACGCATGCCTTGTGCATTTGCGCGTTCTGCATCTTTCGCATCTCGGATGTATGGATCCGCGCACGCGCACACGCGCGCATGCATCCTCCACCAAGCATGGCCCCCGGCACCTCGGCGAGCTCCGTGATCAAGCAAGCACATCATGCTAAGATGCATTTGATAACCATTCTCATTAGTGACCAATGCGCCCCACGCTTCTTGTCACCGCGCTCGCCGCTGCGCTCGCTCTGCACACCCTGCCCGCCCTCGCTCAACACACCACCACGCCAGCCGTGACAGAGCTGGATGGCGTTGATGTCATCGGCCGTGCGCAGACGCTCTACAAGTCCGAAGACGCCGCTGTTGCCACGCGCACCGATACCCCGCTGGCGCTGGTGCCGCAGTCGGTGCAGGTGCTGCCGCGCGAGTTGATCGACGACCAGGCCGCGCGGCAGATCACCGATCTGTACCGCAGCATCAGCGGCATCAGCTTCTTCAGCTATGCCGGTGTGACCTTGCGCGGTTTCCGCCAGGAAAACGTGCTGTACGACGGCCTACGCGGCGACCCGTATGCCGGGTTCTCGGTGCCGCAGCTGTTCAACATCGAACGCGTCGAGGTGCTCAAGGGCCCGGCCGGTGCGCTGTACGGCGGTGGCGAACCCGGGGGTGTGATCAACTATGTCACGCGCAAGCCCGGTCATCAGGCGGCGCGCCGCATCGAACTGCAGCTGGGCAATCAATCCTTCGGTGCAGCCTCGTTCGAGGCCACCGGCCCTGCGCGCGAAGACGGCCGCATCCGTTACCGCATCGGCGCCTATGCCGATGGCGAAGACGGGTTTCGTTGGAATACCGACAGCCAGAGCCAGATCGGCGATGCGTCGGTGGCCTTCGATCTCGGCGACACCGGCGAGCTCACCCTGCAATACACCGACATCACCCAGAACCTGGGCGGCAACCGCCTGCGCGGCGTGCCGGTCGATAACGACGGCAACTTCCTCACCGACCGGCGCTGGAACCACAACGAACCTACCGACTTTCTGGACATGCGCGCCAAGGTGGCATTTGCGCAGTACCGGTTTGCGCCGTCCAGCGCGTGGGAGGTGGACATGGCGCTGCGCTGGTTCAAGAACCAAGAGCATCAGATCTATCACGAGCCGATGGGCTTGATCGACCGCGATCGCGACGGCACTACCGAGTGGATGACCCGGCAGTTGCGCAATCAATACCGCGACAACGATGCGATCTCCAGCAACGTCAATGCGGTGTTCCGCACCAGCACCGCTGCGATCGAGCACAAGCTGCTGATGGGCGCGGACTACTACCGGCTGGACGCGGATTTCCGCGCGCAAACCGCCAACACCGCCGACACCGGACGCGTGCGTGGCCCGGTGCCTGGCATCGATTTGTTCAATCCGGTATACGGCCGCAGCGGCTTCTACGATTACGGTTTGGATGCCCTGCCCTGGCGCGCCACCAGCACGCGCAGTCAACGCTACGGCGCATATCTGCAGGACGAACTCACGCTGACGCCGCGCTGGTATGCCATGGCCGGGCTGCGCTGGGACGGCTTCAAGGACGACAACCTGCTAGATGGCTCGCGCGTGACCGGTAACGACCTGAGTTGGCGCGTCGGCAGCACCGTCGTGTTGCGCGAGGGCGTCAACGCTTACGCAAGTTACGCCAGCGGTTTTCTGCCGCAGGATGCCGCCAATCAGGACAGCAGCGTGGGCGGCCCGTTCGACCCGGAACGCAGCACGCAATGGGAAGTCGGCCTGAAGACTGCGCTCAACGACGGTGGGCTGACCCTCAACACGGCGCTGTATCGCATCGAACGCAGCAACATCGTGCAGGCGAACGGCAGCATCGTCGATGGGGTCAATCAGCTCTCTGCGCTTGGCCTGGTGCGCAGTGAAGGCCTGGAAGTGGATCTGCTGGCCGACCTGACCGAGCGCTGGGTGCTCAATCTCACTTATGCCTACAACGATGCACGCGTGCTCGATGCAGGCACCAATGGCATCACCAATGCCTCTGGCGATCGCTTCGCCAATGCACCGCGCAACACCTTCGGCCTGTGGACGCGCTACGACCTGCCGATGTGGCGCTCGGCGATCGCCTTCGGTGCCGACTACGTGGGCGAACGCGTCAGCCTGGATGGCCAACGCGTCAAACCGTATGCCATTTACGACATCAGCTGGCAGACGCAGTGGGACGCGTGGAAACTGCAAATCAACGTCAAGAACCTGTTCGACAAGGTCTATGCGGTGAGCGGGTTCAATACGCGCGCCGGACACTTTCCCGGCGAGCCGCGTCGCATTTACGCGCAGCTTGCTTACAGCTTCTGACGAGTGCGCAGCGAATATGTGCACGCCACCAGCCAGCGGCGATGGCAACGCAAACAGCGCATCGTGCCTGCGGTTGCCACCTGCTCAAAACACGTGTTTCTCTCTGTTGAAGGATAGAGCGTGCCTGGCCCGCTCTACCGATTGCATGTGCAAAACAGCTGTAAACGGGCGCAAGTCGTGGCTTGAAACTGCGCCCCCGTGCAGTGCAAGGCAAGTCGGACGCGGACTGCACGGCGTTCCGCTTGCAATGTGATGCAGGTCAGCGGAGCGACCTCTCGCAGTGGGCAAAACAGCCTCGACTGCAGCAGCGTAATGAACCTGCGCCGAATCGCGCGGCTGCGCATGGGCTGGAACTTAACGTCCGGTGGGACACACTAGAGTCCGTCGCGAATGTGGAGTCTTGCTCCGCACATCGCCCTCCTCCCCCCACTGACCGGAATCCGCATGCCTTTGCTTGCCCGCTCCGTTTCCGCCCTGTTGCCACTGATGTTTGCCACTGCCTGCTCGGCCGCGGCGCCAGCCAAATCCGGCCCGCCGGATGCGCCAGTGGCTGCATGCACCGCCAAGGTACGTCCTGGCCAGGACCTGCAGAAAGCCATCGACAAACTGCCGCAAAGCGACAAGCCCACGGTACTTTGCCTGGAGAAAGGCGAGTTCCCGCTCAATGGCTTGGTATCGATCCATCGCGGCAATTTCACTCTGCGCGGCCAGGGCCCCAGCACCATCGTGCGCATGGCCGACGGTGTGCAGCAGCCGGTGCTGGTGGTCGGCGACTACGAAAACCAGCAGCCCACCGGTGTGATCCGCAACGTCAGCATCGAAGACATGCAGATCGTAGCGAGCACAGGCGATAAGGAGTTCATGCCCGAGCGCCCCTACCTGAGCAACAGCGCGGTGGTGGTGCGGTCCGGACAAGGCATCCGGCTTGCAGGCCTGCAGGTCAACAAGTGCCGCAGCGCGTGCCTGTTGAGCGAGTACGACACCCGCGAGATCACCATCGAAAACAACGATGTATCCGGCGCAATCTGGGACGGCGTCTCGTTCAACCGCACCGCCAAGGTCACGATGGTCAACAACTACATCCACGACAACGTGGCCGCCGGCCTGACCACCGAGCACCTGGAAGACAGCGAGATCCGCAACAACCGTTTCGAGCGCAACGGCAGCCAGGGCATCTATCTCTCCGATGCGCGGCGCAATCGCTTCAGCAACAATCAATTCGACGGCAACAAGGTGGCCGGCGTGTTTCTGGCCTGCGCGATTCGTTATCGCACACCGGAAATCTTGTGCTGGGACAACAGCATGAGCCAGGACAACATCTTCGAGAACAACCGTTTCGCCAACACGCCGTTTACCTACACCATCGGCGTGGACCGCGCGGCCAACTGCACGGCGGCCGACTTCAAGCCGAACCTATGGCGCAATAACCAGGCCGACATGGCCGGTGTGGATATCGATCCGCAGCGCTATGGGTATTGCGTGCGTCACGAGCAATAAGACGCGCCGGTCAACACCGCGGCCGGCCGTGCAGCGATGCACGCCGGCCGCGGCAGTGACAGCAGCCTTACGAAACCAGCGCCTGCGCGTGCACTCCGGCAATCGCGCGGCCCGATGGGTCGGCCATCGCGGCAAAACTCGCGTCCCAGGCAATCGCCGTTGGCGACGAACAGGCAATCGACTTGCCGCCCGGCACGGTTTCCGCCGCCGCCTGGCCGGGGAAAAACTGCTCGAACAAGCTGCGATAGAAATACGCTTCTTTGGTCTGCGGCGGGTTGACCGGGTAGCGTCGGTCGGCGGCGGCGAGTTCGCGGTCGCTCACCTGCGCCTGCGCATGCGCCTTTAGCCCGTCGATCCAGCCATACCCCACGCCGTCGCTAAATTGCTCTTTCTGACGCCACAGGATCGATTCGGGCAGATAGCCGGCGAATGCCTCGCGCAGTACGCCCTTCTCCATGCGCGTCGCCCCGCTGCTGGTCTTGTCGATCATCTTGAACCTGGCATCCATGCGCATCGCCACATCCAGGAATTCGCGGTCCAGGAACGGCACACGTGGCTCTACGCCCCAGGCCATCATCGACTTGTTCGCGCGCAGGCAGTCGTAGTTGTTGAGCGCGTCGAGCTTGCGTACCAGCTCTTCGTGGAATTCGCGCGCATCCGGTGCCTTATGGAAATACAGGTAGCCGCCGAAGATCTCATCGCTGCCTTCGCCGGAAAGCACCATCTTGACGCCCATTGCCTTGATCCGCCGCGCCAGCAAGAACATCGGTGTGGAGGCGCGAATGGTGGTGACGTCATAGGTTTCGATGTGGCGAATGACGTCGGGCAATGCATCCAGGCCTTCGTCGAAGGTGTATTCGAAACCGTGATGCACCGTGCCGAGCGCTGCGGCGGCCACTTCGGCCGCGGCCAGATCTGGCGAGCCCTTCAAGCCGATCGCGAACGAATGCAGGCGCGGCCACCAAGCTTCGGTGGTGTCGTTTTCTTCGATGCGGTGACGGGCGTAGCGCGCGGCGACCGCGGCGACCAACGACGAATCCAGGCCACCGGACAGCAACACGCCGTACGGCACGTCGGTCATGAGCTGACGGTGCACGGCGCGCTCGAAGGCTTCGCGCAATTCCTGCAGTTGCACCTGTACACCTTCCACCGCGCCGTATTGGCGCCAGGCGCGCTCGTAGTAACGGTTCAGTGCGCCGGTGGCGCTGTCGTACCAATGGCCCGGCGGAAACTGCGCCGCATCGGCGCAATCGTCCACCAGCGATTTCAGTTCCGAGGCCACACGCAAACGGCCTTCGCGGTCATGCCCCCAGTACAGCGGCACCACACCGATCGGGTCGCGCGCGATGATGACGCGACCTTCCGTCTTGTCCCACAGCGCGAATGCAAAGATGCCGTTGAGGCGGTTGAGATACGAGGCCGGCGTATCTTCGCGATACAGCGCATTGATCACCTCGCAGTCGGAGCCGGTCTGGAACGCGTACGGCTGCAGCAGCTCCGCCTTGAGTTCGCGATGGTTGTAGATCTCGCCATTGACCGCCAAGGCGAGCTGCCCGTCTTCGGAGAGCAACGGTTGCGAGCCGCCGGCCGGATCGACAATGGCCAGGCGCTCGTGCACCAGGATGGCGCCGGTATCGACGTAGACGCCGCTCCAGTCGGGCCCGCGATGACGCTGCCGCTGCGAACATTCCAGCGCCTGCCGGCGCAGCGCCTGCAGGTCGTCACCGGGTTGCAGGCCGAAAATACCGAAGATGGAACACATGGAAACACTCCTGAAGAACTGCGTGGATTGGCGGCCGGTAAGAGCGTGCTGCACGGATCGACACCCATAAAAAAAAACCCGCATCGGCCGATGCGGGTTTTTCTGGTTCCTGGGCGTTTGGTGGACGTCGCCTAGTCGCAGACCCGCATCGGCCGCGCACGATTATTCGCGCGCAGATTGTTGCGGTTGGCGTTATTGAGATTGGCGAGGCGAATGACCATGTCGCCGACGCTAACGGTTCGGCTGTACCGGCGCAACTGTTTCAGTGGCAACAACGGCGTCTGCGTGGCCCGCTCACCCGACCAGCAGGCGCTCGATCAACTTGCGATACAGCGCCGGTAGCGCTTGCAGGTCGGCCACGCGCACATGCTCGTCGACCTGGTGGATGCTGGCATTGACCGGTCCCACTTCGATGCACTGCGCGCCCAATGGCGCGATGAAGCGCGCGTCGGAGGTTCCGCCACCGGTGCTTTCTTCCGGCGGCGCGCCGGCAAACTCGCCCAACACCTCACGTGCAACGCTGCGCAACCGCCCTTCCGGGGTATAGAACGGCTCGCCACTGCGGTGCCAGCGCAGCGCGTAGTCCAGCGCGTGGCGATCGAGCAGCGCAGTGATTTCGGCCTCCAGGCGCGGCGCGTCCCAGTGCGGGGTATAGCGCAGATTGAAGGCCACCTGCAGCTCGCCAGGAATCACGTTATTGGCGCCGGTGCCGGCATGGATGTTGGAGAGTTGCAGGCTGGTGGGCGGAAAGCTTTCGAAGCCGTCGTCCCATTGCCGCGCCACCAGTTCGGCCAGCGCAGGCGCTGCAAGATGGATCGGGTTGCGCGCCTTGTGCGGATACGCCACATGCCCCTGCACACCCTTGACGGTCAACGTACCGGACAGGCTGCCGCGACGGCCGACGCGCAACAGATCGCCCAGGCGCTCGGTGGACGACGGTTCGCCGGTGATGCACCAGTCGATCGTTTGCCCGCGTTCGCGAAACACCTCGGCAACCCGGCGCACGCCATCGATGGCATCGCCCTCTTCGTCCGAGGTCAACAGCACCGCCAGCGTGCCGGTATGCGATGGATGCGCAGCGACAAATTGCTCCGCGGCGACGACGAATGCGGCGACGCTGCCTTTCATGTCCGCTGCACCACGCCCGTACAGCACGCCGTCGCGGATCTGCGGATCGAACGGGTCGCTGGTCCACGCCTCGCGCGGGCCCGGCGGCACCACATCGGTATGCCCGAGCAACACCAGCACCGGCGCACCGCTGCCATGGGTTGCCCACAGATTCTCGACCTCGCCCAGGCGCAAGTGCTCGCAGCTGAAGCCGGCTGCGCGCAGGCGCTGCGCAATCGCGGCCTGACATCCGGCATCCACCGGCGTTACCGAGGCACGTGCAATGAGGTCACAGGTCAACTCCAGCACATCGCTCATGAAACGTCACCGCAGTAGAGCCGCATCTGCGGCGTTGATGGAGGGATCGCGATCCGCATCGATCGGCGTGGTTTGGTCGCGGTTGCAGCGGTGGCAGCTAACTGGTTTGCAGGCAATCATCGCGTCAGTGCCTGCGCGACGTTGAACGGCTTGCCCAGCTGATGAGTGCGCGATCAACATGCGAGACGTAACGCATCGCGACGATAGCGGCAACACGGTCCGCAGCACCGTCGAAAACCGCAGTCGCTTAGCCAATGCCGAATAGCTTCTTGAAGCCGTTATCGGAAAAGCCCTGATGCAGCGCGCCATCGTCGGTGATGACAAGCGGCCGCCGGATCAGCTGCGGGTACTCGCGCAGCAACAGCTTCCATTCGGCCGCGCTGCCCGCCACCTTGCGGTTGTCCGGCAACTGCCGCCATGTGGTCGAGGACTTGTTGATCAATGCATCGAATCCACCGACCTGCTCCGCCCACCCCACCAGGGTCTGCGGCTCCGGCTTGTGATCGCGATAGTCGACAAACGTATACGCCACACCAAAACGATCCAGCCACTTGGTGGCTTTCTTGCAGGTATCGCAGTTTTTGAGTCCGTAGAGCGTGGTCATGCGAAATATCCCAAAGTGCGGTGTGCAGAGCCCTTACTTCTTGAAAGGGGTTGCGAGAGAACTGCGCGCGAAACAACCGGTAAGCGACTTGCAAGCGCGTTGGGGCGCGCGAGTCATGCAGCAACCGAGCGTGCAAAGGCGCACCCTCGGCCGGCGCTGCGCAGTATCTGTTGCCGATGCGAAGTGGATTAATCCGCCAGACCGCGCAACAGTTCGTTGACGCTGGTCTTGCTGCGCGTCTTGGCATCCACCTGCTTGACGATCACCGCGCAATACAGCGAGTGCGAGCCATCCTTGGAGGGCAACTGCCCGGACACCACCACGCTGTACGGCGGCACATAGCCGTAAGAAATCTCGCCGGTGGCGCGGTTGTAGATGCGTGTGCTCTGGCCGATGAACACGCCCATGCCGATCACGCTGTGGTGACCGATGACCACGCCTTCCACCACCTCCGAGCGCGCGCCGATAAAGCAGTGATCTTCGATGATGGTGGGACTGGCCTGCAGCGGTTCGAGTACGCCGCCGATGCCGGCGCCGCCGGACAAATGGCAGTGCTTGCCGATCTGCGCGCACGACCCCACGGTGGCCCAGGTATCGACCATGGTGCCTTCGCCGACATAGGCACCGATGTTGGTGAAACTCGGCATCAGCACCACGTCCTTGCCGAAGTAACTGCCGCGACGCGCCACCGCACCTGGCACGACGCGCACGCCGGCCTTGCGGAATTCGGCCTCATGGAAGCCGGCAAAGCGCGATTCCACCTTGTCCCAGAACGGCGCTGGCTGGGCGTCGATCACTGCCATCTCGTTGACGCGGAAATACAGCAGCACCGCTTTTTTCAGCCATTCGTTGACGGTCCAGCCGCCCTGCCCGTCCGGCTCGGCGACGCGGAACTGCCCGCTTTCCAGTCCGTCGACCACGCGGGTGACAATGGCACGGGTGGAACCGTCGATCTCGTCCATGGTCAGCGTGGCGCGCCGTTCGAATGCGCTTTCGATGCCCAGTTTGAGCTCGTCGCTGCCGACCTGCGTGGCGGCGCTGTGCACGGCCTGCTCGGCAATCGGCAGCTTCTTTGCCGCAGCAGCCTTCTTTGCGGCCGGTGCAGCAACCACCTTGGTCGGCTGCCTGGCCACGCGCGGTGCAGCGGAAGTCGCGGTCTTGGCGCCAGTCTTCTTTGCAACGGTTTTCGGGCTTGCTGCATCAGATGCAGCAGTCTTTTTGCCAACAGCGCCCGCTGCCGCGCCCTGCTTGCCGACGCCGACACCTGGCTTGGAGTCGGCAGCGGCCGGCACCTTGGCAGCCTTGCCGCTCGGAGCATTCGCGCGCTTGGACGCTGCGTTGGTGGTGGTGGTCGCGCTCTGCTTGGGCGCGGTCTTCTTGCTGGTGGCCATGGAGGGTCTCCGGAGTTGCTAGCTAGACAGGGTCAAGGCAGGCGCACAACGCATCGCGCAGCGCCTGCCGGGCGGATTCGGATAACGGGCGGTCATGCTCGTCGGTGATCTGGAACTGGTCTTCGGCACGCTCGCCGAAAGTGGCGATACGCGCGTCGTGCACGCGCAGGTGCTGCATGCGCAACACGTGCGCGACATCGGCGAGCTGGCCGGGGCGGTCGGGTGCGACCAGACTGATGCGGGTGCGGCGGCCACCGGCGCTTTCGCTGAACTCCACCCGCGGTGCGAAGCGGAAATGCCGCAACTGGCGCGGCACCGCACGGCGCGCCGGGCGCACCTTCTGCAGATCGCCGGCCAGCACCTGGCGCAGCGTTGCCGCCAGCCGCTGCGGGTCGCCGTCGGCATAGGTCTCCTGCGGCAACACTTCGAACACGTCGAAGATCGCATCGTGTGGCGCGTCCAGTACACGTGCGCGATGAATGCCGTAGCCCTTGCGATCGAGCGTGGCCACAATGGCCGCAAACAGCCCATCGCGGTCTGGCGAATACACGAATACTTCCAGCGCGTCGTTATCCGGCACCGCGCGACGCGCCTTGACCAGGGTCTGACCGATCTCCACTTCGATCAGCGAGGCCGCCTGCCACGCCAGTTGCTCGGGACGGAACCGCAGGAAATTCTCGTCCGGCATGCCGGCGAATTGCCGGTCGATGGTGACATCGTCATGCCCCTGCGCCTGCATCAAGGTGCGCGCCGACTCGCGCGCTTCGCGCAGCCGTTCTTCGCGCGGAGGCGGATGTTCCAGGCCCTCGCGCAACGCGCGACGCGCGGCGAAATACAGATCCGCCAACAGCCGATCTTTCCACGCGTTCCACAACTTGGGACTGGTGCCGGCGATATCGGCGCAGGTGAGCAGGTACAGATAGTCCAGACGCTCGCGGGTGCCGACCAACGTCGCGAAACGGTGGATCACCTCCGGGTCGGAAATGTCCTGCTTCTGCGCGGTGACCGACATGCGCAAGTGCTGCTCCACCAGCCAGGTCACCAGCTCGGTATCGCCTTCGCTCAAGCGATGCGCCAGGCAGAACGCGCGCGCATCCACCGCGCCCAGTTCCGAATGATCGCCGCCGCGGCCCTTGGCGATGTCGTGGAACAGGCCCGCCAGCAACAGCAGTTCCGGCTTGCGCAGACGCGGCCAGACTTCATGCGCGATCGAGAAACGTTCATCGGCACGGCCTGCGGCAAACAGCGCAATATTCCGCAACACCATCAAGGTGTGCTGGTCCACCGTGTAGACATGGAACAGGTCGAACTGCATCCGCCCGGAAACGCTGGCGAATGCCGGAATCCACTGGCCCAGCACGCCCAGCCGCGCCATGCGATTGAGCGTCTCCACCGCACGCGGGCCGCGCAGCAACGCCATGAAGCGTTCCCGGGCGGTCGCATCGGCAACCTCGTACGCCGGCAGATCGCGCAGGACCTCGGCCAGCGCGCGCGCGGTCAGCGAATGCAGTCCGCGCACCTCGCGATGCGCGGCCCATTGCGCAAACAGCGCAAACACCTGCAGCACATCGCCGTCCGGCCAGCTCTCGGGGTCGGCAGCCAGATAGCCGCGGCGCAGGCTGAAGCCGCCGCCCAGGGGCTCCGGCGTCGCTTCGCCATCGAACTGTTCTTCGAAGCGCTGCAACAGGCGGTCGCTGATGCGGCGAATCAATGCAGCGCTGCGATAAAAGCGCTGCATCATTTTTTCCACGCCCAGGCTTTCCCGGTCGTCGGCGAACCCCAACCGTTCGGCCAGGGTCTTTTGATAATCGAACCGCAGGCGCTCTTCCGGCCGGTTGGCCACGATGTGCAAACCGAAACGCAGACGGGCAAGCTCTTCGCGCTCGCGACGCAACGCGGCGGCTTCGTCGAAGCCGACATGGCCCAGCCCGACCAAGGCCTCCAGGTCCTTGACCCCGAACGCGCGCAAGGCCATCCAGCCCAGCGTCTGCAGATCGCGCAGACCGCCGGGGCCGTCCTTGATGTCGGGTTCGAGATTATCGGCGGTGTCGCCGAAGCGCTGGTGGCGCGCCAGCAATTCCTCGCGCTTGGCCTGGAAGAAATCGCGCGGCGGCCACACCTGCGGCGGCGCGATCGCTGCTAGCAGCGCCCCGCGCGCCTGGGCGTCGGCCACCAGCGCGCGCGATTCGATCAAGGCAGTGAGCACGGTCTGGTCGGCCGCCGCAGCGGTGCACTGCGCCGGCGAGCGCACCGCGTGACTGATCGGCAGGCCCACATCCCAGAGCAGCGCAAACAGGCGCGCCAGAGCCTGCTCGTGCTGCTGTTGCGCGGCGGTGTCGCCCAACACCAGCACATCCACATCCGAGCGCGGAAACAATTCGCCACGTCCATAGCCGCCGACCGCATGCAGCGACAAACCGCTATCGGCCGGAACACAGCGCATCCAGGCATTTCGCATCAATTGGTCGACCGCGCGTGCGCGCAAGGCGACCAGGCGCTCGATCGGCTCACCCTGATCGAAGCGTTTGCACAGGCGCATGTCCGCATGCACCAGCAGCGGACGGGCCTGCGCGGCCCAGTCCGCGTCGCCGGCGACGCCCGGGTCGGGTCGCTCCGCCGGCGTGGCCGTCATACCGGCGCGGGCGAATTGGCCGACAGCGTCAACACATCCACGCCGTCTTCGGTGACCGCAACCATGTGTTCCCACTGCGCAGACAGCTTGCGGTCCTTGGTGACCACGGTCCAGCCGTCGGGCAGCGTCTTATGGTGATAGGTGCCTTCGTTGATCATCGGCTCGATGGTGAAGGTCATGCCCGGCTTGAGCACCAGCCCTTCGCCCGGGCGGCCGTAATGCATCACCTGCGGCTCGTCGTGATAGACCTTGCCGATGCCGTGGCCGCAGTAGTCGCGTACCACGCTGAAGCGCTCGGCTTCGGCAAACTTCTGGATCGCATGGCCCACATCGCCCAGCGTGGCGCCCGGCTTGACCGCCCGGATGCCGCGCCACATCGCTTCATACGTCGTTTCGACCAAGCGCTTGGCCATCACCGACGGAGTGCCGACGTAGTACATGCGGCTGGTGTCGCCGTGCCAGCCGTCCTTGATGACGGTGACGTCGATGTTGACGATGTCGCCGTCTTTCAACACCTTGGCCGCACTCGGGATGCCGTGACAGATCACGTTGTTGACCGAGGTGCACACGCTCTTGGGGAAGCCGCGATAGCCGACATTGGCGGGGATGGTTCCCTGCACGTTGACGATGTGGTCGTGGCAGATGCGGTCCAGCTCGGCAGTGGTCACGCCCGGCTTCACGTGCGGTGCCACTACATCGAGCACCTCGGCGGCCAGGCGGCCGGCGACGCGCATCAGTTCGATTTCTTCTTTGGTTTTCAGATTGACGCTCATGGCCGCGATTATCGCCGATCCGGGCTGAATCTGAACGACCCGCGCCTGCGTTTTTTATGGGACACCGTGGTTCGCCTCAAGCGGACCGCACAGCAGAAAACCGTCGCAGCCTCCCATTCATGCGTGACGCAGCGCACTCGGCGTCAAAAGTTGCCTTAACGAAGCCATCCGTAAGACATCGCACTTTTACGATTAAAACGAGTGAAGACAACTAGATAGCGCGTGAATTCGGCGTTATGTTTGGCACAGCTGATGCATTGCAGGGAAGGCGACGACTCGTCGCGTCATCAATGACCAGAACGGTCAAGGAAATGTCCATGCGTACTGTCCGCCCTGTCCTGCTGTCGCTCGGCCTGCTCTCGACCATTGGCATGGCGAGCGCGGCAGACACCACCACCTTCAACGTCAAGATCGCGGTCACCAAGGCCTGCACGATCACCGCTGCGTCCGCCACGGATGTCGACTTCGGCTCGGTGCTCTCGACCTCGACCGCCAATGCGGACGCCAACGGCAGCGTGACCGCCCAGTGCACCGCGCTGACGCCATACAACATCGCATTGAGCGCAGGCAGCAATGCCGGTACCGCCAACGACGTCACCACCCGCCGCATGAAAAATACCGACGCGCTGGTGACCACCAACAACTACATCGCCTATCAGCTCTACCAGGATCTGGGCCGCAGCACGGTCTGGGGCAGCACCACCGGCACCAACACGCTCAGCCGCACCGCCACCGGTCTGAATCAGGTCTACCCGGTCTACGGTCGCGTGACCAACCCGTCGGCCAACAACCCTGCGACCGGTAGTTACCAGGACACGATCACTGCCACGATCGTCTATTGAGTCCGCGTATGCCTGTGCATCACCGCCCGTTGTCACGTTTACCGGTCTGGCTGATGGCGGCCGGGCTGGCGACGGCGCTGGTCATGGCCAACGGCGGCTTGCCGACGCCGGCGCATGCCGCCAGCCTGCAGTTGGCCCCTACATCGCTGAGCCTGAGCGCCCAGCAGACCGCCGACGGCCTGTGGCTGAGCAACAGCGGCAGCACGCCGGTCCAGGTGCAGACCCGCGCCTATCGCTGGACCCAGCGCGATGGGCAGGATCAGCTCGACCCCACCCAGGATCTGCTGGTCAGCCCGCCGATGCGCACCCTGGCCGCTGGCGAACGCCAGTTGATCCGGGTCATCCGCGCCGGCCCTGCCCCGAGCGGGCAGGAGCAGTGTTACCGCATCATCGTCGACGAGCTGCCCAGCGCCGATGCCGACCGCAAGGGCATGCAGTTCGTGCTGCGTTATTCGGTGCCGATCTTCCTGCTGCCGCCAGGCACCGCCGAACCTTCGCCGGCCCTGAGCGCGCAGGTGGTTGCCGGCAGCGATGGCAAGGCGCAGATCCAGATCAGCAACACCGGCACCGGCCATGCGCAGGTCGCCGACCTGCGGCACCAGGTCGATGGCGCAACCAAGACCGCACTGAACGGCTTGGTCGGTTATGTACTGCCCGGGCAGACCATGCGTTGGTCGCTGGGTGCGCCGCTGGCGCAGTTCGGCCGCGGCACCATCATCGCAAGGATCAATGGTGAGGCTGACGAACGTACTTTGTTGGCCGCGCCGACGGCGCCTTGATGCGGCGCGACTGGCGATGACGCTGCTTGCGACCGCCAGCTGCCTGGGCAGCGCCGCAGCCGGCGATCTGGCCGCTGTGGCGTCGCTTCCCGATCCGCCGCCGCCCAGCGCCACGCCACAGCCGCAAACGCTCTATCTGGACGTGACCTTGAACCAGGCCGATCGCGGCTTGGCGCCGTTCGAACTGGTCGACGGGCGGCTGCGCGGCTCGGTGGAAACCCTGCGCAAACTCGGCTTCATCCTGGCCGACCGCGTCCCTGGCGAATTGGTCGATCTGGACCGCCTGCCCGACGTGGAAGTGCGCTACGACGCCGCGCTGCAGCGGCTCGCGCTGCAGGCGCCGCTGGCACAGCTGTCGTTGTCCACCACTGTGCTGAAAGCCGAAGAAGTGGCTCCGCCCAGCGCCACCGCATCGCCAGGCATGCTGCTCAATTACGACCTGTATGCCACCCGCAACGCCGGCGTCAGCAGCGCGTCGCTGGCCACCGAAGTGCGCGCCTTCGGCATCGGGCGCGGCATGGTCGATACCACTGCGGTCTTTCTGGCCTACGACCGCCCACAGGACAAACGCTGGCGCAGCGAAGCGGTGCGCCTGGACAGTGCCTGGCAGATGGATTTCCCGGAGAGCGCCACCAGCCTGAGCGTGGGCGATTTCTATAGCGGCTTTGTCGACTGGAGCCGCTCGATCCGCCTGGGCGGCGTGCAGATCGGCCGCAATTACGCCTTGCAACCGTATCGGGTACTGACGCCCACGCCGAGCTTTCTCGGCGAAGCGGCGGTGCCTTCCACCGTTGAGCTGTATGTGGATGGCTTACGCCAGTACAGCGGCCAGGTGCCGGCCGGCCCGTTTCAGCTGGCCGCGCAACCGGGCATCAGCGGCACGGGCCAGGCGCAGATCGTGGTGACCGATGCGTTCGGTCGCGTGCGCCGGCTGGATTTTGCGTTCTATGGCACACCGCAGTTGCTGGCGCGCGGCATTTCCGAATGGTCGGTCGGCATCGGCCATCTGCGCCGCGACTACGGCGTGCGCTCGTTTTCCTATGACCGACGTCGTGTGGCCAGCGCCACCTTTCGCAAGGGCCTGCGCGACGACTTCACCCTCGAAGCGCATGCCGAAACTGGCGGTGGCGTAATCAATACAGGCGCAGGCGGCGTGTGGTTGCTTGGCGTGGGCGGTGTATTCAACGCCGCCTACGCGCACAGCCGGATGGAGGCATTGCGTGGCGGCCAGTACGTGCTGGGCTACGCCTGGAACAACCGGCGTTTCAACGTCAATCTGGGCAGCCAGCGCACCCATGGCGATTATCGTGACCTGGGCGCACTGCAAGGCGCCCTGCCAGCGCGCGTCAGCGACCGCGCAGCACTCGGCGTCAACGTCGACCCGATCGGTTCGCTCGGCACCAGCTATGTGCGGCTGAGCTATCCGCAGGGCGATACCTCGCGCTATGCGAGCGTGTTCTGGTCGCGCAGCTTCGGGCGCAACTGGGCGGCCAATCTATCGGGCAATCAGAATCTGGATGTCCCCAGCGATCGCAGCCTGTACCTGTCGCTGTCGACCACCTTCGGCGAAGTGCGTCAGGCCAGCGCATCGATGCAGCGCAACGGCGAGCGCACCGGCCTGGTGGCCGATATCAGCCAGCCGCTGCCTGGCGATGGCGATCTGGGCGGCATCGGCTGGCGCCTGCAAGGACGTGCCGGCGACGATGCCAGCGGCGGGCTGGCCGAACTGGGCTGGTTGAACCGGATCGGCCGTTACAACCTCGGCGCAGCAACCCAGGACGGCGACAGCTTCGGCTATGCCAGCGCCAGCGGCAGCCTGGTGTGGATGAACGGCCGCACCTTCGCCGCGCGCGATATCCAGGACGCGTTCGCGGTGGTGAGCACCGACGGCCAGCCCGGCATTCCGGTGCGGCTGGAAAACCGCTTGATCGGGGTCACCGACGCGCGCGGCACCCTGCTGGTCACGCCACTGCAATCATGGCAGCGCAACCAGC
This sequence comes from Xanthomonas sp. D-99, assembly GCF_017746145.1. Taxonomy (NCBI): domain Bacteria; kingdom Pseudomonadati; phylum Pseudomonadota; class Gammaproteobacteria; order Lysobacterales; family Lysobacteraceae; genus Xanthomonas; species Xanthomonas sp. D-99. Next base: position 49,434 of record NZ_JAGHWU010000070.1, on the reverse strand, counting down.
TCTCCATCGACACCTTGGGCCTGTCGGCGGACCTGCGCGTGGACCGGGTCGACACCACGGTGACACCGCGCCAGCAATCGGGTGTGGCGGTGCGCTTCGGCATCACCCGCGTGCGCGCCGCCATCATCGTGCTGCACGATGCGCACGGCGCGCCGTTGCCCGTCGGCAGCATGGTGCAGCGCGAAGGCAGTACCGACCGCGTGGTGGTCGGCTACGACGGCGAAACCTATCTGGACAACCTGCAACGCGACAACCGCATCATGGTCGACCTGCCCCAGGGCCGTTGCGTTGCGCAGTTCGCGTATCCAGCCGACCCGGGCGGCATTCCGCGGGTGGGTCCCCTGCAGTGCATCGTTGAGCAGACCACGCCGTGAGCATGTCCACACGTTGGCGCCTGATGCTCGCGCTGACGATCGCGATGTTGTGGCTTGGGCCCAGCGAGCGAGCGCACGCGGACACCACCTGCACCGTCACCCTCGGCACTCCGTTGGCGTTTGGCAACGTGGCGGCCAACGGCACCACCGATGCAGTGGCAACGCTCAATGTTTCCTGCGCGACGGCTGCGCTCAGCGTGCTGGGCTATGCACAAGTCAGCCTCTGCCTGGACCTTGGCCCCGGCAGTGCCAGCAGCGGCGTGTATGCCCCTCGCCGCATGCTCAACTCCACCAGCGACAGCCTGGATTTCCAGATCTACAGCGAGGCAACACGCACGCAGATCTGGGGCGCCACCGGGTCGGCCGCTCCCTCGCCGCGGACATTGACACTGTCCTACACCGTCCCGGTGATCACCGGCGGCTCGCAGACCGCCACCATCACCGTGTATGGGCGGATTCCGGCCAACCAGACCCTTTCTGTCGGCAACCACACCAGCAGCTTTGGCGGCGCCGACACCGTGCTGCGCTACTCCTACAACGAAAGCATCACCGGGATGCCCTCGCTGCCAAGCAGTTGTACCGCTGGCGGCACCGGCTCCAAGACTGCCAGCAACGCCTTCCCGTTCACTGCCTCGGCCACTGTGCCGGCTCGCTGCAATGCCTACGTCACCACCGATCTGGACTTCGGCAGCATCGCCGGCAGCATCGACACCGCCATCGATCGCAGCTCCACCATCAGCCTGGCCTGCACCAACCGTACTGCCTGGAATATCGGGCTGGACAATGGCAGCAATGCCAGCGGCAGCGTGCGGCGCATGCGTCATGCCAGCAGCGCCAATTACATCAACTACGAGCTCTACAGCAATACCGGGCGCAGTAATCGGTGGGGCACCGTCATCGGGGTGGACACGCTGTCGGGTACCGGCAATGGCACCACCCAGACGGTCACGGTGTATGGACGCGCGCCGGCCCCACAACTGCCGATTGCAGGCGCCTACACCGATACGGTGACCGTCTCCATCACTTACTGACAGTTAATAAAGTTCGTATCGGGGGCGTCGCTATTTCTTACGTCTCCAATGCAAACGATTGCCTCCATGACGCAGGTCACCTTCCTGAAGCGCTTGGCCCTGGCTGCTCTCGCATGCGCCGCGACCTCTACCGCGGCGAACGCAGCCACGGTGCGGGGGCCGGAAAACTCCACCCTGCATATCGGCCTGCGCCTGCTCAGCGGTTGCGAACTGCGTACCGCGCCGCCACGCGCCAGTTGCTCCAGGGGCACGCCGATGGCGATCGCCGAGCCGCCCAGCAGCAATGAGGCATCGACCGTCACCAGCACCGGCCAGGACGCCAGCGCACTCGCCGGGCCGATGCCCGCCGGCAGCGCGCGCATCACCACCATCGCGTTCTGAGCATGGCCACTGCCCGCCACCTTCGCGATCTGTTGGCCCTGGTCCTGGTCCTGGTCCTGGTCCTCGGCGGTATGGCGGGAAGCGGCGCCGCCAGTGCTGCCGAGATCGCCATCGCGCCGACCACTGCGCATATCCCGGCCGACAGCGACCAGGCAACGGTCTGGCTTTACAACCAGGCCGCCCAGCCATGGCGTGCCGACGCCAAGCTCTACCGCTGGCGCCAGGACGGTGAGCGCGAACTCCTCGAGCCGGCCACCGGCGCCACCGTCAGCCCGGCGCATTTCGAAATACCGTCGCAGGGCCGGCAACTGCTGCGCGTGATCCGCCTCGGCCCCAGCCCCACGCAGGCCGAAGACAGCTACCGGCTCGTCGTGACCCAGCACGCGATCGGCAACGAGACCGACCTGCTGCGTTATTCCACCCCCGTGTTTGCACAGCCCAGCCAGGCCAGCGCAGCGCAACCGGCGCTGCACGCCAGCCTGGCCGGGCACGGCAGCCAGCGCGCGTTGCGCATCTACAATTCCGGCCCCAGCCATGCGCGCCTGGCCGACCTGGCCTATATCGATGCCGGCGGCACCCGCCGCAACATCCGCGACGACCTGGCCGGCTACGTCCTCCCCGGCCAGACCCGCCAATGGGCCCTGCCCGCCAACCTGCCCGAAGGCAGCGGCCGCTTCGTGGCGCACATCAACAGCGATATCGAAAGCACGCTGGCGCTGCAGCCCTGAGGGCTGGGATCGCGGATTGGAATCGCAAAGCGTTGCTGGCCTCGCCGTCCTTCGGCATGCGCGACACCACCGGTCATTCGCGATCCGCTGTAAACCAATCCCGAATCCCGAATCCCCAGCGATCACCGTCAGCTGCCTCAGAACCAGACCAATTGCACCACGCCACCCGGCCGGCTATACTCCGCCGGCTGTTTTGCGTCTTAACGCATTACGTCGTCCACGTCGGACGTCACCGACGAATTCACACCTGCTGCCGCCATCCGCGCCGGGGTGCCCTCGCAAGGGGTTCGTCGCGGAGGCAACAGGGAAGCCCAACCCCGGAATTACGTGCGTTTGACTGCGAGCCTCTCGCAAGAACCTGCACATCCATGTGCGGACTTTTCAAAAGTCAGGTCAGCGCACGGCGATTCCGCTCTTACGGAGTTACTGCAATGCCCCAAGTCACCATGCGTCAGATGCTGGAAGCCGGCGTCCATTTCGGCCACCAGACCCGCTACTGGAACCCCAAGATGGCGCCGTACATCTTCGGCGCGCGCGGCAAGATCCACATCATCAACCTCGAGAAGACCGTTCCGCTCTTCAACGACGCGATGAACTTCCTCTCCTCGGTTGCGCAGAAGCGCGGCACCGTGCTGTTCCTGGGCACCAAGCGCAGCGCACGCGAGTCCATCAAGGAAGAAGCCGAGCGGTGCAACATGCCGTTCATGACCCAGCGCTGGCTGGGCGGCACGCTAACCAACTTCCGTACCGTCAAGCAGTCGGTTGCCCGCCTGAAGGAACTGGAAGCGGCAGAGACCGACGGCACCTTCGACAAGCTGGTCAAGCATGAAGTGCTGGGCCTGCGTCGCGAGCGCGAGAAGCTGGACGCCTCGCTCGGCGGCATCAAGGAAATGAACCGTCTGCCCGACGCGATTTTCGTGATCGATATCGGCCATGAAGACATCGCCATCAAGGAAGCCAAGAAGCTCGGCATTCCGGTGATCGCCGTGGTCGACACCAACTACGATCCGGCCCTGGTCGACTACGCCATCCCGGGCAACGACGACGCCATCCGCGCCGTGCAGCTGTACGCACGCGCCGCTGCCGATGCCGTGCTGGAAGGCAAGGCTGCTGCGCCGAACTCCGCTTCTGTTCGCGAAGAAGAGTTCTCGGCCGACGCCGCCGACGAAGGCAAGGGCCGTCGCGCTCCGGCCAAGAAGGGCGACAAGAAGGCTGACGCCGCCGAGTAATCGGCGTGCAATGCGGCCGCACCATGCTGTGCGGCCGCAGCCCCGACGGCGCCCTGTCGCTCCGTCGCTGAGGCGACTGAATACATTTACGGGGGCGGCGGCATGCTGCACCGTCTCCTACTGGCGGAATCACTTCCGCCGCACGCATTCGTCCATATGAGGTAATTCCATGGAAATCACTGCTTCCCTGGTCAAGGAACTGCGCGAGCGCACCGGCGCCGGCATGATGGAGTGCAAGAAGGCACTCGTCGAAAACGCAGGCGACATCGACGCCGCGGCCGAGTGGCTGCGCAAGTCGGGCCTGGCCAAGGCCGACAAGAAGGCCGACCGTGTTGCCGCCGAAGGCGGCATCGCCACCGCCCAGGCCGGCGGCAAGGCCGTGCTGGTCGAAGTCAACTCCGAGACCGACTTCGTCGCCAAGGACGAGAACTTCCTGGCCTTCACCGAGGTGGTGGCCAATGCCGCACTGCACTCGGACGCTGCCGATGCCGAAGCACTCAAGAGCGTCAAGCTCGACAGCGGCGAGACCATCGAAGAGCGTCGCGCTGCGGTGATCGCCAAGGTCGGCGAAAACCTGCAGGTGCGTCGCCTGGTCCGTATCGACAGCGCCAACAACGTCGCGGCCTATGTGCACGGCGGCCGTATCGGCGTGCTGGTCGAACTGAAGGGTGGCGACATCGAGCTGGCGCGCGGCATCGCCATGCACATCGCGGCGATGAACCCGCCGCACGTCAAGGCGTCCGACGTTCCGGCCGAATTCGTTGCCAAGGAAAAGGAAATCGAACTGGCCAAGATGTCCGAAAAGGACAAGGCCAAGCCGGCCGAGATCCTGGAAAAGATCATCAGCGGCAAGATCAGCAAGATCGTCAACGAAGTAACGCTGTACGGCCAGCCGTATGTGCTCAACACCGACCAGACCGTCGAGCAGGCAGTCAAGGCCGCCGGCGCCGAAGTGATCGGCTTCCAGCGCCTGGCCGTTGGCGAAGGCATCGAGAAGGTGGTGGAAGACTACGCCGCCGAAGTGATGAAGCAGGCCGGCCTGGCCTGATCTTCCCCGCTCGAAAGAAAGCCGCGGCATGCCGCGGCTTTTTTTTTGCCGTCGATCGCGCATCCGCACACCGGCGCGAACCTGAAGCGAACGCATCCGGCGCAGCGGCAAAGCGGCCTCAACTCTACAGATGTCATCGGTATTGCCGTTACCTGAAGATGCCGACCAGGCTTTTCGCGTTCCATCACGCATGTCTTGTGGCGCGGCGATGGCGGAGCATGGCGCGCCCCACTCAACGACCGCAGCTGTATGCTTGTGGCCACTGTTGGCAATGACTCATGCAACCAGATCTCCAGGCCGCCCTGCACTACTGCCGCAACCTGCCCTCGCCGCCTGGCGTTGCGCTGCGCATCATCGAACTTGCGCAGGATCCGGACGTGGACATGAGCACCACGGCCAAGGTCATCGGCATGGACATGGCATTGAGCGCACGCATGCTGCGGGTGGCCAATTCGCCGCTATACGCCAGTCGCCGCCGCATCGACAATCTCGGCCAGGCGCTGACCATGCTCGGCCTCAACGCGACCTTGAGCCTGGCACTGGGCTTTTCGATGGTGCACGGCGTGCGCAGCACCTTCATCGCCCACCCCTTGCACGAGCGCATCTGGCGACGCGCCGGCCTGTGCGCGCTGGCCAGTCGCATCCTCGGCCAGGCCTACGGCATCCGCAAACCCGAAGAATTGATGCTGGCCGGCCTGCTGCAGGACATCGGCAAGCTGGCCCTGCTGCAAGGTGCGCCGGATCTATACGGACCGCTGCTGGAACAGGCCGCCGACAACACCGCGCTGCTGGATGCCGAACGCGAACAACTGGGCGCCACGCATGCCGAAGTCGGCGCCTGGCTGGCGCATCAGTGGCAGCTGCCGCCATATCTGCAGAATGCAGTTGCGCAGAGCGAAGAAGACCCGGCAGGCCTGGAACCGTTCATGGCCTGCGTGGCGCTATCCGGGCGCCTGGCCGATATCTGGCTCTCGGCCAGTGCGGTCACCGCAACCGAACATGCGCAGCAGCAGGCCCAGGACGTGCTGGAGCTGGATGCCGAACGCTTCGAAAAAGTGATCGAACGCATCGCCGAATCGCTGCCGGAACTGGAAGCGCTGTTCGACATCCGCGTGCCGCAGCCCGAGCACATCCAGATGATCTTCGAGCAGGCGCGTGAACTGGCGATGCTGCGTAGCCTGCGCGAATTGCAGGACGTGGCCGAAGCACGCCGGCATGCCGACGAATCGGAAAACCGCATGCGCCACCTGGCCGAACAGGCCAGCCGCGATGCGTTGACCGGGGTATTCAATCGGCATCAGCTCGGTACCGCACTGACGCATGAGTTCGAACTGGCCTCGCGGCAAGGCTGGCCACTGTCGATCGCCTTCATCGACCTGGACGACTTCAAGCGCGTCAACGATGCGCACGGACATCTGGTCGGCGATGAAGTGTTGCGCAATTTCGCGCAAACGCTGCAACGCATGGTGCGCACCAGCGACCTGGTGGCGCGCTACGGCGGCGAAGAATTCCTGGTGATCCTGCCCAATACACCTGCCGATGCGGCGCTGATGGTGATCGAACGCATCCTGGCCGAAACCGCGCGCACGCCGATGGCGCAACTGCAGGGCGGCCCACTGCATATCACCTTCTCTGCCGGTCTTGCCACGCACGGCGGTGCCGAGCGCCAGTTCGACAGCATCGACCATTTGTTGCAGGCCGCCGACAGCACGCTGTATCGCTCCAAGCATCGCGGCCGCAACCGCGTCACCGCTTACGATGCGACCGATGTACCAACGCCACCGAACCCGCGCGCGCATTGAGCAACCGGTCACGCCACTGCCAACAAAGGAATTTTTACCACGCCAGGTGACAGGCTTCCGCTAGAATTGCCGGCGTTTGCCGATCCCCCACCCCCGAGGTTTCCCCCATGTCCGAACTTTCCTATCGCCGCATTCTTCTCAAACTTTCCGGGGAGGCGCTGATGGGGGACGGGGATTACGGCATCGATCCCAAGGTGATCAACCGCCTTGCCCATGAAGTGATCGAAGCCCAGCAGGCCGGCGCGCAGGTGGCCCTGGTCATCGGCGGCGGCAATATCTTCCGCGGCGCCGGCCTGGCCGCCAGCGGCATGGACCGCGTCACCGGCGATCACATGGGCATGCTGGCCACGGTGATCAACGCGCTGGCCATGCAGGATGCGCTGGAAAAGCTTGGCGCCAAGGTGCGCGTGATGAGCGCGATCAAGATCAACGATGTCTGCGAAGACTTCATCCGTCGCCGCGCGATCCGTCACCTGGAAAAGGGCCGCATCGCGATCTTCGCCGCCGGCACCGGCAACCCGTTCTTCACCACCGACTCGGGCGCGGCGCTGCGCGCGATCGAGATCGGTGCCGACCTGCTGCTCAAGGCAACCAAGGTCGACGGCGTGTACGACAAGGACCCGAAGAAGCACACCGATGCGGTGCGCTACGACAGCCTGACCTACGACCAGGTGATCCTGCAGGGCCTGGAGGTGATGGATACCGCCGCCTTTGCACTGGCGCGCGACAGCGACCTGCCGCTGCGCATCTTCGGCATGAGCGAACCGGGCGTGCTGCTGCGCATCCTGCATGGCGAGCAGATCGGCACGTTGGTGCAGGGCCGTAGCTGAGGCGGGGAATCGGGATTGGGGAATCGCAAGGCGCAGTACCGCAAGCTGTGCGGCGATCTCCAACCCGCGGACCCGGCACCTAGAAAGGGGCGGCAAGTGAACCGGCTGCGCGGGTGCTGGCGGCCCGCGAGTCGTGAAACCTCAGTCCCGGCTATAATCTCCGGATTCAGCTCCACACGGATTCCGGCGATGCTCACCCAGATCAAACAAGACGCGCAGACGCGCATGACCAAGAGCATCGATGCTCTGCGCCATTCCCTCACCACCATCCGCACCGGCCGTGCCTCGCCGGCGCTGCTGGACGGCATCAAGGTCAAGGCCTACGGCGCCGACACGCCCCTGAATCAGGTTGCCAGCATCAGCGTGTCCGAAGGCCGCTCGCTGGTCATCAGCCTGTTCGACAAGGGCATGATCAAGGACGTGGAAAAAGCCATTTATGCCTCGGATCTGGGCCTGACCCCGACCGTGGTCGGCACCGTGATCCGCCTGAACCTGCCGCCGCTGACCGAGGAGCGCCGCAAGGAGCTCAGCAAGTCCGTGCATGGCGAGGGCGAAGACAGCAAGGTGGCGATCCGTAACATCCGCCGCGATGCCAACCAGCAGGTCAAGGATCTGCTCAAGGACAAGGCCGTCACCGAAGACGAGGCCCGCAGCGCCGAAGACGACATCCAGAAACTGACCGACAAGTCCATCAAGGACGTGGATGAGGTCGTCAAGGGCAAGGAACAGGAATTGATGACGGTCTGATCGTGGCATCGCCTGCCATGCATCCCGTCCTCTCTGCTGCTGTGCCGCGCCACATTGCCATCATCATGGATGGCAATGGGCGTTGGGCGCAGCGTCGGCGGCGTCCGCGCGTCATCGGCCACCGTGCCGGCGCGCGCGCGGTCAATCGCACGATCGATTTCTGCCTGGAAAAAGGCGTGTCGGCGCTGACCCTGTTCGCGTTTTCCAGTGAAAACTGGGGCCGTCCGCAGGATGAGGTCGATGCGCTGATGAAGCTGTTCCTGCATGCGCTCGACCGCGAAGTCGAAGAATTGCAGCGACGTGGCGTGCAGGTGCGCTTCATCGGCGACCGCAGCCGCTTTGCCGCACCATTGCGCGACCGCATGGCCGGCGCCGAGCGCAGCACCGCAGCGAACTCGCGGCTGGTGCTGAGCATCGCCGCCAGCTACGGCGGCCGCCAGGACATCGCCGCGGCGGCCCGCGCGTTGGCCGAAGACGTGGCTGCCGGCCGCCTGCAGCCAGAGCAGATCGACGAAGCGCTGCTGTCCAGCCGGGTCGCCCTGGCCGACCTGCCCGCGCCGGATCTGTTCATCCGCACCGGTGGCGACACCCGCATCAGTAATTTCCTGTTGTGGCAGCTGGCTTACACCGAGCTGTGGTTCACCGAAACCCTGTGGCCGGAGTTCGATGCCGGCGTGCTGCAGCAAGCGCTGGACGACTATGCCGGGCGTGAACGCCGCTTCGGCCTGACCAGCGCACAGATCGCCGACAAGGCGACGGAGAGCTCCTCCGCATGACCAAGACTCGCGTGATTGCCGCGCTGATCATGGCGCCGCTCGCGATTTGCGCGATCGTGCTGCTGCCCACTCAATGGCTGGCAGCGCTGGCGGCGGTCCTGTTCCTGACCGGTCTGTGGGAGTGGCTCAAGCTCTCCGGCATCGACGACAGCCTGCCGCGCACCGTGCTGCTGATGCTCAATCTGCTGCTGATGGTGCTGATGGTGTGGGCCTCGGCCGGCTCGATGGTGCTGTTCCAGATTGCGTCGCTGGTCGGCGTGGCGTGGTGGCTGTTGGCGCTGCTCTGGCTGCGCTTTTTCACCTTCGGCGCCGATCATGGCAACGGCCAGGCGCGCGCACTCAAGCTGGCCGCCGGCACCCTGGCGGTGCTGCCGGCATGGGCGGCGCTGGTGCTGCTGCATGCCAGCCCGGACAAGGGCAACCTGTGGTTGCTGACCGCGCTGACCATGGTGTGGGCGGCCGACTCCGGTGCGTATTTCGCCGGCCGCGCGTTCGGCAAGCACAAGCTGGCGCCGCGGGTCAGCCCCAACAAGACCATCGAAGGGTTGCTCGGAGGCCTGCTCGCCGGGATTACAGTTGCCTGCGCGTTCGGCTGGCTGGCCGGGCTGACCCTGGCGCATGTGCCGCAGCTGGTGCTGGTCTCCGCGCTGGCGGTGCTGGCATCGGTGCTGGGCGACCTGTTCGAAAGCCTGCTCAAGCGCCACGCCGGCGCCAAGGATTCGGGCACGCTGATTCCTGGCCATGGCGGCGTGCTGGACCGCATCGATGGCGTGCTCGCTGCCCTGCCGGTGTTCGCACTCGGCAAGGAAATTCTCGGATTCTAGGCATGGCTGGCTCTTCTCCCCGTCAGGTCGCCGTCTTCGGCGCCACCGGCTCGATCGGCGCATCGGCACTGGACGTGATCGCGCGCCACCCCGAGCGGCTGCGCGCCAGCGTGCTGTCGGCCGGCAGCAAGGTCGACGAGCTGCTGGGGCTCTGCGCCACCCGCCGGCCTGCGCATGCGGTGATTGCCGAGACGACGCTGTACCCGGCACTGCGCGATGGCCTGCGCGCGCTGGGCCTGGCGACCCAGGCGCATGCCGGCGCCGAGGCGTTGGACGCACTGGCGAGTGGCGATGCGTGCGACACCGTGGTGGCGGCGATCGTGGGTGCGGCCGGGCTGCCGTCTACGCTGGCGGCAGCGCGCGCCGGCAAGCGCCTGTTGCTGGCCAACAAGGAATCCCTGGTGCTGGCCGGCGAGCTGCTGACCCGCACCGCAGCCGCTGCCGGGGCTGAAATCATCCCGATCGACAGCGAACACAGCGCTATCTTCCAGTGCCTGCGCTCCTGTGACGCCAGTCGTGGCGTGCGCCGCGTGGTACTGACCGCCTCGGGCGGTCCGTTCCGTGGCTGGGACCGTGAGGCGCTGACGGCGGTAACGCCGGCGCAGGCCGTCGCCCACCCGAAGTGGTCGATGGGACCGAAGATCTCGGTGGATTCGGCGACCCTGATGAACAAGGGCCTGGAAGTCATCGAGGCGCATCACTTGTTCGGACTGCCGGGCGAGCAGATCGATGTGCTGGTGCATCCGCAGAGCCTGGTGCATTCGCTGGTGGAATTCGTCGACGGCTCCACCCTTGCCCAGCTTGGCCTGCCGGACATGCGCACCACCCTGGCGGTGGGCCTGGCGTGGCCGGAGCGGGTCGACTCCGGTGTCGCCGGACTTGACCTGCTGACCCAGGGCCGGCTGGATTTCGAGGCCCCCGACACCGCCGCATTCCCGTGTCTGCGTCTGGCCTGGGACGCATTACGGGCCGGCGGCACCGCCCCGGCGATCCTGAACGCGGCCAATGAAGTGGCTGTTTCAGCCTTTCTTCAGGGCCAGGTGGGTTTCCTAGCGATCCCTGCGTTGGTCGAACACACACTGACAACGCTCCAGCGGCACAATGCCGATTCCCTCGACACCCTGCTTTTTGCCGATGCGCAAGCCCGGCAAATCACTGAACGCGCCCTCGCCCATCACGCCCTTCATGCCTGATCGTTCCACGCACACGAGCTGCACACATGGGTGATTTCATCGGTTCGGTCTGGTGGATGATCGTCAGCCTGGGCGTGTTGGTGACCTTTCACGAATTCGGGCATTTCTGGGTCGCGCGGCGCTGCGGCGTCAAGGTGCTGCGTTTTTCGGTGGGCTTCGGCAAACCGCTGTGGATGCGCCGCGATCGCCACGGCACCGAGTTCGTGGTCGCCGCGATCCCGCTGGGCGGCTACGTCAAAATGCTCGACGAGCGCGAAGGCGACGTGCATCCGGCCGAGCAGGACCAGGCCTTCAATCGCAAGACCGTGTGGCAGCGCATCGCGATCGTCGCGGCGGGCCCCATCGCCAACCTGCTGCTGTGCATGGCGATGCTGTGGGCGATGTTCGTGGTCGGCAAGCAGGATTATTCGGCAACCGTCGGTCGCGCCGATGGCCTGGCCGCCGAAGCCGGACTGACTCCGGGCGAGCGCATCGTACGCATCGACGGCCGCAGCGTGAGCAGCTGGAGCGATGCCAGCCTGCAGCTCACCACTGCGGCAATGGACAGGCGCGATGTCCGCGTCCTGACCGCCTCCGACACTGCGAGCAGCAGCGAACACACCTTGCGCCTGTCGCAGTTGCCGGTCGGTTTCGACGAACGCCGCGTTGCCGCACTGGCCGGCATCGGCTGGCAGTTCATGCTGCAGCCACCGGTGATTGCCGAAGTGGTGAAGGGATCGGTGGCCGACGGCCTGCTCAAGCCGGGCGACCGGATCGTGGCCATCGATGGCCAGCCGATCCGCTCGACCGAAGACATCATTCCGCAGGTGCAGGCGTTGGGCGCCCACGGCGGGCCGGGCATGATCGAGGTGGCGCGTGGCGAAGACCGGCTGGCGCTGGAAATCGCCCCGCGCAAGTCGCCGCAGGGCCAATGGATGATCGGCGTGCGTCCGGCCGCCGCCCCGGCTCCGGCATACGACAGCCGCCAGCAGTACGGGCTGTTCGCCGCCGTGCCGGCCGCGATCCGCGAAACCGGCCGGATGACCGCCGATTCGCTGGGCATGATGAAGCGCATGCTGACCGGCCAGGCCTCGGTCAAGAACATCTCCGGCCCGGTCACCATTGCGCGCGCCGCCAACGCCTCGGCCGAACGCGGGCTCGACTGGTTCCTGTATTTCCTCGGGTTGCTGTCGCTCAGCCTTGCGATCATCAACCTGATGCCCATCCCGATCTTGGACGGTGGGCATCTGCTGTATTACCTTATCGAGTTGATCAAGGGCAGCCCGATCAGCGAACGGGCCATGATTGCCGGACAATACGTCGGCCTGGCGGTCCTGGCCGGGTTGATGGGACTGGCGTTCTACAACGACATCCTCGGCCTGGTTCCACGATGAAGCTGCTCCACTCTTTCCGCCTGTTGTCGTCGTCATACGCCGGCATCCAGCAACACCCGAATACGACTCCAACCGGATGTGACATGACGCGTCTTCCCACTCGCCGCCTGCTTGCCCTCGCTCTTGCCGCCGGCCTCAGCCTGCCGGCCGTTGCTCTGGCCGTCGAGCCGTTCGTTGCCAGCGACATTCGCGTCGACGGCCTGCAGCGCATCGCCTCCGGCACCGTCTTCACCTATCTGCCGGTGAACCGCGGCGACACCGTGGACGATGCCAAGGTGGCCGACGCGATCCGGGCGCTCTACCGCACCGGCTTCTTCGAGGACGTGCAGCTGGACCGCCAGGGCAACATCCTGGTGATCACGGTCAAGGAGCGCCCGGCGATCAACAAGCTCACCGTGACCGGCAACAAGGACATCAAGTCCGAGGAACTGCTCAAGGGCCTGGGTGACATCGGCCTGTCCGAGGGTGGCACCTTCGATCACCTGAGCCTGGACCGCGTGACCCAGGAACTGACCCGCCAGTACAACAACCGCGGCAAGTACAACGTGGAAATCACCCCGACGGTGAGCCCGCTGGACCGTAACCGCGTCGACGTGGCCATCGCGATCAAGGAAGGCAAGGCGGCCAAGATCCGCCACGTCAACCTGATCGGTACCGAAAAGTTCGCCAACGAGGACATCCTGGACAACTGGGAATCCAAGGAACACAACTGGGCCTCGTGGTACCGCCGCGACGACCAGTACTCCAAGGAAAAGATGTCCGGCGACCTGGAAAAGCTCAACTCCTGGTACCTGGACCGCGGCTATGTCGACTTCAGCATCGACTCCACCCAGGTCTCGATCAGCCCCGACAAGCGCGATATGTTCATCAGCGCCGGCGTCACCGAGGGCGAGCAGTACAAGATTTCCGAAATCAAGGTCACCGGCGACACCGTGCTGCCGCAGGCCGACATCGAGCGCCTGGTGATCCCCAAGGCCGGCGACATCTTCTCGCGTGCGCTGCTGGAGTACACGTCCGATGCGATCACCAATACGCTGAGCAACGTCGGTTACGCGTTCGCCAAGGTCAACCCGATCCCGACGCCGAATCGCGAAGACCGCACCGTGGCAGTGAACCTGCAGGTGGTGCCCGGCCCGCGCGTGACCGTGCGCCGCATCCTCTACAAGGGCAACAGCCGTACCTCCGACGAGGTGTTGCGCCGCGAAATGCGCCAGTTCGAGAACACCTGGTATTCGCAGGCGGCGATCGACCGTTCCAAGATCCGTCTGCAGCGGTTGGGCTACTTCGAAAGCGTGGACGTGGAAACGCCCGCGGTGCCCGGCAGCAACGACCAGGTCGACGTGGTCTACAACGTCAAGGAGACCACCTCCGGCAGCTTCGTGTTCGGCCTGGGTTATTCGCAGAGCTTCGGTGTGACCACCTCGGTGCAGTTGTCGCAGAACAACTTCCTGGGCGGTGGTAACCGCGTGGCAGTGGAGGCCTCGCGCAGCAGCTATCAGCAGCGCTACGCGTTCTCCTACACCAACCCGTTCTTTACCGACGACGGCGTGTCGCTGGGCTACAACCTGTCCTGGCGTGCACTGGATTATTCGGACTTCAACACCGCGCAATTCAACAGCAAGAACGGTTCGGCGCAGGTGGTGTTCGGCGTGCCGATCACCGAAAACGACACCGTCTCGGCAATGGTGGGTATCGACAGCAACCAGATCACCACCTTCGCGGGCACCACACCGCAGGCGATCATCGACTACATCAATGCGATCGGCACGCGCACCTTCCATGCCTGGCGCACGGAACTGGGCTGGGCGCGCGACACCCGCAACGACTTCTTCATGCCGACCCGCGGCATGTACCAGCGTGTGGGCCTGGAAACCACCCTGCCCGGCTCCACGGTCGAGTACTACAAGCTCAACTACCAGATCTCCAACTACTGGCCGATCATTCCGGCGCTGGTGTTGAACACGCGCTTCGAACTGGGCTACGGCGACAGTTACGGGAAGGACAGCACCCGCGTGCTGACCAATCCGGATGGCAGCACCCGCACGGTCACCGCCACCGGCCTGCCGTTCTACGAGAACTTCTACGCCGGCGGCACCAATTCGGTCCGTGGCTTCGAAGACAACACCCTGGGCCCGCGTTCGGAAGCGATCAATGGCTATACCCGCGGCCAGCCGCTGGGCGGGTCGTTCAAGACGGTGGGCTCGGTGGAAATGTATTTCCCCAAGCTGTTCGACAGCCCGTCGGCGCGCGTTTCGGCATTCGTCGACTTCGGCAACGTCTACAGCGGCGTGGACAACTTCAAGGCCAACGAGTTGCGCGCCTCCACCGGTGTGGCGCTGTTGTGGCGCGCGCCGGTCGGCCCCATTTCGATCAGCTATGCATTCCCGCTGAAGAAGGAAGACAACGACGAGATCGAGCGTCTGCAGTTCACCTTCGGCGGCCAGTTCTAAGATTGGCACGCGAACCAATGGCGGCCCGGACGCCCGGGCCGCCATTGTTGTTTGAACACCCTGGTAGGAAACAGCTTTAGAAGTAGTTGTTCCAGACATTGCCCAGGCAGGTGGCGGTGGCGCCCCAATCGGATGCGTCCACGCATTGCACCTGCTGGTCCCAGAAGCTCAGAGCGTTGGTGCGCTGCTGCGCGAAATCGTCGGCCGATGCACTGGTGACTGCGCCCAGCAGGATCACGCTACCGAAAATGGAGAGAACAGTTTTCATATGTTTCTTCCTGGGTTCGCCGCATCGTTGCGGCCCGGTAAGCAATACGCTCGACTGTTTAGCCAACTTTTGGCGACGTTCCCCCCCCTGTTAAACCAGCCAATTATCGTTTACGCGAGGTTTACCCTGATGCGATTGACCGCCAGTGCGATTGCCGAACAATTCGGGTTGACCGTCGTCGGTGACGGCACCACCGAAGTCAGCGGCGTCGCCACCCTGGCCCATGCAGGCGCAGGCCAGCTGGGCTTCCTGTCCAACCCACGCTATCGTCCGCAACTGGCCGACACCCAGGCCGCTGTCGTGGTGCTGCGTGCCGACGATGCCGAGGCCGCCAAAGGCACCGCGCTGGTCGCCAAGGACCCGTATACCGCGTTCGCCAAGATCGCCGCGCTGTTCGATGTGGCCCCGGTGCGCGAACCGGGCATCCATGCCTCTGCGGTGATCGACCCGACCGCCCAGGTCTCGGCCACCGCGCATGTCGGTCCGTTCGTCAGCATTGGCGCGCGTAGTCGCGTGGGCGATGGCTGCGTGATCGGCACCGGCAGCATCATTGGCGAAGACTGCGTGGTGGACGCCGGCAGCGAGCTGCTTGCCCGCGTCACCCTGGTCACCCGCGTGCGGCTGGGCAAGCGCGTGCGCATCCACCCCGGTGCGGTGATCGGCGCCGATGGCTTCGGCCTGGCCATGGATGCCGGGCACTGGATCAAGGTGCCGCAGCTTGGCGGTGTGGTGATCGGCGACGACTGCGAAATCGGCGCCAACACCTGCATCGACCGCGGCGCGCTGGAAGACACCGTGCTGGAAGAAGACGTGCGCGTGGACAACCTGGTGCAGATCGCGCACAACTGCCGCAT
Organism: Xanthomonas sp. D-99; assembly: GCF_017746145.1. NCBI lineage: Bacteria > Pseudomonadati > Pseudomonadota > Gammaproteobacteria > Lysobacterales > Lysobacteraceae > Xanthomonas > Xanthomonas sp. D-99. The sequence continues at coordinate 33,526 of NZ_JAGHWU010000070.1, read as the reverse complement.
CGGCGCGCACAGTGCGATTGCCGGCTGCACCGGCATTGCCGGTAGCGCCAAGATCGGCCGTTATTGCCTGCTTGGCGGGCATGTCGGCGTGGTCGGCCACCTGGAGATCTGCGACAAGGTGGTGATCACCGGCAAGTCTGTCGTGCGTAATTCCATCCATGAGCCGGGCGAGTATTCGTCCGGCACCCCTCTCACCGACAATCGCACGTGGCGCAAAAACGCCGCGCGCTTCAAGCAGCTTGATGCGCTCGCTAGGCGCATCCTGGCTGTGGGCAAGGAGAAACAATGAGCCACCACGTTTACGAACTGCCGATCGACGTCAGTCAGATCCAGACGCTGCTCCCGCACCGTTACCCGTTTCTGCTGGTCGACCGCATCCTCGAACTCGATCTTGAAACCAAGTGGATCGTGGCGCAGAAGAACGTCAGCATCAACGAACCGTTCTTCCAGGGCCATTTTCCGAACCGTCCGGTCATGCCTGGCGTGCTGATCATCGAGGCGCTGGCGCAGGTCGGCGGCGTGATGACCCAGCTCGGCCTGGGCCGCGATGCCCTGTCGCAGCTGTTCTATATGGTCAAGGTGGACAAGGCCCGCTTCAACAAGCAGGTGGTCCCGGGCGACGTGTTGATCATGGAAGTGCAGATGAAGCGCCTGATCCGCAACGTGGGATGCTTCTACGGCGAAGCCAAGGTCGACGGCGAAGTGGTGGCCAGTGCCGAGGTGATGTGCGCCGGCGCCAGGTAATCCCCCGCTTTCGGAGTAAGACACGATGCGCGATTCAACACCTTTGATTCATCCGACGGCGGTCATCGATCCATCGGCAACGCTGGCGGACGACGTCCGCGTCGGCGCCTTCTCGCTGATCGGCGCCGATGTGCAGATCGGGGCGGGCACCGAGGTGGGGCCACATTGCTCGATCCACGGCCCGACCCGGATCGGTCGCAACAACCGCTTCATCGGCCACGCCGCGATCGGCGGCGAACCGCAGGACAAGAAGTACGCTGGCGAACGGACCGAATTGGTGATCGGCGACGGCAACGTGATCCGCGAATTCGTCACCATCAATCGCGGCACCGGCGGTGGTGGCGGCATCACCGTGGTCGGCAACGACAACTGGATGCTGGCCTATACGCACGTGGCGCACGACTGCCATGTGGGCAACCACTGCGTGTTCTCCAACAACACCACGCTGGCCGGCCACGTCACCGTCGGCGACTACGTGATCATCAGCGGTTTTGCCGGCGCGCATCAGTTCTGCCGTATCGGCGCGCACGCCTTCCTGGGCATGGGCGCGCTGACCAACGGCGACGTCCCGCCGTTCACCATGGTGGGCAGCGAATCGCTGGGGCGTCCGCGCGGCATCAATAGCGAAGGGCTCAAGCGCCGCGGTTTCGACGCCGAACGCATCACCGCGATCAAGCGCGCCTACCGCACGCTGTACGTCGCCGGCCTGCCGCTGGCAGATGCCAAGCTGCAGCTGGCCGAACAGGCCAAGAGCAGCGACGATGTGCGCGGGATGCTCGAGTTCATCGAAGCAGCAGAACGGCCGTTGTTACGATGACGGCCGGGATTCGGGATTCGGGATTGGGGATGCAAAGCGTCCACACCACACCGGGCGAAGTCGTGCACGACGCGCTGGCCAATCCGCAATCCGCAATCCCCAATCTCCGCGCACCGCGCATCGCGCTGATCGCCGGCGAGGCCTCTGGCGACAGTCTCGGCGCGGGGCTGATCGAGCAGTTGCGGCTGCGCTATCCAAATGCCGAATTCGTGGGCATCGGTGGCGATGCGATGCGTGGCGCCGGTTGCCAGACCTGGTTCGATGCCAGCGAACTGGCGGTGATGGGCCTGACCGAGGTGCTGCGGCATCTGCCGCGCCTGCTCAAGCTGCGCAGCGCGTTCCGCGAGCGGGTGCTGGCGTGGAAGCCGGACGTGTTCATCGGCATCGACGCGCCGGATTTCAATCTGCCGGTGGAACGCTGGCTCAAGCAGCGCGGGATCAAGACCGTGCACTACGTCAGCCCGTCGGTGTGGGCGTGGCGCGAGAAGCGTGCCGAAAAAATCGGCGTCAGCGCCGATCTGGTGCTGTGCCTGTTTCCGATGGAGCCGCCGATCTATGCCAAGCATGGCGTGGACGCCCGCTTTGTCGGCCACCCGATGGCCGACGATATTGCCTACCAGGCCGACCGCGCAGCAGCGCGCGCAACGCTGGGCCTGTCCGCCTCCAGCACTGTCCTGGCAGTATTGCCAGGCAGCCGTCACGGCGAAATCAGCCGGCTCGGCGACACCTTTTTCCAGGCGGCCTGGCTGGTGTCCGAGCACCTGCCCAATCTGCACGTGCTGGTACCGGCCGCCAATCCAGGCTGCAAGCACCTGCTGGCCGAGCAGCTGTCACGCTCGTCGCTGCCGGTGATGCGCTCGCATCTGCTCGACGGCCAGGCGCGTACCGCCATGCTGGCCGCCGACGTGGTACTGCTGGCCTCCGGCACCGCCACGCTGGAAGCGATGCTGGTCAAGCGCCCGATGGTGGTGGGCTACAAGGTCGCTCCGCTCACCTACCGCATCGTCAAGCTGCTGGGCCTGCTCAAGGTCAACCGCTACGCCCTGCCCAATATCCTGGCCAATGACGACCTGGCGCCGGAACTGATGCAGGACGACTGCACCCCCGAGCGGCTGTGCGTGGCACTGCTGGACTGGTTCAAACACCCCGACAAGGTCGCCGCCCTGCAGCCGCGCTACCTGGCCCTGCACGCGGAGTTGCGCTGCGATGCGTCGGCGCGGGCAGCGGATGCGGTGGCTGGGCTGCTGGAAGGCCGGCAGTCGGGAGTCGGGATTGGGGATTCGGCAGGAGCGAAGGCATGAAAATCATTGCTTTAGGCACCCAGGCCGATAGCGCCGACGCCGAGGCGCGCCAGTCGCCCTTGTTTGACCAATCCCAAATCCCGAATGTCGAATCGCGGCGTTTGATCGCCGGTGTCGACGAAGCTGGCCGCGGCCCACTGGCCGGGCCGGTGGCCGTGGCCGCCGTGGTGTTCGACCCCGGCAAGCCGCGCATCAACGGGCTGGACGATTCCAAGCAGCTCACGGCCGAGCGGCGCGAGCAGCTGTATGCGCGCATCGTCGACCGGGCGCTGGCGTGGTCGGTGGTGTTGATCGACAGCGAAGAGATCGACCGCATCAATATCTACCAGGCGACCATGCTCGGCATGCGGCGCGCAGTGGAAGGCGTGGCGCATGTGGCCGGGTTCGCGCGCATCGATGGCAACCGCGTGCCCAAGGGGCTGCCCTGCCCGGCCGAGGCGTTGATCGGTGGCGACGCCTTGGACCGCGCCATCATGGCCGCCTCGATCGTGGCCAAGGTGACGCGCGACCGGCTGATGCACGAACTGCACGCGCGGCACCCGGAATATCGCTTCGATCAGCACAAGGGTTACAGCACGCCGGTGCATCTGGCCGCGTTGCAAACCCACGGGCCATGCCCGCAACACCGGCGCAGTTTTGCGCCGGTGCGTCTGGCGCTGCAAGGCCGTGAAGGCCTGGAACCGGGTCACGGGACCCGGGACCTGGAGCAGTTGCAGGTCGGGCAATTGGTTGCGCCGCTGTAAGAGACGCCAGGGTCGGCATCGGCGTGTCCGGCTGCGCGTCGGAGCCTGAACAGCCGCACATTGATTGCGTGCCGTGCGCAGTGGCTCCAGGCACACATCATTCCACTCGTCTCGGCCCTGCGGTCCTCGGATGCCTGTGCAGCGCCGGCCCGGCAAGCGATTGACCGCCCTTCCAGGTCTCCGGTCCCGGGTCCCGCCCCCCGCTGTCAAGCCTTGTTCGCCCCCGCCCCCGCCGGTACCCTGACCGCGCATTATTCCGGTCCCGCATGTCCACTTCCCGCTTCGTCCATCTGCACGTCCACACCGAGTTCTCGCTGGCGGATTCCACCATCCGTGTGCCCGAGAAACCGGATCAGGCTGACCCGAAAAAGGCCAAGCAGGCCAACCTGCTGAGCCGGGCAGTCGAACTCGACATGCCCGCGCTGGCAGTCACCGACCTCAACAACCTGTTCGCGCTGGTCAAGTTCTACAAGGCCGCCGAAGGCGTCGGCATCAAGCCGATCGCCGGCGCCGACGTGATGATCGCCACGCCGGACATGACCCCGTGGCGCATGACCCTGCTCTGCCGCGACCGTGAAGGCTACCTGAGCCTGTCGCGGCTGCTCACCCGCGCCTGGATGGAAGGCCACCGCCCCGAAGGCGGTGTGGCGATCCATCCCGAATGGCTGCAGGCCGGGCACGCCAACCTGTTTGCGCTGGCCGGCCGCGACAGCCTGGCCGGGCGCCTGTTCAACGAGGGCCGCGCGGATCTGGCCGAGCAACAGCTGGCCGACTGGCAGCGCGTGTTCGGCGATGGCCTGCACCTGGAGCTCACCCGCACCGGCCGCGATGGCGAGGAACGCTTCAACCAGTTCGCCCTGCACGCCGCGGGCGTGCGCGGGCTGCCGGTGGTGGCGAGCAACGACGTGCGTTTTCTGTACGCCAGCGACTTCAATGCGCACGAAGCGCGCGTCTGCATTTCCTCCGGCCGCGTGCTGGACGATCCCAAGCGCCCGCGCGACTACAGCGACCAGCAGTACATAAAGTCCAGCGAGGAGATGGCGGCGCTGTTCGCCGACATCCCCGACGCCATCGACAACACCCACGCGCTGGCGCAGCGCTGCAACATCGAGATGCGCCTGGGCACCTACTTCCTGCCCGCCTACCCGGTGCCGGAAGACGAAACGCTGGACAGCTGGATCCGCAGCCAGTCGCGACAGGGTCTGGCCGCACGCCTGGAAAAGAACCCGATCGCGCCGGGCAAGACCCGCCAGGACTATGTGGACCGGCTCGAATTCGAGCTGGACACCATCATCAAGATGGGCTTTCCCGGCTACTTCCTGATCGTGGCCGACTTCATCCAGTGGGGCAAAAACCAGGGCATTCCGATCGGCCCGGGCCGCGGCTCCGGTGCCGGCTCGCTGGTGGCCTGGGCGCTGCAGATCACCGACCTGGACCCGCTGCCTTACAACCTGCTGTTCGAGCGCTTCCTGAATCCAGAGCGCGTGTCGATGCCCGACTTCGACATCGACTTCTGTATGGACCGGCGCGACGAAGTCATCGACTACGTGGCGCGCAAGTACGGCCGCGAACGCGTCAGCCAGATCATCACCTACGGCACCATGGCCGCCAAGGCGGTGGTGCGCGATGCCGGCCGCGTGCTGGGCTTTTCGTATGGGTTGGTCGACAGCGTGGCCAAGCTGATCCCCAACATCCTGGGCATCACGCTCAAGGATGCGATGGGCGAAGGCAAGGATTCGGAGATGGCCTCGCCGGATCTGATCCAGCGCTACCAGGTCGAAGACGACGTGCGCGACCTGATGGATCTGGCGCGCCAGCTCGAAGACCTCACCCGCAACGCCGGCAAGCACGCCGGCGGCGTGGTGATTGCGCCCGATCCGCTTTCCGAGTTCTGCCCGCTGTTCGCCGAACACGACGAAGACGGCCGCGGCAAGAACCCGGTGACCCAGTTCGACAAGGACGACGTCGAGGCGGTGGGTCTGGTGAAGTTCGACTTCCTTGGCCTGCGCACGCTGACCATCATCGATTGGGCAGTCAAGGCGATCAACGTGCGCCACGCGCGCGCCGGCATCGACCCGGTCGACATCACCGCCATTCCGCTCGACGACGTGCCCACCTACAAGGGCGTGTTCGCCTCGGGCAATACCGGTGCGGTGTTCCAGTTCGAATCCTCGGGCATGCGCCGCCTGCTCAAGGACGCGCGCCCGGACCGCTTCGAAGACCTGATCGCGCTGGTGTCGCTGTACCGTCCCGGCCCGATGGACCTGATCCCGGACTTCAACGCGCGCAAGCACGGCCAGCAGGAGATCGTCTACCCCGATCCGCGCACCGAAGTCATCCTGAAAGACACCTACGGCATCATGGTGTACCAGGAGCAGGTGATGCAGATGGCGCAGATCGTCGGCGATTATTCGCTGGGCGGCGCCGACCTGCTGCGTCGCGCGATGGGCAAGAAGGTGCCGGCCGAAATGGCCAAGCACCGCGAAATCTTCCGCGAAGGTGCGGCCAAGGGCGGCGTGAGCGCCGCCAAGGCCGACGAAATCTTCGACCTGATGGAGAAGTTCGCCGGCTACGGCTTCAACAAGTCGCACGCCGCCGCCTACGCGCTGGTCAGCTACCAGACCGCGTGGCTGAAACGCCATTACCCAGCCGAATTCATGGCCGCCACGCTGTCCTCGGACATGGACAACACCGACAAGGTGGTGGGCTTTCTGGATGAGGTGCGCAACCTCGGCCTCACCGTCAAACCGCCGCGCGTCAACAAGTCGGCGTACATGTTCGCCGCCGCCAGCCCGGACACCATTCAATACGGCCTGGGCGCGATCAAGGGCGTCGGCCAGGGCGCCTGCGAGGCGATCGTCGAAGAACGCCAGCGCGGCGGCCCCTACACCACGCTGCTGGATTTCTGCACGCGCGTGGGCACCGCAAAGCTCAACCGGCGCACGCTGGAAGCCATGATCAATGCCGGCGCGATGGATGGCCTGGGCAAGAACCGTGCTTCGCTGATGCTGCAGTTGCCGGAGGTGATGAAGGCTACCGAGCAGATGGCGCGTGAGCGCGCCTCCGGACAGAACTCGCTGTTCGGCGGGCCGGACCCGAGCGCCCCGGCGATGCGCCTGGACCTGCCCGAGAGCAAGGAATGGCCGCTGGGCCAGCTGCTCACCGGCGAGCGCGAAACGCTGGGCTTCTACCTCAGCGGCCACCCGTTCGACCCGCACCGCGAAGAAGTCCGCGAGCTGGTCGGTTGCGATCTGGGTGCGCTGGAAAAGATCCTGGCCTCGCAACAACGTGGTGGCGGGGGCGGCGGGGGCGATGGCGAAAAACGCGCCTGGCGGCCGGAAGTGAGCGCGATCCTGGCCGGCCAGGTGGTCGGCGTACGCCGCAAGGGCGACAGCCAGGTGTTCGTGCAGCTCGAAGACGGCCGCGGCCGGGTCGAATGCAGTGCGTTCTCCGACGCGATGGCCGAGTTCGGCCACCTGCTCACCCGCGACCGCATCCTGATCGTCAAGGGCGGCCTGCGCGAGGACGAATTCAACGGCGGCTATAGCCTGCGCATCCGCCAGTGCTGGGACTACGAGCAGATCTGCGCCGACCACGCGCAGCGGCTGTCGCTGCGCCTGGACCTGCGCGAAAAGCAGGCCTTCAAGCGCATCGACGCCCTGCTGGCCAAGCACCGCCCCGGCAGGACGCCCCTGCGCCTGGACCTGCTGCTGCGCGCGCCCAGCGGGGGCGTGGCCGGCATGCTCGACCTCAACGGCAACCATTCGGTGCGGATCGACCAGCAGCTGATGGACAGCCTGCGCGCAGACCCTGCGGTGCGGACCTTGAAGATCAAGTACAACCCGCCGTGGGCGTGAGGAGCCGGGATTCGGGATTGGGGGTTCGTAACAGCAGCACTGCGACTTCGGCGCTGCAACAGACCGCCGTTACGAATCCCGAATCCCCAATCCCTGCCGTGCAACCGCACGGCTGCGTACGGGCCAGCCACACCGCTTCAGCTACACTCCCCGCCTTACGTTGACGACGCCATTGCATGAATCCTAACTACCTCGACTTCGAGCAACCCATCGCCGATCTGGAAGCAAAGATCCAGGAACTGCGCAAGGCCAGTACCGGGCCTGCGGTCAACGTGGAGACCGAAGTGCGTGCGCTGCGCGACAAGCTGCGCGTGCGCACCGCGCAGATCTTCCGCGATCTGTCGGCCTGGCAGGTCTCGCAGCTGGCGCGTCATCCGCAGCGCCCGTACACGCTGGACTACATCAACACCATCTGCGACGAGTTCCAGGAACTGGCCGGCGACCGCGCCTACGCCGACGACAAGGCCATCGTCGGTGGCCTGGGCCGTATCGACGGCCGCCCGGTGGTGATCATCGGGCACCAGAAGGGCCGCGATACCAAGACCAAGGTGGCACGCAACTTCGGCATGCCGCGCCCGGAGGGCTACCGCAAGGCGCTGCGCCTGATGAAGCTGGCCGAGCGCTTCCGCCTGCCGCTGCTGACCTTCATCGACACGCCCGGCGCGTATCCGGGCATCGGTGCCGAGGAGCGCGGCCAGTCCGAGGCGATCGCGCGCAACCTGCTGGAAATGGCCGAGCTGAAAATCCCGGTGATCTGCACCGTGATCGGCGAAGGCGGCTCCGGCGGCGCGTTGGCGATCGGCGTGGGCGACCGTACCCTGATGCTGGAATACGGCACCTATTCGGTGATTTCGCCGGAAGGCTGTGCCTCGATCCTGTGGAAGGACGCGGCCAAGGCCAAGGACGCCGCCGAACAGCTCGGTCTGACCGCCAAGCGCCTGAAAGGCCTGGGCCTGGTCGACAAGGTGATCCGTGAACCCACCGGCGGTGCGCATCGCAATCCCGAACAGATGGGCAAGCGCCTGAAAGCGGTACTGCTCAACGAGCTGGACGCGCTGGAAAAGATTCCAGTGGATACGTTGCTGCAGCAGCGTTACGAGCGTCTGCGCAGCTACGGTGCCTACGAAGGGCATTGATTCGCACGAAGGCCGGCCGCGCCAAGTGCGCGGCCATGGAAAGGACGCCACACCCGCATGTCTCCGCTCCTGCTGATCTCACTGCTGCTGCAAGCCGCCTGCTGCGTCCACGTCGTGCGCAGCGGGCGGCCCTTGTACTGGATCTTCCTGCTGCTGGCGTTTTCGCTGCTGGCGGTGCTGGTCTATGTGTGCGTGGCGGTCATCCCCGATCTGCGCAACGACCCCTATGCACGCCGTGGCCTCAAGCGCGTGCGCAGCACCCTGGACCCGCAACGCGAACAGCGCGATGCCTCACGCCGGCTGGATGTGGCCGACACACCGGAAAATCGCCGCCAGCTCGCAGAGACCTTGCTGGCGCGCGGCGATTACGCCCAGGCCGCCGAGCATTACCAGGGGGCCTTGCGTGGACTCTATCGCGACGATCCGCACCTGATGCTCGGCCTGGCCAAGGCGCAGTTCGGGCTGGGCCGACCGCAGCAGACGCGGCAGACCCTGGATGCCTTGATCGCAGCCAACCCCAGCTTCCGCTCGCATGACGGGCACCTGCTGTATGCGCGCGCGGTCGAAGGCAGTGGCGACACCGAGGCTGCCTTGCACGAATACGACACGCTGGCGCAAGGCTATCCGGGCGAAGAAGCACGCGTGCGCTATGCACAACTGCTGCAGCGCATCGCACGCAATGACCAGGCCAGGGCGGTGTACGAACAGGTGCTGCGTCACGCCGCCGCCTCGCCCAAGCATTACCAACGCGAGCAACGCGCCTGGGTCGACCTGGCGCGCAAGGGCCTGCGCGAGCTCGACACCGGCGCCTGAGAGCAGCCAACACGACGCCCGTGTAGCTGCAGGTCACGCACATCGCATCGCTCGGCAACCAATCGCTTGGCAACCTGATCAAGGCCATCACCATGCAAAGGAAGCCTGAAATCGAGGCAGGTCTGAGAGCCGAGATCGATCGTCTGCTGGAGCAATCCACACAGCGGTTTCGCAGCGGCGCCCTGGCCGAATCGCTCGCCTTGGGATTACAGGCGTGGGCGCTGATCCCCGAACCTAAGGCGAACTGGGATTATTACCCGCAAAGCCTGTCTGCAAGTTTCGTCAAGGATTACGCCGACCTGCACGATCAGGAAAACGTGCTTCGATGGATCCAGGTGATGGCACTGATGTACGACGACCCAGACCACACCGACCATCTTGTGCTGATGACCGAAGGCGAAGCGATGCTGCAGCTCGGGGATGAGGCACGCGCCTATGCTGCCTTCGGCAAAATTTACGCGCTATACGGCAGAAAGGGATTTGCCGGACACCAGAAACGGTATCTGGAGATGCTGCTCAAGCAACACCCGTCAGGCGCATGAATTCGTCGTCGCGCTCGCGCGGACCCTAAGATTCATCGGCCCTTTTGCCCGGTGCGCACATCTCCACGTCACTGGCCGTCCCTCCATGAACCACCACAGGCATGCGCGGCGGGACACCGGAATGCCCCGTATTTTTTCGGCAGTAGCAGCCTTGGCACCGGCGCGCCGGAGCCGTCAGGCGTACGCAGATGCGGTGGGCAATGCGCTCAGAACGGCTTGGCCAGCACCAACCAGATCACGCCGACCAGCAGGATCACCGGTGCTTCGTTGAACCAGCGCAGCGCCCAACCGCTGGGCACTGCACGCCCCTGTTCGGCGCCTTTGACCCAGCGCCCGGACACGATGTAATGGGCAAGAATCAATGCCACGGCAAACAGCTTGGCGTGCAGCCAGCCGCCGGCGACCATCGTCGGGAAATCCGGGATGACCCGATAACCCTGCCAGAGCACCGCCCCGAGCAGCAGTGCCAGACCGAGCATGCTGTGGCCGAATGCATAGAGCCGCCGCCCCATCAACACCAGGCGCGCGCGCACCGCGGTGTCGCTGCCGGCTTCGGCGATGTTGACCAGAATGCGCGGCAGGTAGAACACCGCGGCCATCCAGGCGATTACGAACAACAGGTGGAAGGTCTTGATCCACAAATACAGGGTCATGCGCTGGCTCCGCTGGCTCGCGTAGGATGGCCCGCATTTTCACCTATCCGCGCGCGCGAAAGCAGCCAAGCCCATGCAGCAGTCCGACCCCAAACAGTACGACGCCCACTATTTCCGCCGCTGGTATCGCGATGCCGGGCTGGCCGACCCCGCACGCCTGCGACGCAAGGTCGCACTCGCCGTGGCCCAGGCCGAGTACTACCTGGAACGGCCGATCCGCAGCGTGCTCGATGTCGGCTGCGGCGAAGCCGCATGGCGCGCGCCGTTGTTGGCATTGCGGCCAAAGCTGAGTTATCTGGGTTTCGACAGCAGCGCCTATGCGGTGCAGCGCTATGGCCGCAGTCGCCAGATCCACCCTGCCCGCTTCGGCGATTTTGCCTGGCTGCGCCCGTGCGCCCCGGTGGATCTACTGATCTGCTCGGACGTGCTGCATTACGTGCCCACGCGCGAGTTCAACCAGGGCCTGCCGGGGTTGGCCGAGATGTGCGCAGGCGTGGCGTTTCTGGAAGCCTTCGCCGAAGAAGATGCGTTCGAGGGCGATCACGACGGCTTCCAGGCGCGATCGGCGCGCTGGTATCGGCGCCGCTTCGCCAGCGTGGGGTTTGCTGCACTCGGCTCGCATTGCTGGTTGTCGCCACAGTTGGCCGATGAGGCCTCTGCACTGGAACGCGGCTAAGCAAAACGTTGGCCGGTTGCGGCACGCGTGGCGAGTGGCTTCGCCGCGCCCCCTTACCGCAACCCTCTCCCGCAGGAGAGGGGCTTCAGTCCACGCAGCCTTCCTCGCAGGCTGAGCGGCTTGATTCCTTCCCGCCGGGAGAAGGTGCCCCGCAGGGGCGGACGAGGTACGTGCGAAGCCTGGTGGAGATCGAGCGCTGAAGAAGTCTGAGTGCACTGGGCTGCGCTCCGACCTCACGTGTTCCTCTACAGGAGAGGGACTCGTCCAGCAGGCCGCAGGGTTCTGCGCCGAACGCGCGCTTTCGGCGCGCGCAGCCGTCCAAAGCATCACCACTTGCGGCAAACCAAACCGCGGCAAATCAACGCGCTCGCGCTTGCCGTCAATCGTATGGCAGCCTCAACGGTCCGCAGCCCCATTAAGGTGCAAATGCGCCAAAACCGGTATGCTGCGCGGCAGCAAAACCGCACGGATGGGTGGAATGCTTTATCAACTGCATGAGCTGACCCGCAATCTGCTAGCCCCCTGGGTACATCAGGCCCAGGCGAACGCCAAGATGTTTTCCGACCCGGACAGCCTGTGGGCCTCGCTCCCGGGCGCCGAGCGCATGGCCGCCAGCAACGAGTTGTTCCACCGGCTGGGCAAGGAATACGAAAAACCGGCCTGGGCGCTCGACGATGTCGAGGTCGATGGCCATTCGCTACCGATCATCGAACGCGAAGTGTTGAGCAAGCCGTTCTGCCGGCTGCTGCGCTTCAAGCGTTTCAGCGACCACGTCGAGCTAATCGGCAAGATGAAGGAGCAGCCTGCCGTGCTGGTGGTGGCGCCGTTGTCCGGCCACCACGCCACGTTGCTGCGCGACACCGTGCGCACCCTGCTGCGCAACCACAAGGTCTATGTGACCGACTGGGTGGACGCGCGCATGGTACCGCTGGACGCCGGCGCGTTCCGGCTCGAGGACTACATCACCTACATCCAGGAATTCATCCGCCATATCGGCGCCGAGCGCCTGCATGTGGTGAGCGTGTGCCAGCCTACCGTGCCGGTGCTGGCTGCAGTGTCGCTGATGGCCAGCAACGACGAGCCCACCCCGCGCTCGCTGGTGATGATGGGCGGGCCGATCGATGCGCGTCGCAGCCCCACCCAGGTCAACAACCTGGCCACGGAAAACGGCATCGAGTGGTTCCAGAACAACCTGATCCACACCGTGCCGTTCCCGTATCCGGGCCATGGCCGCCAGGTGTATCCGGGCTTCCTGCAACACGCCGGCTTCCTGTCGATGAACCCCAACCGGCACGTGATGTCGCACTGGGATTTCTACACCGATCTGGTCAAGGGCGATCTGCAGGATGCGCAAGCGCACCGGCAGTTCTACGACGAATACAACGCCGTGCTCGACATGCCGGCCGAGTATTACCTGGACACCATTCGCGTCGTGTTCCAGGAGTTCCTGCTGCCGCAAGGCAAGTGGAAGGTGGACGGCCAGTTGGTCAAGCCCTCGGCGATCCGCAATACCGCGCTGCTGAGCATCGAAGGCGAGCTGGACGACATGGCCGGCCTCGGCCAGACCGAGGCGGTGCACGATCTGTGCACCGGCATCGATGCGGCGCATCAGCGCCATCTGGTGGTGGAAGGCGCCGGCCATTACGGCATCTTCAGCGGCCGTCGCTGGCGCGAGGTGGTGTACCCGCAGGTGCGCGAATTCATCGCCCGCTACGACGCCGACCCGGTGGGTAGCCGCGACCCGGCCACCGTGACCCCGATCCGCAAGCGCGGCAAACGCGCCTGATCCACACAACATCCCCGGCAATGCCGGGGATGTTCATTTCGATCTGCGTGCAACCGCGAGACGACGTGATGCCGGCGAGCGAGCACCACCACCGACCCTGCGCACGCTGACATCTCGGCCAGGCGCATCACGCGGCCGCTTCTCCGCCCTTGACCAGCAGGTGCTTGGCGAACATGCCGTGCAACTTGCCGAACGCGCGCGCCAGGTGCAGCGTAACGAACAACAACAGCACGCCCGCTGCGAACAACGGCAGCGTCAGCCAGGCGCTGGTGATGTCCACGCCATCCCAGGTCAGCACGGCGAGGTTGTCGAACAGCACCGCGATCGGTGAAGCGGCCAGGCCCAACGACAGCGCCAGCAGCGTGCAAAACACAGTGAAATACAGAATGCCCAGCGGCAGCATCAGCAGGAAATACAGCATCGTGCTCCAGGTCCGCGCATCGGTGAACATCGCGCCGATACGCTGCAGCCAACCACCTTGCAGGCCCGGGTATTGCGGGCGACGCGGCATGCGCACGCCGAGCAGCGTCTCGACCACGCGGCCTTCCACCAGCGACAACACCCGCACCGAGCCGAAGAACAACACCAGCAGCGGCACGCCGATGATCAGGATCAACATCCCGATCGACAGGCTGGCGCCAGTCACGACCCAGGTGAAATAGAACACCCCGGTGAGCAGCGACAGCAGCATGTAGAACAAGGCGCCATAGGTGCGGGGGTCGGCGGCCACACCGAAGAACGTGCCGATCCACGATGCCCGCCTCGGTGGCACCGGGGAACGCAGTGCGCGTGCCACGGTCACCTCGGTTTCGCGGTAGATCTCTGCCACTTCCTCCGGCGCGCCGTAGCTGCTGGCCACGCAGGCAATGACCTCGGCCTCGCTCTTGCCTTTCTGTTCTGCCAGTTCCGAACGCAGATACTCTTCGGCGTCGTAAAGCGCGTCCTGGATCATTGCCGGATCTGCACCGGACAGCGCCTGGCGCAGCTGCAGCAGATAATCGCCAATGGTGGTCGGCAACGGGTGTGCCTGTGCAACTGTCTTCATGAGTGGGTCCCCTCCAGCACTGAATCAACGGAATCTCGGGTGGCACGCCAGGCGGCGGTCCAGTCGCGCAGGCAGTCACGCCCGCTGTCGGTGATGCGGTAATACCGCCGCGGTGGCCCGGAGGCCGAGGGCTCGACATGGCTGTGCAGCAACCCGGCCCCTTCCAGATTGCGCAGCACCGGATACAGGGCGCTCTGCTTGCCGCTGAGCACGCCCTCCAGACGCTCGAGCCGCTTGGCGATGAGGTAGCCGTACAGCGGTGTATCGGCCTGTGCCAGGACGGCCAGCAAGGCCAACGAGACCGTGCCCGCACTCAGTTCCTTCTGAAATTTGCGTAGGTGGATATCCGGCTCGCTCATCGGCCATCTCCGCTAGGTTGAAGGTGATGCTATGTAGAACCTAGCTATAGTGAATGTGCCGGTAGTCATGGGCGGGGATTGGGGATTCGGCATTGGGGATTGGTCAAAAAAAAAGCCGTGGTCGCTAGCTTGTTTGAGCAATTGTCGTCATCGCAGCGAGCCCCATCGCAGCGAGCCCCGTCGCAGTAGCGCCGCCGTTGCGAATCCGCAATACCGAATCCCCAATCCCCGCCCCACTAGCGCCCGCCTGCGCAAACCCAGTGAGTTCATGAGCTTAGAACCTTTGGGTTACTGCCTTTCTGGCACGGCTTTACTACAGTCGGTGTCCCCCCTGCCGATACCTTTCGCCTAGGGGTTTTCACTTTCGACGGGGAATACGATGCAAACGACACGCTTGGCGCAGGCGGCCATGGCTGATACTTCCTTTGGTGCCACACGGCGCTTGTGCCTTGCGATCGGGTTGGCGCTGCCGGGTCTTGGCCTGGCGCAGGTGCAGCCGGCGCCGACCAATGCCGAGCAGGCCGTTGCCGAGCCGGCGAAAGCGCCGGTCACCGCCGCTCCGGCCACCGCCAAGGGCTATCCGCTCGAAGCGCAGGGTTGGGGTGCCAAGCAAGGCGGCAACATGTGGCAGGTGCGCTGGGCCGAAGACTGGTCGTATCTGAAGGACCCGTCCAAGCGCAAGAGTCCGTTCGATCCGCTCAAGTACATCCCGCTCAACGACGACGGCGATGTATATGTGTCGCTCAGCAACGAGTTGCGCGTGCGCAGCAATACCATCACCAATCCGGGCCTGATTCCCGGCAGCCATTCGCAGCAGCAGTATCTGCTGCGCGCCTTCTTCGGTGCGGACTTCCATGTGGGCGAGCACTTCCGTCTGTACACGGAATTGGCGCATGGCAGCCTGGACGGGCGCAATGAGGGGACCAAGACCGGCACACAGGAAAACAACGCGATCCTGCAGCAGGTGTTCTTCGACGTGAAAGGCCGTATCGGCAGCGCCGACACCGGCCTGCGCGTCGGACGTCAGGTGTTCGTCGATGGCCCGACCACGCTGATGGCGCTGCGCGACAACACCGATATCTTCGTGACCTTCAACGGCGCGCGCGCCTGGGCAGTCGGCGACAGGACGCGTGTTGACCTGTTCGATTTCAATTTCAACATCGATGGCACCGAAGGCCTCGGCGATGATCGCATCGACCGCTCGCGGCACTTCCGCGGCGTGGTCGGTGGCTACCGCCTGGCGACGGCCAAGCCGATGTACCTGGAGCCGTTCTTCTATCAGTTCCGCAACGACAACCAGGTGTGGGGCCGCCAGACCGCAGAAGAAAACCGCAATTACTACGGCCTGCGCCTGTGGGGCAACGTGGGCAAGCTGCGCACCGACTCGTTCGTGACCGTGCAGCGCGGCAGCTTCGGCGGACGCGACCTGCGCGCCTACATGGCCAGTACCTCCAACGCCTGGTCGTTGAGCGAATCGGGCTGGAAGCCGCGCCTGGGCTTCCATAGCGAGATCGCTTCCGGTGGCGGCGGCACCTCCGGCACCGGCACGCTGCGCAACAACAACTTCTTGTACGGCAACACGATCTACTTCAGCTGGGCCACGTTCTTCGGCCCGGTGAACCTGGTCACTGCCGCACCGACGTTGACGTTCTCGCCGACCTCCAAGCTCACCGTGAACCTGGAGTGGGAAACGCTGTGGCGCCAGACCACCAGCGATGCGATCTACAACAACCAGGCGCGCGCCTACGCACGCACTCAGAACACCGGCGAGCGCCGCATCGGGACCATGCCGCGCATCAACGCCACCTGGAACATCGACCCGAACTGGTCGGTGACCTTCCGCGCCGAACATCTGATGGCCGGGCCGGCGTTGGAGAAGGCCGGCTACGGCGACTCGACCTTCGTGATGGGCTGGTTGAACTTCCGCTTCTGAACACAGCGGTTGGGTGCGCGATCCATCTCCAACAACAGTGGCGTCATCACATGCCGCGTCCCGCAAGGACGCGGCATGTCGTCCTTTACGTGCGGCATGCCGATGACAGCGAACAAGGCCGCATGCGTCATGCGGCCGGAGACAGCGACGCGCACAGTGCATTCACGGCCTTGAGTCGTCCTGACCTCCGGCCGCTTCAGGCAGCCACCCCACCCCTGCGCAGATGCCAGGCAGGCATGGCCGATGGTTCGCATCGGCATGGCCACGCACGGCGATTCATGCGCGCCTCCACGCTCACCTGGCGACTGCTCGCCCGGCTTTGACGGCTGTCCGCCGGCGGTCGTCAGGCAGCTGCTGCCGATACAAACATTACTCATGCAAGCGTAGACCGCCTGTACCAGTCTTGCGCCCTGTGCCTGGCAGTGCAGAAGGCGTCTTGTTTCATCGAGCCGATGAGGCTGCCTGTGTGGCCGCGATCGCACTGCCTGGCACGGGCCAGCGATCATTGCCTGCCCCGCCCTCCGGTCGTGCGTACTGCCGAAGCATCAGGCTCTTGCCGTCGTTTCCTGCGCCTAGCGGGCGCACCTGTCCACGCAACGCAGGCGGTAGCGCGGCGATCCGCTGCGTCAGCGGCATTGTCTGCGCAGGATGATCGCGCAACCACTGCAGCGCAGACAGCGCGCGCAATGCAGCGGCGGTGTCCTGCATCTTGCGCTGATAGTTGGCGTAGTCCGGATGCGACACGCTTGCCAGCAAACACCCGGTTGCATTGGCGATGCAGGCCACCGATGCGGTCTGCGGCAACGGGATCAGCGTTTGCGGAACCGGCTGATCTTGTGCCAGCAAGGTCCGCACCGGCGCGCTGCAGGCCCAGGTGAAGGTGGGCGCCAGCAAGGCCTGGGTGCGCTCGTCGTCCAGCAACCGTAGCGGGAACCGGTCTTGCCAGGACGATTGGCCGCCTTGCGTCAACGCATCCTCCTGCAGCATCGAAAACACCATCCGCGATTCACCGTGCAACGCGTGACACAGCGCGATCTCATCCACCGGCAGCGGCGCAAATGCAGCGGCGCATTGCGCAGGCAAGGGATGCTGCGCCGGCAATTCGGCCAGCATGTCGGCAAACAGGTGCGCATTGCCGCGCAGCATCGCCGCGCCAATCATCGTGATCGCCAGATTGTCGCTACTGCGCATCAGGACACGGGCAACCTGCGCATCGGTGCAGACACCGGACAAGGCCTGGGTGGTGCGCCCCTGGACAAAGTCCAAGGCGCTGGCCGTCATCGACAAGGGCATGCGCGGCAGTTCGGGCAACGGCGTATCGACACGTGGACGGAACGGGCTGCGATAGTCGGCGTGTTGCGACAACGCCCGCATCCGCTCCAGCATCGGTGCCTGTGCGGCCAACGCAGCGGCATAGGCCTGCGGTTGTTCGCGCACGCGCTGCAAGCATCCGCCAGCGCTGGCCATGCACAGCGCAGGCGCGCTGGATGGCCAACCTGGCAAGCGCCGATAGCCCACAGCGGCGCTTTGAAATGCCGCATGCTCCGGCAGCCGATTGAATCGCTCCACGTCCTGGGCCAGCACTGCCTCGCGCTGCGCCTCCGGAATCGCGTACGACAGCGACCACAGCGCCCCGAACATGTTGCTCCCGCGCAACGGTGGAAGCGGCTGGCGCAGCTGCGCCAACGCCTGACGCTGCGATTCGGGAATCGGCCAATGCCTGGAGATCGCATAGAGCGCCAGCGCTGCTGCGATCAGGATGCACACACCGAGCAAGGCGGCTTTGAGAAATTTGGCGAGCACGTGCGAACGATCCGTCCCTGGGAGCTGCGCATCTTAGTGCCATCGGCACAGGCCCGCGACGGGCACTGACGTATTGCGTTCTTTTGGGCTGCAGACCATCGGCAGCGGTGCGTCTGGCAACCTGCGTGACACTGGGCAACCACACCACGCGCTGGCGATGGGCGACGGTCTCATCAGGATCCGGGCGCTGCAGACGTCGCCCCCTGCGCCTCTGCGCGCCATGCTTCCCAATGAAAGAAGGGCTGCACGGGTCGCCCGCTGCCGCTGGGCTGCGGGTACCGCCACGCCTGTGTCGATGTGGGTACCGGAATGACGGGATTGCGCCGGCTTGAGGCACGCGAAACACTTTTGCCAATCGCGAATGCCTGCTGCCAGACCCCGGCCCCAGCTCCACCGAGCGTGGCCGAATGCCTACACTATGCCGATGTCCCAATCCCCTACTCCGCACGTCCGCCCTTCCCTGCAACGGGTCTTTCTGACCGGGTTGCTCACCTTGCTACCGGTCTGGTTGACCTGGGTGGTGGTGAAGTTCGTTTTCTCGCTGCTTTCGGGCATCAGCAGCCCGTGGGTGGTGCCGTTGTCCGAACGCATCGCTGCCTCGTTCCCCGATTATCTGGGCTGGTTCAAGGCGCTGTGGGTGCAGAACACCATCGCCCTGATCGCCACGGTGGCGGTCATCCTGTTCGTCGGGATCCTGAGCCGGCGCGTGATCGGCCAGCGCTTGCTGCGCTGGTTCGAGGCCATCATGCGGCGCATTCCGCTGGCCAGCGTGGTCTACGACAGCGCGCGCAAGCTGCTGGACATTTTGCAGACCCAGCCCGGCAGCACCCAGCGCGTGGTGCTGATCGATTTCCCGCATCGCGACATGAAATCGGTGGGCCTGGTCACCCGGGTGATTAAGGAACAGGGCACCGGCCGCGAGCTGGCCGCAGTCTACGTGCCGACCACGCCCAACCCCACCTCCGGCTACCTGGAAATCGTGCCGGTGGAGCTGCTCACGCCCACCGACTGGAGCGTGGATCAGGCGATGAGCTTCATCATTTCCGGTGGCGCCGTGGCGCCCGAATCGGTTCCCTTCACCCGAACTGCGGATCGCTGACACCATGACCCATGTGCGCACCCTCGACGATCGTGCGGTACGCCTGTTCATTGCACTGGCGGCCTTCTTCTGCGTCAACGCGGCGCTGGCCGAGTTCATTGGCGTCAAGATCTTCGCGCTGGAAGACACGCTCGGCATTGCGCCACTGAACTGGAATCTGTTCGGCCAGCGCGGCTCGCTCAGCTTCACCGCCGGCACCTTGCTGTGGCCGATCGTGTTCATCATGACCGACACCATCAACGAGTTCTTCGGCAGCCGCGGGGTGCGTTTCATCTCGTGGGTGGCGGTGGCGCTGATCGGCTACGGCTTCGTGTTCGCATTCGCGGCCATCGCGCTGGCGCCGGCTGGCTGGTGGGTCACTGCGGCGCAAAACCAGGGCGTGCCCGATTACCAGGCGGCGTTTGCGGCAGTATTCGGGCAAGGGCTGTGGACCATCGGCGGCTCGCTGGTGGCATTCCTGTTCAGCCAGTTGATCGATGTGTCGGTGTTTCACCGCATCCGCCGCGTGACTGGCGAAAAACACGTGTGGCTGCGCGCCACCGGCTCCACTGCGGTCTCGCAGGTGGTGGACAGCTTCGTGGTGATCTATATCGCCTTCGTGCTCGGCCCGCAGCATTGGTCGGTCGACCAGTTTCTGGCAGTGAGCACGCTCAACTACATCTACAAGATGGGCTTTGCGGTCTTGCTGATCCCGCTGCTGTATCTGGCACGCCGCGGCATTACGGCGTACCTGGGCGCCGAGCGTGCCGAGCAGCTGCGCGAAGAAGCCGCTGCCGACTGAGCCGGGCTGCCTCCCAGCCAGGATCGTCACGCCGCAATGGGGTGCGGCGGCCACACCTTGCCGACAGTGGTCCGCATCGCGGCGCTGCGAGCCGGCCCACCGAGCTGGGACTTGCATGCAGCCTGGCTGGCCATGTCGCAGCGCACCACATCGCGCGGGCACAGCACCGCGCCCATGCGCCGCATGAATTGCCGATAGGCGGTATGCCGCCAATGGGTGGCCGTAACCGTGCGGATCGGGCAAGCTCCCCGCTCGCTTGTTTCCGGAGCCGGTAATGCCCCTCAGCTTTTCCCGCCTGCTGTCCCTGGCCATGGCCGCCCTCGTGAGCCTGTCGCTGGCGGCGCCGGCCGATGCGGCCAAGAAGAAGACCGCCAAGGCACAGACCACGCAAACGCGCGCGAAGGCGAGCAAAGGCAAGAAGACCGCCAAGCCGGCAGCCAAGAGCACCAAGGGCAAGGGCAGCAAGGCCGCCAAGGTGAGGCCACGCGCGGTTGCCGCGCCGGTGGTGCTGACCAAGGCGCAACAGCTCAACCTGCTGTACGACCAGTACTGGGACGCCTCGCTCAAGCTCAACTCGCTGCAGGCCACCTTCCAGGGTGAGAGCCGCTACAACGACCAGTTGCCGAACTTCCTGTCGCCGGCGTTCCGCCAGCAGTCGCACGATTTCACCGTGCTGTGGCTGGGCAAGGCCGAGGCGCTGGGCCCCGATGGGCTGAGCGGACAGGATCTGCTCAGTTACCAGATCTTCGTACGCGATGCGCGCAGCGCGCTGGCCGCCGAGCAGTTCCCCAGCTGGATGCTGCCGATCAACCAGTTCTACAACATCGCCAGCATCGCGGTGGTGCTGGGCTCGGGTACCGGCGCGCAGCCGTTCAAGACGGTCAAGGATTACGACAACTGGTCGCGGCGTGCGCTCGGCATTCCCGAGCTGTTCGAGCAGGCCATCGCCAACATGCGTGCGGGCATGCAGGCCAGGGTGGTGCAGCCCAAGGTGCTGATGCAGAAGGTGTTGCCGCAGCTGGATGCGATCATCGCGCGCAATGCCGAAGACAGCCTGTTCTGGGGTCCGGTTCGCAACCTGCCCGCCGACATGCCCGAGGCCGACAAGCAGCGCATCACCGCCGAGTACAAGCGCATGATCGAAGTGCGCATCATGCCGGCCTACCGCGCGTTGCGCGGCTTCATCGCCACCGAATACCTGCCCGCCTGCCGCGACAGCGATGGGCTGGCGGCATTGCCGAACGGCGCGGCGTGGTACGCCTACGATGTGCGCCAGAGCACCACCACGGACCTGACCCCCGAGCAGGTGCATCAGATCGGCCTGGATGAGGTCGCTCGCCTGCAGGGCGACATCCAGACCTTGGCCAAGCAGGTCAGATTCCGCGGCAACCTGCCCAAGTTCTACAAGTTCATGCAGACCGACCGGCGCTTCAGCTTCCGCAGCGACACCGAGTTGCTGGGCACGTACCGCAGCCTGCAGGGCCGCGTGCAGCTGGCGGTGCCGCGGCTGTTCAACACCCAGGGCATGCCGGCGTTGGAAGTGCGTGCGGTGGAACCGCAGCGTGCGCAATCGGCGGCCAGCGGCTCGTACATGCGCCCCAGCGGCAACGGCAGCACGCCGGGCATCTTCTACGTCAACACCTCGGACCTGCCGTCGCGCAAGACCTGGGAGGCCGAGAGCCTGTACCTGCACGAAGCAGTGCCCGGCCACCACTACCAGCTGGGCTTGCAGCAGCAGTTGACCGACCTGCCCAAGTTCCGCCGCCTGGGCGGCGAAACGGCCTACATCGAAGGCTGGGGTCTGTATGCCGAATCGCTTGGCCGCGAGCTAGGGCTGTATGACGACCCGTACAACTACTACGGCTATCTGCAGAACGCGTTGTGGCGCTCGATTCGCCTGGTCACCGATACCGGCCTGCACAGCAAGGGCTGGACGCGTACCCAGGCCATCGACTACATGGTGGACAACTCCGCCATGAGCCGCGCCGATGCCGAAGCAGAGGTAGACCGCTATATGGCCATTCCCGGCCAGGCACTGGCCTACAAGGTGGGCGAGATGAAGATTGCGCAATTGCGCGAGCAGGCGCAGCGCGAGCTGGGTCCGCGCTTCGATGTCCGCGCCTTCCACACCGAAGTGCTCAAGGACGGCTCGGTGCCGCTGGATATCTTGCAGGACAAGATCCAGCGCTGGATCGCCACACAGAAGGGGTGAAGCGCGCGGCTGCGATGATTGGACGCTGCTGACCCGTCACTGCGGGTTGGCCTTGGGATTGCCTCAGGTTGAGGCTTGGAGTGCTTGGCAAAGCCCGGCTTCGCCTCGCCCTTGGCATGCTGCGGTGGCAATCCCAACGATGCCGGCCGCGTGTGACACGCGGGGCGAGTGCGCGTTCGTAAGCCGGGTCACTCCGCCGCACGCGCCGCCGCCAGCGCGGCGATATCGCGCGGTGCGGTGCGGCAGCAGCCACCGATCAAGCGCGCGCCAGCCGCCAGCCAGTGCGCATGCTGGTCGGCCAGCGTGAGCGCAGCCCCGCGGCCGGCATGCCAGCGCTTGTCGCTGGCGTCGTAGTGCTCGCCCGAGTTCGGGTACACCACCAGCGGCAGCGCGGTCAGCGCCGACAGGCTATGCAATGCAGCGGTCGCCTGATCCAGCGCAATGCAGTTGACGCCCACCGCGATCACCTGCGCGCAGGCGTCCAGCGCCGGCACCACCTGCGCCAGCGGCGTGCCGTCGCTCAGATGCGCCGCATCGCGCAAGGTGAAGGAAAACCAGGCATGCAGCTGTGGAAAATCGTGTTGCAGCAACTGCCGCAGGGCCACGATTTCGCTGGCCGATGGCAGCGTCTCGCAGGCCAGCAGATCCACGCCAGCCTCAGCCAGCGCCGCGATGCGCGGACGATGAAAGTCCATCAACTGCTCGATCGGCAGCACGTAGTCGCCACGATATTCCGAGCCATCGGCCAGATACGCGCCATACGGTCCCACCGAGCCTGCCACCCACAAAGGCGCGGCATGCGGGTGCAGCGTCAGATGATCGGCACGCGCCTGCACCGCCAGCGCTACGCTGCGAGCGATCAACGCCTGCGCTTGCGCAACATCCAACCCGCGCGCGGCAAATCCCAGCGGCGTGGCCTGGTAACTGGCGGTGATCGCGCATTGCGCACCGGCGGCGAAGTAATCGCGATGCACCTGATAGATCAGCTCCGGCTGCTCCATCAGCACGCGCGCCGACCACAGCGCATCGTTGAGATCGCAGCCGCGCTGCTCCAGCTCGGTGGCCAGCGCGCCATCCAGCACCACATACCCGTCGTGTTGCAGGGCCTGGCTGAAAGGCGCATTGGGGCGCGGTTGGCGCGGAAGAATCGTCATGCGTGCAGTCTCCGGGCCGCAAGCCATTGGGTAAGTGCGTAGGCGCCATAGCACAGCGCGACGAACGGAATACCGCACCACAACGCAATGCGCTGCTGCGGATCCAATGCCAAGCCAATGCAGGCGAGCAGACACAGCGAAAAGCCCAGAATCGGTGTCCACGGGTACCACGGCGCGCGATACGCCAGCGTTTCCAGCGCAGCGCCATCGCGCAGCCACTGGCGACGGAAGCGGTAATGCGCGGCGCAAATGCTCAGCCACACCACCACGACGGCGAAGCCCGAGACGGCCGAGATCGCAACGAACACCGTTTCGGGCGCATACACGCCGGTGAGCAGCGCCAGCAAGCCGCCCAGCATGCTCAGCGATACGGCACGCAGCGGAATGCCGCGGCCGGTCAAGCGCGCCAGGCCGCCCGGCAACGTGCCTTCATTGGCCAACGACCACAGCATGCGCGCGGCCGCATACAGGCCGGAATTGGCCGCCGACAGGATCGCGGTGAGGATCACCGCATTCAAGATGTCGGCTGCATATGGAATGCCCAGCAGCGCGAAGGCGCGCACGAACGGGCTGGTTTCCACGGCCGCTTGGCTGGCAGGCAGCAGCGCCGCCAGCACCAGCACCGTGCCGACGAACAGCACCACCAGCCGCGCCAGCGTTGTGCGGATTGCCAGCGGAATCGCGCGTGCAGGCTGGGCGGTTTCGCCGGCCGCCACACCGATCAACTCGGTGCCGGAAAATGCGAAATTCACTGCCACCATCGTCATCAAGATCGGGAGCGTACCGTGCGCGAACCAGCCGTCGGCGCGCAGATGGCGCAGCCCGGGTGCGGGCGAACCATCGGCCAGTGGCAACAGACCGATCACCGCCGCGCCACCAAGCACGATGAACACCAGGATGGTGATCACCTTGATCAACGAAAACCAGAACTCGCCTTCGGCAAACCAGCGCGCCGATACTGCATTCAGGCCGAAGATCAGCGCGCAGAACAGCAGACACCACGGCCACGCCGGGCTGTGTGGAAACCAGTACTGCATGCAGAACGCTGCGGCCGTCAGGCTCGAACCCAATGCCACCGTCCAGGTCAACCAGTACAACCACGCCACCACATAGCCGGTCGCCGGGCCGAGGTAGCGCGCGGCATACACATGAAACGCACCGGTTTGCGGCATCGCCACCGCCAGCTCGCCCAGGCATTGCATCACCAGGTACACCACCAGTGCACCGATCAGGTACGCCAGTACCGTGCCCAGCGCGCCGGTGCTGGCAATGATGTAGCCGGTGTTGAAGAACAGGCCGGTGCCGATCACGCCGCCCAGCGACAGCATCACCAGATGGCGCACCTGCATGCTGCGCTGGAACTGCGGTGCGGTGGCGGACGACGGCTCGGGCATGGGGGCATCTGATCGGGGGACTCCATCCTGCCACGCGCACGCAGACGGGCAAAGCCGCGCGCAGTCGAGTTGTGATGCAAGACCGCTCACTGGTGCGCGGGTATGCTGCTGATCGGTCTCTGCTCGCCCCTTCCCATGCCCCATCACCGCCTTCCGGATTTGCACACATCCGCGCGCCGCCTCGCCACCGCGGCCCTGCCTACGCGCAGGCCCAATCCAAACGGTGCCTCCCGCGCAAGCGATGCCGAGCTTGCTGCGCGTTCGATTGCCAGTGCGCCCACGCGCTGCGCATGCTCGAACACGGCGAGAGTGATCGCATTGCCTGAAACACTGCGGTGGAGCGCCGCATGATGCTCGCCGGAATTCACCACGTGGCAATCATCGCTGGCGACTACGCGGCATCCAAACGGTTCTATTGCGAAATTCTGGGCCTGCGTGTGCTCGATGAGCATTACCGACAGGCGCGCGATTCGTGGAAGCTGGATCTGGCGCTGCCCGATGGCGGACAGATCGAGCTGTTCTCGTTCCCCAACGCACCGCTGCGGCCCAGCCGCCCCGAAGCGCGCGGCTTGCGCCACCTTGCCTTTCGCGTCGACGATCTGGATGCGGCGGTCGCGCATCTCAACGCACACGGCGTGGCGACCGAAGACATCCGCATCGACGAATACACCGGACGCCGCTTCACCTTCTTCGCCGACCCGGACGAGCTGCCGCTGGAGTTGTACGAGGTCGGTTAGAACCGGCAGACCTCGCAGCCGGTTGCGCGGTGCGGTCGCATCCACCGCGTCTGTGCGTCGATGTGACATGACTTCCGGCGCATGCGGCCATGCGGCAACGCCCTGAAGATCTTCACAACCCAGGGCACAGGACCGTCCATGTTGCAGATCCGCGCGTTGTCCAAGACCTACGCCAATGGCGTGCATGCGCTGCAAGGCGTCTCGCTCGACATTCCCCGCGGCATGTTCGGATTGCTTGGCCCCAACGGTGCCGGCAAGTCCTCGCTGATGCGCACGCTGGCAACCTTGCAGGAGCCGGACTCGGGCAGCGTGACGCTGACCGCTGCCGACGGCAGCAGCATCGACGTGCTCAAGGACAAGGACCTGTTGCGGCGCCGGTTGGGCTATCTGCCGCAGGATTTCGGCGTGTACCCGAAGGTCAGCGCGCTCGACCTGCTCGATCATTTCGCCGTGCTCAAGGGGCTCACCAACCGGGCACAGCGCAAGGAAGTGGTGGAACGCCTGCTGCAGCAGGTCAATCTCTGGGACGCGCGCAAGCGCAAGCTCGGCACCTATTCCGGCGGTATGCGCCAGCGTTTCGGCATTGCGCAGGCGCTGCTGGGCAACCCGCAGCTGGTCATCGTCGACGAGCCGACCGCCGGGCTGGATCCGGAGGAACGCAACCGTTTCCTCAATCTGCTGGCCGAAATTGGCGAGAACGTGGTGGTGATCCTGTCCACCCACATCGTCGAAGACGTCACCGACCTGTGCCCGACGATGGCCATCATGAACAAGGGACAGGTATTGCTGACCGGACGGCCGGCCGATGCCATCGACATGCTCAGCCAGCAGGTCTGGCGCAAGCAGGTCAGCAAGAGCACCCTGCCCGACTACGAAGCGCGCTTCACCGTGCTGTCCACACGCCTGATCGCCGGCCATCCGGTGATCCACGTGTTCAGTGCGGACTGCCCGGAACCGGGTTTCGAACAAGTCGCTCCCGATCTTGAGGATGTCTATTTCCAGCGCCTGCGCAAGCAGGCGTTGGCTGCCTGACGGAGCACGGCCATGATCCTGGCGTTCCTGCGCTTCGAGCTGCGCGAACAACTGCGCTCGCCGTTTTTGTGGTTGTTGGCCGCGCTGTATGCGTTACTGGCCTTCGCCGCGCTGTCCAGCGATGCCGTGCAGATCGGCGGCGGTATCGGCAATGTATTGCGCAATGCGCCAACCGTGATTGCCAGCGTGCTGGCGATTTTTACCTTGCTCGGCCTACTGGTGGCTGCGCTGTTTGTCAGCAATGCCTTGCTGCGCGATTTCGAGTTGGGCTTCGCAGAGCTGGTGTTTTCCACACCGGTGCGCCGCCGCGATTACCTGGCAGGCCGCATCGCCGCAGCGTTGATTGCCGGCACGGTGATGTATCTGGTGATCGCGCTGGGCATGTTTGTGGCGCAGTTCATGCCATGGATCGACCAGGCGAGGCTCGGGCCGGTCGCGCTGCTGCCGTACCTGTGGTCGCTGCTGGTGCTGGTGCTGCCCAACCTACTGTTCACCACCGCGCTGCTGTCGGTGCTTGCGGTGACCACGCGTAGCATTCTGTGGGTCTACATCGGCGTCATCGTGTTTTTCGTGCTGTATGGCGTGAGCCGGGCGCTGCTATCGGACCTGGACAACGTTTGGGTTGCGACCCTGTCCGATCCACTCGGCATCCGCGCACTGTCGCAAACGCTGCGCTACTGGTCGGCGGAACAACGCAACCTGCAGCTTCCCCCATTGACGGGTTACCTGCTCGCCAATCGCGCCCTGTGGCTGGGCATGAGCGGCGTGTTGTTCGCCGCGACCTTTGCACTTTTCCGCACCGAACGCAGCGGCACGCGTCGTCGTCGCGGCGCGGTGCCTGCCGCATCCTCCAGCGCGCAGGCAGCCGGAGTGCGCGTCAACACCACCCGCCTCAGCGTGACGCCCGTCTTCGCGGCCAGCACCGCCTTTCGGCAACTGCTGCGCCAGATCCGTTTCGATACGCTCGGCGTGCTGCGTAGCGCACCGTTCGTGGTGCTGCTGGTGCTGGGCCTGGCCAACTTCATCCCCACCGCATTGTTCAATGCACGCATGTACGGCACCGCCGTGCTGCCGGTCACCTCATTGATGCTGCAAGCGCTGCAGAACAGCTACAGCTTTCTGCTGATCATCGTGGTGCTGTTCTATGCCGGCGAACTGGTATGGAAAGAACGCAGCAACCGCATCGACGGCATCACCGATGCCATGCCGGTGCCGGACTGGGTTCCCCTGCTCGGCAAGTTCGTCGCCTTGCTGGCCGTGATCGCCAGCTTCCAGCTCGCCGGTGCGTTGACCTCGATCGCGCTGCAACTTGGCCGTGGCTACACCACGATCGAGCCGCTGCTGTATCTGAAGACCCTGGCGCTTGGGTCGGTGCTGTATGTGCTGATGGGCGGTATGGCCCTGGTGCTGCAGTTATTGAGCAAAAACAAGTTCGTCGGCTATGCAATGCTGATGCTGGTGTTGATCGGGCAATCGGTGTTGTCGATGCTGGACTACACGCAGAACCTGTACAACTTCGGAAGCTGGCCCAACGCACCGTATTCGGACATGAACGGCTTCGGCCACTTCCTGCCCGGGCAGCTGTGGTTCCAGGGCTATTGGGGCGTGTTCCTGCTGGCCTTGTTGCTGCTGTCCTCGGCGTTCTGGCCGCGTGGGGTCGGCCATGGACTGCGCCAGCGGCTGCGCCTGGCATCGCAGCGTCTGCGCAGCCCCACCGGCGCGGCATTGGCGGTGAGCCTGCTTGGCTTTGCGGCGATCGGTGGTTGGCTGTACTGGAACACCAACGTCTACAACAGTTTCCTGTCGCCGGAGCAGCAGTTGGACCTGCAGGCACGCTACGAGCGCGATTACCGCAAGTACAAGGACCTGCCGCAGCCGCGCATCATTGCCGTGGACAATCATGTCGATCTGCACCCGGAAACGCAGTCGGTCGTGATCGATGCCACCTGGACCGTGCGTAATTCCCATAGCGCGCCGATCAACGAGGTGCATATCGGCATGCAGGGGCGCACGGGCGACCGTAGCCTGGTGAACGTCGACCTGGGCGGGCAGACGTTGATCACCCACGACATTCCGGCCGGCTACCGCATCTATCGCCTGCAGCGCCCACTGCAACCTGGCGAAGAGCGCGTGTTCCGCTTCCGCGTGGACCAGCACCCGCATGGCATCATCGCCGGGCAGGCACAGACCGATCTGGTCGCCAACGGCAGCTTCTTCAACAGTCAGGCACTGCCCTGGTTCGGCTACAACACCCAGACCGAGATCACCGACCGCAACGACCGCCGCAAGCGTGGCCTGGGCGAACCGACGCGCATGCCCAAACTGGAAGACCAGGCCGCACGCGCCAACACCTACGTCAGCGACGATGCCGACTGGCTCAGCTTCGCCAGCACCATCTGCACCGCACCGGACCAGATTGCACTGGCACCGGGCTATCTGCAGAAGGAATTCCGGCAGGCTGGCAGGCGTTGCTTCCGCTACGTGATGGATCGCCCGATGCTCAACTTCTATGCGTACCTGTCGGCGCGCTGGCAGGCGCGCAAGGGCTATTACAAAAACGTTCCGATCGAGATCTATTACGATCCCAAGCACCCGTACAACGTGCAACGCATGATCGAAGGCGTGCAGAAATCGTTGACCTATTACGAAGCCAATTTCACCCCATACCAGCATCATCAGGTGCGCATCATCGAGTTCCCGGGCTATGCGGGGTTTGCGCAGTCGTTTGCCAACACCATCCCCTACTCCGAATCGATCGGGTTCATCGCCGACCTGCGCGACAAGGACGACATCGACTACGTGTTCTACGTCACCGCGCATGAAGTGGCGCATCAGTGGTGGGCGCATCAGGTGATCGGTGCGAATGTGCAAGGCGCCACGATGTTGTCCGAATCGCTGGCGCAGTACTCGGCGCTGATGGTGATGGAGCGCGAATACGGGCGCACGCACATGCGCAGCTTCCTTAAATACGAACTGGACCGCTACCTGGAAGGGCGCGGCGGCGAAACGATCGATGAGCTGCCGCTGTACCGGGTGGAGAACCAGCAGTACATCCATTACCGCAAGGGGTCGCTGGCGTTCTATCGCCTGCGTGAGGAGATCGGCGAACAGGCGCTCAATCGCGCGTTGCAGCGCTTCCTGCAGGCCAAGGCGTTTCAGCAACCGCCCTATACCACCTCGGCCGAACTGCTACAGGCCATTCGTGCCGAAGCAGGCCCCGATCAGCAAGCAATGATCACCGACCTGTTCGAAAGGATCACGTTTTACGACAACCGTGTGGTGAGCGCTCAGGCCCGCAAGCGCCCGGATGGACGCTTCGATGTGACCGTGCAGGCGCAGGCGGCCAAGCTGCAGGCCGATGGGCGCGGCAAGGAACATGCAGTGCCGATGGACGACTGGATCGAGGTCGGGATCTATGGCCAGCCCGCCGACAAGAACGCACCTGCGCCGGTGCTGGCGCTACAGCGGCGGCACGTCACCAGCGCCACGCCCAGCTTCACGCTGACGGTGGACGCCCTGCCCGTCGAAGCCGGCTTCGACCCCGACAACAAGCTGATTGACCGGGTGCCGGACGACAATCGGAAGCGGATCAGCCTGGCGGCCAACTGATCGGCGATCACTGAAGCAGCAGGCGCAGGACAGGGCACGGCATGCGCTGCTCCCGCGCGTCTGCTGTGGCGCGCGATCAGCGCAAGGTCAGTCACCGGCCTGGGCCACGGCGATGCCCGCAGCGCACGCATGAACGCATCCCGCAGTGCATCTTTCCGCAACCATACTCCACGGGATACATTCGCGTTCAGGCCGCCGACGGTGGCCCAAGCAAACCCTGGGAGGGGAACCATGCGCAAGACCTTCAAGACCCTGTTGCTCGCCCTGCCGCTGGCGGCCGCTTCGCTGATGGCCCATGCGGCCGATTCGCCGGTAGGCCGCTGGACGACCATCGACGATGAAACCGGCAAGCCCAAATCGGTGGTGCAGATCGAGCAGGCCGCCAATGGCACGCTGAGCGGAAAGGTGGTCGAGATCCTGCAGTCGTCCAAGGGGCCCAACCCGGTCTGCGACAAGTGCGATGGCGCGCTCAAGGGCAAGCCGATCAAGGGCATGACCATCCTGTGGGGCCTCAAGCCCGACGGCACCGCGGTGTGGAGCGGTGGCTCGGTACTCGACCCGGCCAAGGGCAAGACCTACAAGTCCAAGATCACCCTCACCGACGGCGGCAAGAAGCTGCAGATGCGCGGCTATGTCGGTATCGAAGCGCTGGGCCGGACCCAGACGTGGGTGCGTGAGTAATCGATTCGGGATTCGGGATTCGGGATTGGTGATTGCAAAAGCGGGCGTCCTTCGGGGCGCCTTTTTTTGCGCGCAGGCGCATGTTGGGGCTTGTCCTATGAGCGGGATCATTGCTTCCGCTGCTGCAGAGATGGCTAAGGCCGCGCGGCTCGACAGGCAGGCGGCCTGATCCTGCCTTGAGCAATCCCCAATCCCGGCTCACGACTAGTGCGATAATCGCGTGTCCCCCGCATTACGCCTGCCATGACCCGCACCGCACTCGTCACTACCGCCCTGCCGTATGCCAACGGCCCGCTGCATCTTGGCCACTTGGTCGGCTACATCCAGGCCGATATCTGGGTGCGCGCACGCCGGTTGCGCGGCGACAAGACCTGGTTCGTCTGTGCCGACGACACCCATGGCACGCCGATCATGCTGGCTGCCGAGAAGGCCGGGGTGACCCCGGAAGCCTTCATCGCCAACGTCCAGGCCAGCCACGAGCGCGATTTCGCGGCGTTCGGAGTGACCTTCGACCACTACGATTCGACAAATTCGCCGGTCAATCGCGAGCTCACCGAAGCCTTCTACGCCAAGCTCGATGCTGCCGGCCACATCAGCCGGCGCTCGGTGGCGCAGTTCTACGATACGGCCAAGGGCATGTTCCTGCCGGACCGCTACATCAAGGGCATCTGTCCCAACTGCGGCAGCGCCGACCAGTACGGCGACAACTGCGAAGTGTGCGGCGCCACCTATGCGCCGACCGAGCTGAAGGAACCGAAGTCGGTGATTTCAGGCGCCACCCCGGAACTGCGCGATTCGGAGCATTTCTTCTTCGAAGTGGGCCATTTCGACGGCTTCCTGCGGCAGTGGCTTGCCGGCGATGTGGCGCTGCCCGGGGTCAAGGCCAAGCTCAAGGAATGGCTGGACGCCGAAGGCGGCCTGCGCGCCTGGGACATCTCGCGCGATGCGCCGTATTTCGGCTTCCAGATTCCCGGCCAGCCGGGCAAGTATTTCTACGTGTGGCTGGACGCGCCGATCGGCTACCTGTGTAGCTTCAAGACGCTGTGCGCGCAGATGGGCGAAGACTTCGATGCGCATCTGGTGGCCGGCACCCAGACCGAGCTGCATCACTTCATCGGCAAGGACATCGTCAATTTCCACGGCCTGTTCTGGCCGGCGGTGCTGCACGGCACCGGCCACCGCGCGCCGACCCGGCTGCACGTCAACGGCTACCTGACCGTGGACGGCGCCAAGATGTCCAAGTCGCGCGGCACCTTCGTGATGGCGCGGACCTTCCTGGATGTCGGCCTGGAACCGGAAGCGCTGCGTTACTACTTCGCGGCCAAGTCCTCCGGCGGCGTGGACGACCTTGACCTCAACCTGGGCGATTTCATCGCACGGGTGAATGCGGACCTGGTCGGCAAGTTCGTCAACCTGGCCAGCCGCTGCGCCGGCTTCATCGGCAAGCGCTTCGACGGCAAGCTGGCCGACGCACTACCCGATGCCGCCCAGTACGACCGCTTCGTCGCCGCCCTGGCACCGATCCGCGAGGCCTACGAACGCAACGATGCCGCCAGCGCGATCCGCCAGACCATGGCACTGGCCGACGAGGCCAATAAATACATCGACGACACCAAACCGTGGGTGATCGCCAAGCAGGATGGCGCCGATGCGCAGCTGCAGTCGGTCTGCACGCAGGGCCTGAACCTGTTCCGCATCCTGGTGGCCGCGCTCAAGCCGATCCTGCCGCGCACCTGCGCCGAAGCCGAGGCCTTCCTGTCGGCGCCGATGACCAGTTGGGAAGACGTGATCGGCCCGCTGACAGCGCACACGATCCAGCCCTACACCGCCCTGTTTACCCGTATCGACCCCAAACTGATCGACGCCATGACCGACGCTTCCAAGGACACCCTCGCCGCACCCGCAGCACCAGCCACCACCACCAAGCCCGCACCGAGCAAGGCTGACGCAAAGCCTGCCGCCGTTGCGAATCCCGAATCCCAAACCACCAATCCCGGCCTCATCGGTATCGACGATTTCGCCAAGCTCGACCTACGCATCGGCAAGGTGCTGGTGTGCGAATTCGTGGAAGGCTCGGACAAGTTGCTGCGTTTCGAACTGGACGCCGGCGAACTGGGCACGCGGCAGATCTTCTCCGGCATTCGCGCCAGCTACGGCGAACCGGAAACGCTGGTCGGCCGCAGCGTGGTGTTCATTGCCAACCTGGCCCCGCGCAAGATGCGCTTTGGCATCAGCGAAGGCATGATCTTGTCGGCTGGCTTCGACGGCGGCGCCCTGGCGCTGCTGGACGCCGACAGCGGCGCACAGCCGGGCATGCCGGTCAGGTGACGGGATTCGGGATTCGGGATTCGTAAAAGCGGAGTCCGTTCGGTCTGCAAGGTCTGCTGATTGCGAGCTTGAGAAATCGCCGCACCCGACATCCACACACCGATTTAAGCTTGAGAGGCTGACAAAACGTGCTGGAAACACGACGTAATGAGGGATGTGCGAACAGCGCACTCTAAGGAAGGTCTGATCAACTCACCGCAGATGCGCGACACTATCGCCTTATGTAGAGGATTCATCCATGCAGCTGACGTTCGGTGACGCTGAGGGCTTGGGCAAGCGTAAGCAGACCCG